>JAUILS010000001.1 GCA_030432975.1 Actinomycetes bacterium
GCTGGTCGACCTCGTCGTCGAGACCGAGGGCGACACCCACATCGACGCCCACCACACCGTCGAGGACACCGCCATCGTGCTCGGGCAGGCGCTGCGGGAGGCCCTCGGCGACAAGGCCGGCATCCGTCGGTTCGGCGACGCCCTCGTGCCGCTCGACGAGGCGCTGGTGCAGTGCGCCGTCGACGTCTCCGGGCGCCCCTACTGCGTCCACACCGGCGAGCCCGAGGGGCAGGAGTACGTCGCCATCGGCGGCGACTACCTCGGCTCGCTGACCCGTCACGTCTTCGAGACGCTGGCCTTCCAGGCGCAGATCGCGCTGCACGTGCGGGTGCTGTCCAGCCGCGACCCGCACCACCTGGTCGAGGCGCAGTTCAAGGCCTTCGCGCGGGCGTTCCGCGACGCGGTCGCCCACGACCCGCGGGAGACGGGTGTGCCGTCGACCAAGGGCACGCTCTGAGAAGGCTGTGACGACCGGGTCATGACGCAGGTCGCCGTCCTCGACTACGGGTCGGGGAACCTCCGCTCCGCCGTGCGCGCGCTCGAGCGCGCCGGCGCCACCGTCACGCTCACGTCCGAGCGCGCCGTCGCCGAGGCCGCCGACGGTCTCGTCGTGCCCGGCGTCGGGGCCTACGCCGCCTGCATGGCCGGGCTGCGCGCCGTCCACGGCCCGGAGATCATCGGCCGACGCCTGTCCGGTGGCCGGCCGGTCCTGGGCATCTGCGTCGGCATGCAGGTGCTCTTCTCGCGCGGCGTCGAGCACGGCGTCGAGACCGCCGGGTGCGACGAGTGGCCGGGTGTGGTCGAGCGACTGCACGCCCCCGTCGTCCCGCACATGGGCTGGAACACCGTGGCCGTCCCTGAGAGGTCGCGGCTGTTCGCGGGCATCGAGGGGGAGCGGTTCTACTTCGTGCACTCCTACGCCGTGCGCGACTGGACGCTGGTGACCAACGACCGCACCCGCCCGCCGCTGGTGACCTGGGCCGAGCACGGCGGCGACCGCTTCGTCGCGGCCGTCGAGAACGGCCCGCTGTCCGCCACCCAGTTCCACCCCGAGAAGTCCGGCGACGCCGGTGCCGCCCTGCTGCGCAGCTGGGTGCAGAGCCTGTGACCGCCGACCGAAGGAGCCCCGTGTCTCAGCCCGACGACCAGCCCTACCTCGAGCTGCTGCCCGCCGTCGACATCGCCGGCGGCCAGGCCGTCCAGCTGGTCCAGGGGGTGGCCGGCTCCGAGAAGCGGTTCGGCGACCCCGTCGAGGCGGCGCTGCGCTGGCAGCAGGCGGGGGCGGAGTGGATCCACCTCGTCGACCTCGACGCCGCCTTCGGGCGCGGCCACAACCGCGAGCTCCAGGCCGAGATCGTCGGCCGGCTCGACATCGACGTCGAGATGAGCGGCGGCATCCGTGACGACGAGTCGCTGGAGGCCGCGATGGCCACCGGCTGCCGTCGGGTCAACATCGGGACCGCCGCCCTGGAGGAGCCCGCCTGGTGTGCCGAGGCGATCGCGCGGTTCGGGGACCGGGTCGCGGTCGGGCTCGACGTGCGGGGCCGCACGCTCGCGGCGCGGGGGTGGACACGGGAGGGCGGCGACCTGTTCGAGGTGCTCACCCGGCTCGACGCGGAGGGGTGCGCGCGCTACGTCGTCACCGACGTCAACAAGGACGGCATGCTCCAGGGGCCCAACCTCGACCTGCTCCGGTCCGTGTGCGCCGCCACCGACCGGCCGGTGGTCGCCTCGGGCGGCATCACCGAGCTGGCCGACCTCGAGGCGCTCCAGGGGCTGGTGGCCGAGGGCGTCGAGGGGGCGATCATCGGCACCGCGCTCTACGAAGGGCGGTTCACGCTCGCCGAGGCGCTGGCGCTGACCCTGCCCGGTGGACGGTCGTCGTGAGCCTCGCCGTACGCGTGATCCCGTGTCTGGACGTCGACGCCGGCCGGGTGGTCAAGGGGGTCAACTTCGAGAACCTCCGCGACGCCGGCGACCCCGTCGAGCTGGCCCGGCGCTACGACGCCGAGGGCGCCGACGAGCTGACCTTCCTCGACATCTCGGCCTCCCACCAGGGCCGGGCGACGACGATGGAGATCGTGTCCCGCACCGCTGAGCAGGTGTTCATCCCGCTCACCGTCGGGGGAGGGGTCGGGTCGGTCGACGACGTCGACCGGCTGCTGCGCGCCGGCGCCGACAAGGTGTCGGTCAACACCGCGGCGATCCACCGGCCCGAGCTGGTCGCCGAGATCGCCGACCGCTTCGGCAGCCAGGTGCTGGTGCTGTCGCTCGACGCCCGCCGGGCGAGCGGGACACCCTCCGGCTTCGAGGTCACCACCCACGGCGGCCGGAAGTCCGCCGGGCTCGACGCGTTGAAGTGGGTCGTGCGCGCAGCCGAGCTGGGCGTGGGCGAGGTGCTGCTCAACTCGATGGACGCCGACGGCACCCGCGACGGGTTCGACGTCGAACTGATCCGCGCCGTACGCCGTGAGGTCAGCGTCCCGGTCGTCGCCTCCGGCGGCGCGGGCGCCGCCGAGCACTTCCCGCCTGCCGTGGAGGCCGGCGCCGACGCCGTCCTCGCCGCCAGCGTCTTCCACTTCGGCACCGTGTCGATCGGCGAGGTCAAGGCGGCCCTCTCCGCCGCCGGCCACCCCACCCGCTAGGTCGACCCGGCAGATCTTCGGGTTGACCCGGCACATCTTCGGGTTGACCCGGCAGATCTTCGGGTTGACCCGGCAGATCCTCGGGTGTCGGGGTTGAACTTCTGCCGGGTCAACCTGAACTTCTGCCGGGTCAACCTGAGCTTCTGCCGGGTCAACCTGAAGGGTGTCGGCGGTCGGGTGCGCGTGGCGCGGAATAGCCTGGCAAGTCGGTGGGGTTGCGACTCGAGGGACCGGACCGCCGGACGGGGCCGGGCGGAGACAGACGACGACACGAGGAGACGGGAGCGCGGGTGAGCAGGGGGCGGAGCCGGTCGACGACGCGGCGCGGCTTCGCCGTCCTGGGGGTGGCGATCCGGCGAGAGCGGTGGGTGTTCGCGGCGTCGACGCTCGGCAGCGTGCTGTTCGGGGCGCTCACGGTGGCCGACGCCTGGGTGCTCGGCTGGGCCACCGACCACGCGATCGTCCCGGCGTTCCGCGACGGCGAGGTCGGGACGGGGGTGCTCTGGACGGTGGTCGCCCTGTTCGTCGGCGTGGCCATGCTGCGGGCCGTCGGCATCGTCGCGCGGCGGCTCGGCGCCGGCGTCATGCAGTACCGCATGCAGGCCCACGACCGGCGCGCCGTCACCCGTCAGTACCTCGCCCTCCCGATGGCCTGGCACCAGCGGCACCCGACGGGGCAGCTGCTCTCCACCGCGAGCTCCGACGTCGAGGCGGCCTGGGGGCCGATCGCGCCGCTGCCGATGGCGGTCGGCACCATCGCGATGATGGTGATCGCGGTGGCCCAGATGCTGGCCGCCGACGTGGTGATGGCCGTCGTCGGGCTGCTCGTCTTCCCCGCGGTGGTGGCGACCAACCTCATCTACCAGCACTTCACCTCGCCGCTGATGACCCGCGCGCAGGCGCTGCGCGGCGAGGTCAGCGAGATCGCCCACGAGTCCTTCGACGGCGCCATGGTCGTCAAGACGCTCGGCCGGGAGCCGGAGGAGACCGAGCGCTTCGCCGCGAAGGCTCTCGAGCTGCGCGACGTCAACATCCGGGCCGGCCGCATCCGCGCGGCGTTCGACCCGACCCTCGCGGCGCTGCCCAACCTCGGCGTCCTGGTGGTGCTCGCCGTCGGCGTCAGCCGGGTGCTGTCCGGCGCCACCGAGCCCGGCGACGTGGTCACGGTCGCCTACCTCCTCACCATCGTCTCCTTCCCGATCCGCTCCCTCGGGTGGCTGCTGGGGGAGTTCCCGCGCAGCGTGGTGGGCTTCGACCGGGTGCGCGCCGTGCTGGGGGCCACGGGCGAGATGGCGTACGGCGACCGGTCGTTCCCGCACCCCGACCGCGGGGCGCGGCTGGAGGTCGCCGGGCTCTCCTACTCCCATGCCGACGACCAGACCCTGCTCCGCGACCTCGACCTGGTCGTCGAGCCCGGTCGCACCGTGGCCCTGGTGGGCGCAACCGCCTCGGGCAAGAGCACGCTCACCAGCCTGCTCGCCCGGCTGGTCGACCCCGACTCCGGCGCCGTCACCGTCGACGGCGTCGACCTGCGCGACCTCGCCCGCGGCGAGCTGGCCGGCACGCTGGCCGTCGTCCCGCAGACGGCCTTCGTCTTCGACGACACCGTCCGCGGCAACGTCGCGCTCGGCGCCGCGGTCTCCGACGAGGCCGTCTGGCACGCGCTGCGCACCGCGCAGGCCGACGGCTTCGTCGCGGCGCTGCCCGACGGCCTCGACACCAGGCTGGGCGAGCGCGGCACCTCGCTCTCCGGCGGGCAGCGCCAGCGTCTGGCCCTCGCCCGCGCGCTGGTACGCCGGCCACGGCTGCTGGTCCTCGACGACGCCACGTCGGCCGTCGACCCGGAGGTGGAGGCGCGCATCCTCGCTGCGCTCCGCCGCGACGGCGGGTCCGATGGCACCTCCGACGACGAGGCAGCCGCTCCCGACACGACGCTCGTCGTGGTGGCCTACCGCAAGGCCACGATCTCCCTGGCCGACGAGGTGGTCTTCCTCGCCGACGGCCGTATCGCCGACCGGGGCACCCACGCCGCCCTGCTCGCCCGCAATCCGGCCTACGCCCGCCTCGTCAACGCCTACGAGCAGGAGCACCCCCTCTCCGACGAGCCCGCCGGGCCGGTCACCCCCGGCACCCCCGGCACCCCCGAGGAGGCCCGCCCATGAGCACGGTCTCGCCCTCCGGCACCCGGATGGACACCGGCGAGGACATCGCCGCCCTCGAGACCATCCGCCGCGGCATCCGCTTCTCGCCCGAGCTGACCGAGGGCTTCCGCACGACGCTGCTGCTGGCGGTCCTCGCGGCCGTGGGCCAGGTGGTGGTGCCGGTCGCCGTGCAGCAGACGCTCGACCACGGCCTCGGCGCCGCCGGGGGCCCCGACGTCCGGTTCACCGTGCTGATGGGGCTGGCCGCGGCCGCCGCGATCGCGGTCACCGGCGTGGCGTCGTACCTCATGACCAGCCGCCTCTTCAGCACCTCCGAGCGCGGTCTCGCCACGCTCCGCACGAAGGCATTCCGCCACGTCCACGACCTGCCGCTGCTCACCCAGAACACCGAGCGCCGGGGCGCCCTGGTCGCCCGGGTGACCAGCGACGTCGACCAGGTCAGCCAGTTCCTGGTCTTCGGCGGGCTGCTCTTCATCGTCAGCCTCGGCCAGATGGCGGTGGCCACCGTCGTGATGGCGGTCTACAGCTGGCAGCTGACCGTGGTGGTCTGGGTCTGCTTCGCCCCGCTGTTCCTGTCGCTGCGCTTCTTCCAGCGCCGGCTCACCGCCGCCTACGCCACCGTACGCCGGCAGGTCGGGGCGATGCTGTCGGCGATCTCCGAGCCCGTGGTGGGCGCGGCGGTGGTCCGCTCCTACGCCATCGAGGCGCGCACCCAGCGCCGCATCGACGAGGCCGTCGCGGCGCACCAGGCCGCCAGCACCCGCGCCCAGGGCCTGACGGCGTTCTCGTTCTCCCTCGGCGGCATCTCGGCGGGCCTGGCCAACGCGGGGGTGATCGTGATCGGCATCCAGCTGGGGCTGGCCGGCGAGCTGACCGCCGGCCGGATCCTCGCGTTCGCGTTCCTGGTCACGCTCTTCGTCGGGCCGGTCCAGATGGGCACCCAGATCCTCACCGACGCCCAGAACGCCCTGGCGGGCTGGCGCCGGGTGATCGGCATCCTCGAGACGCCGGCCGACCTCGTCGACCCGGGCGAGACCGGCCACGACCTGCCCCGCGGACCCCTCGACGTGCGGTTCGAGGGGGTCACCTTCGCCTACCCCGGCGGCCCGCCGGTGCTCCACGACGTCACCCTGCACCTCGCCGCCGGCACCCGGGTCGCGATCGTGGGGGAGACCGGGTCGGGCAAGTCGACCTTCGCCAAGCTGCTCACGCGGCTGATGGACCCGTCGGCCGGGGTCGTCCGCCTCGACGGGGTCGACGTCCGCGAGATCCGCGGGGGCGCCCTGCGGCGCTCGGTGGTGCTGGTGCCGCAGGAGGGGTTCCTCTTCGACGACACGCTGCGGGCCAACCTGCGCTACGGCCGGCTCGATGCCGACGACGCCGCGCTGGAGGCCGCCGCGGCCGAGCTGGGGCTGGGCGACTGGCTGGCCGGGCTCCCGCGGGGGCTCGACACCCGGGTCGGGCAGCGGGGCGAGTCGCTCTCGGCCGGGGAGCGCCAGCTGGTGGCGCTGCTGCGCGCCCAGCTCGCCGACCCCGACCTGCTGGTGCTCGACGAGGCCACCAGCGCCGTCGACCCGGCGCTGGAGATGCGGCTCGGGCGGGCCCTGGAGCAGCTGATGCGCGGGCGCACGTCGGTGACCATCGCCCACCGGCTCTCCACCGCCGAGAAGGCCGACGAGGTCGTCGTGGTCGACGGCGGCCGCGTGGTGCAGCGCGGCCCGCACGCCGAGCTGGTGGCCCAGCCCGGCGTCTACGCCGGCCTGCACGCCTCGTGGACCGCCCAGCACGGCGACCCGGCCGGATCGCGATAATGGCCGGCGTGACCGACCTCGACCCCGCGATCGCCGCCCGGCTGACCCGCACCGCCGACGGGCTCGTCCCCGCGGTGGTGCAGCAGCACGACACCGGCGAGGTGCTGATGCTGGGCTGGATGGACGACGAGGCGCTGGCCCGCACGCTCGGCTCCGACCGGGTGACGTTCTGGAGCCGCAGCCGCCAGGAGTACTGGCGCAAGGGCGACACCTCCGGGCACCGTCAGTGGGTCAAGGAGGTGCGCCTCGACTGCGACGGCGACACGCTGCTGGTGCGGGTCGACCAGGAGGGGCCCGCGTGCCACACCGGTGCGCGCACCTGCTTCGACGCCGACCTGCTCCGCGGCCCGGCCGACGAGGGGTCCGGTGCGGGCTGACGCGCCCGGGCGCCGGTGGTTCGGCCCAGTGGTGCTGGCCGGGCTCGGTGGCAGCGGGCTGGCGACGCTGGCGGCCAACCGGCCGTGGTTCGCCTACGACGAGGCCCTCGACCTGGCTCCGGTCGCGGGCCTGGCCGACACCGTTGGCCAGGTGCCGCTGGCGGCGGCGCTCGGCCTGGTCTGCCTCGCGGCGTGGGGGGCGCTGCTGGTGACCCGGGGCCGACTCCGGCGGGCGCTCGCGGGGCTGGCCGCTCTCGCCGCCGCGGGGGTGCTGGCGGCCTGGGCCTGGGCGTGGGGCACGGTGCCCGCCACCCTCGCCGACGACGCCGCCGCGCTCGGGGCCGCCGACGTCAGCACGCACGCCACCGGGTGGTACGCCCTGGCCGGCGCGGGAGCCCTGGTCGCCCTGGGCGCCGCCGTGGCCGGCGTTAGCCTCGCGCCGGGCTGGCCCGAGATGGGTCGCAGGTACGACGCCCCGGCGACCGCGGCCGCCCTGACCCAGGACCGACCCGCCCCGGAGCGACCCGTCCAGAACCGGCCGGCGCCGGATCGACCCGGCCAGGACGCGGACGAGGAGGTCAGTGGTCGCGACCTGTGGCGCGCCCTGGACGAGGGTCGTGACCCGACAGCGGGCGAGGAGTGAATAGACTGACGGCCACCGACCGGCGGCGACCGTCCGACCGGCCCCAGCGAGGAGGAGACCCCGCCCCATGAGCGCTCACCACGGCAGCACCCCCGCGGCATGGACCGGCGTGATCCTCGGGATGGTCGGCTTCGTGATCGGCGGGGTGGGACTGATCCTCTCCCCGGTCAACATGACGCTGTTCTGGGTCGGCGTCGTGGTGACGGTCCTGGCGCTCCCGGTGTTCGCCGTGATGGCCAAGATGGGCATGAACTCCTGAGCCGATGACCGCCGTCGAGCCCGCTCTCGCGCTGCCCGCCCCGACGCGGGGGCAGCTGCTGCGGGCGCCGGTCCAGAGCCTGGTGGTGCTGGGCGCGGCGACGGTCGCGGTGCACCTGCGCGACCCGCACGTCTCCGGCAGCTGGGGCTTCTGCCCCTCCCGCCTGCTGTTCGGCATCGACTGCCCCGGCTGTGGCGGCCTGCGCGCCGTCAACGACCTCACCCATCTCGACCTCGGCGCCGCCGCGTCGTCGAACCTGCTGTTCTTCGCGTCGCTGCCGTTCATCGCCTGGGTGTTCGTGGCCTGGCTACGCAGCGCGTGGCGGGGCGAGCGCTACCAGCCGGCCTTCGTGCGACGTCCGTGGCCGGCCTACACCCTGTTCGCCGTGGCGATCGTGTTCATGGTGGTGCGCAACACCCCGCAGGGCGCCTGGCTGCACTCCTGACCCACCCGTGACGAGGGCCCGGACCGTGTCGGTCCGGGCCCTCGTCGACGGGCGAGGCGGGGTCAGCCCCCGACCGAGGCCGAGAACGACCCCGTCACGATCGCGAACAGGAAGCCCAGCACGCTCAGCGCGGTGCCGATGATGCCGAGGATCATGCCGATGTTGGCGGTGCTGCCGGACTGGCCGGCGGCCTCGAGCTCTGCCTTGGCGTTGCGGCCCATGATGATCGCCGGGATGCCGGTGAAGAAGCCACAGCAGACGAGGCTCAGGATGCCGAGGACCAGCGCCCAGGTGGCCTTCTGGGTGTTGACCGGCGCGGCACCGGGCTGCCCGTAGGCAGGCTGGCCGTACGCCGGCTGCCCGTAGGCCGGCTGTCCCGGCGGGGGCTGGCCGTACTGCGGTTGACCGGGCTGGGGCTGTCCCGGCTGCGGTTGGCCGTAGCCCGAGCCCGGGGGCGGCTCGCCTTCCGGCGGCGGAGGGGGAGGTGGTGCCTGGTCGCTCATGGACGATGCCTTCCGATTCCCGGGCCGAGTGGCTTCGGCCCCCGTTGCGGGGGAGGCTACACAGCGCCCACCCCTCGGGTCACGCGTATCCGCGTTGGTGCCGCGTGGGATGCTGGGGCCGCCCCCTGCCGCTTCCGACCCGCCCGGAGGACCGACCCGTGTCCGTGCTCGACGAGATCGTCGTCGGCGTGCGCGCCGACCTCGCGCAGCGGCGGGCCGCGACGACCGAGGCCGACCTGCGCGCCGCGCTCGCCGACGTCGACCCGCCCCGCGACCCGATGCCCGCGCTGCGTGCGCCGGGCTCGAGCGTGATCGCGGAGGTCAAGCGGCGCAGCCCCAGCAAGGGCGACCTCGCCGACATCCCCGACCCGGCCGCGCTCGCGACGGCGTACGCCGCCGGCGGGGCGGCCGCGATCAGCGTGCTCACCGAGCAGCGACGCTTCGGGGGCAGCCTCGACGACCTGCGAGCGGTGCGGGTCGCCGTCGACGTCCCGCTGCTGCGCAAGGACTTCCTGGTCGATCCCTACCAGGTCCTCGAGGCCCGGGCCGCGGGCGCCGACCTGGTGCTGCTGATCGTCGCCGCCCTCGACGACGACCTGCTGCGGCGGCTCCACGACCAGGCGCGGGAGCTCGGGATGCAGGTGCTGGTCGAGGTCCACGACGAGGCGGAGACCGAGCGGGCGGTGGCCCTCGGCGCCGAGCTCGTCGGGGTCAACGCCCGCAACCTCAAGACGCTCGCCGTCGACCCCGACACCTTCGGCCGGCTGGCCCCGCAGCTGCCCGCCGACCGGGTCGCCGTGGCCGAGTCCGGCGTCGGCGGCCCCGCCGACGTGCAGCGCTACGTCGACGAGGGCGCCCGCGCGGTGCTGGTCGGCGAGGCGCTGGTGCGCGACGGCGACCCCACGGCAGCGGTGCGGGCGATGAGCGGGCTGACCCGCGGCGCCCTGCCTGCCGCCCCCGCCACGGGAGGTGCCCGATGACCGGCTTCGACGCCGACGAGCGCGGCTGGTTCGGCGACTTCGGCGGGCGGTTCATGCCCGAGGCGCTCGTCGCCGCGCTCGACGAGCTCACGGTCGCCTGGCAGGAGGCGATGGCCGACCCGGCGTTCGTGGCCGAGTTCGAGGCCGTGCTGCGCGACTACGCCGGCGTGCCGAGCCGGCTCTACGACGCCACCCGCTTCGCCGAGCACGCCGGTTGCCGGATCCTGCTCAAGCGCGAGGACCTCAACCACACCGGCGCCCACAAGATCCGCAACGTGATGGGCCAGGCCCTGCTCACGAAGCGGATGGGCAAGACCCGGGTGATCGCCGAGACCGGCGCCGGCCAGCACGGCGTGGCCAGCGCCACCGCGGCGGCCTACTTCGGCCTCGACTGCACGGTCTACATGGGCTCGGTCGACACCCGGCGCCAGGCCCTCAACGTGGCGCGGATGAACCTCCTCGGCGCCACCGTGGTCCCGGTCGACTCCGGCTCCGCCACGCTCAAGGACGCCATCAACGAGGCGTTGCGCGACTGGGTCGCCAGCGTCGACCACACGGCCTACCTCTTCGGCACGGCGGCCGGGCCGCACCCGTTCCCCAGCATGGTGCGCGACTTCACCCGCGGCATCGGCGACGAGGCCCGGGCCCAGTGCCTGGAGCTCACCGGCCGGCTGCCCGACGCGGTGGCCGCCTGCGTCGGCGGGGGCAGCAACGCGATCGGCCTGTTCACGGCCTTCCTCGACGACCCCGAGGTCGCGATCCACGGCTACGAGGCCGGGGGCGACGGCGTCGACACCGGTCGGCACGCCGCGACCATCGTCGCGGGTGACAGCGGCGTCCTGCACGGCGCCCGCACCTACGTCCTGCAGGACGACGACGGCCAGACCATCGAGAGCCACTCGATCTCCGCGGGCCTCGACTACCCCGGGGTCGGCCCCCAGCACGCCCACCTCGCCGCGAGCGGGCGGGCGACCTACCACCCGGTCACCGACGCCGAGGCGATGGACGCGCTGGCGCTGCTGAGCCGCACCGAGGGCATCATCCCCGCCATCGAGTCCGCCCACGCGCTCGCCGGCGCGCTGCGCCTGGCCAAGGAGCTGGCGGCCGAGAAGGGCCCCGAGGCGACCATCCTGGTCAACCTCAGCGGTCGCGGCGACAAGGACATGGGCACCGCCATCGAGTGGTTCGGGCTCGACGGCGCCGCCGCGCCCACCGGCGGCGAGGGGGACGTCTCGTGAGCGTCGCCCCCGCCTTCGCCCGGGCCCGCGAGGAGGGCCGGGCGGCCCTGGTCGGCTACCTCCCGGCCGGGTTCCCGTCGGTCGCGGGCGGCATCGAGGCGCTCCGCGTGCTGGTCGACGCCGGCTGCGACGTGATCGAGGTCGGGCTGCCCTACAGCGACCCGGTGATGGACGGCCCGACCGTGCAGGCGGCGGCCCAGCAGGCCCTCGACGGCGGGGTCCGCACCAGCGACGTGCTGCGCACGGTCGAGGCCGTGGCCGCCACCGGCACGCCCACCGTGGTGATGACCTACTGGAACCCCGTCGAGCGCTACGGCGTCGAGCGCTTCGCGGCCGACCTCGCCTCCGCCGGGGGAGCGGGCCTGATCACCCCCGACCTCACCCCCGACAGCGGCAGCGGCTGGGTCGAGGCGGCCGACCGGCACGACCTCGACAAGATCTTCCTGGTCGCCCCCTCGTCGACCGACGAGCGGCTGGCGATGACCACGTCCGCCTGCCGCGGCTTCGTCTACGCCACCGCCGTCATGGGCGTCACCGGCGCACGCGCCACGACCAGCGACCTCGCGCCGCCGCTGGTCGCCCGCACCCGCGAGGTCACCGACCTGCCCATCGGGGTCGGCCTCGGTGTCAGCACCGGCGCGCAGGCCGCCGAGATCGCGGCCTACGCCGACGGCGTGATCGTCGGCTCGGCCCTGGTGCGGGTGCTGCTCGACCACCCCGACGACCCGCCCGCCGGCGTGCGGCGGCTGGCCCAGCTGACCACCGAGCTGGCCGAGGGCGTGCGCCGCGGGGGAGCCCTCCGGGGAGACCTGGCGCGTGCCTGACGTCCGGTCTGCCGGGCGGCCACCACGGCGCCCCCGGTCCCGCCTCGCCCGCCGGTGGTCGGTCGGCCTCGCCGCGTCGCTGCTCGCAGGGGCGCTCGCCGCCTGCGGCGGCGGCACCGAGCCGGTCGCCACGATCCGCGGCGGCGACGACGACGGCCTCCACGGCGCGCTGCTGGTCGAGCAGTACGTCGTCCCCGACCTGCCGCTCACCGACACCGGCGGGCAGCCCTTCAGCCTGGCGGCCGACACCGACAAGCCGCTCACGCTGGTGTTCTTCGGCTACACCCACTGCCCCGACATCTGCCCGCTGACGATGGCCAACGTCGCCTCCGCGGTGGCCCGGCTCAGCGACGAGCAGCGCGCGCAGCTCGACGTCGTGGTGGTCACCACCGACCCCGCTCGCGACGACGAGGCGACCCTCCGGGCCTGGCTCGACCGGTTCGCCCCCGACTTCATCGGCCTGACCGGCCCGCTGCCGCGGATCACCCGGATCGCCGAGGCGATGGGGGTGGCCATCGAGAAGGGCCGCAAGCTCCCCAGCGGCGGCTACGAGGTCGACCACGGCACGCCGCTGGTCGCCGTCGACGCCCAGGACCGCTCGCCGGTCGTCTGGACCCAGGGCTTCAGCCCCGTCGACCTGGCCGAGGACCTGGCGGCCCTGCTCGACCACCCCGAGGACTTCGACCTGGAGCAGAGCGATGAGTGAGCGGACGACCGACCAGCTGGCCGCGGTGCTGTGGAGCATCCCCAGCCCCAGCCAGGGGGTGTGGCAGCTCGGGCCGGTGCCGATCCGGGCCTACGCGCTGTGCATCATCGCGGGCATCATCGTCGCGATCTGGATCGGCGACCGGCGATGGGTGGCTCGCGGCGGGCGTCCCCAGGAGGTCGCCGACATCGCACTGTGGGCCGTGCCGTTCGGCATCGTCGGCGGCCGGCTCTACCACGTCATCACCGACCGGCAGCTCTACTTCGGCGCGGATGGCAACCCGTGGGAGGCGCTCTACGTCTGGCACGGCGGCCTCGGCATCTGGGGAGCCATCGCCCTCGGCGCGGTCGGGGTGGTGATCGGAGCGCGGCGCCTGGGGATCAAGGTGCTCCCGATGCTCGACGCCCTGGCTCCGGGCGTGCTGATCGCCCAGGCGATGGGCCGCTTCGGCAACTACTTCAACCAGGAGCTCTTCGGCCGCCCCACGGACCTCCCCTGGGCGCTGGAGATCGACGAGGCGCACCGCCCGCCCGGCTACGCCGACGTCGCGACGTACCACCCGACGTTCCTCTACGAGGCGCTGTGGGCAGTGGGGGCGTTCTTCTTCGTCGTCTGGGCCGATCGGCGCTTCCGCCTCGGTCACGGCCGGGTCTTCGCGCTCTACGTGATGGCCTACACCGCCGGCCGCGGCTGGATCGAGATGCTGCGGATCGACCCGGTCGAGATGGACGACGTCCTCGGGCTGCGGCTCAACGTGTGGACCTCGCTCGTGCTGTTCGCCCTCGCCGCGGCGTACTTCGTGTGGGCCGGCCGGAACCGTCCGGGCCGCGAGGAGTCGGTGTACCGTGAGGGGGCTGTTACCGACCCGGGCGAGCCCGCGGAGGCGACGGACGACGGGGACCCCGACGACGGGGACCCTGGCGACGGGGACAGGGCGCACGAGGGGGAGACGACGCCGTGACGACGATGCTGGCGCGTGCCCGGGCCCGGGCGACGGCCCTGGTCGCCGCGCCCGTCCTGCTGGCGCTGCTGCTCCCGGTCTCCTCCGCGACGGCGCGGATGCCCGCGCCTCCCGTTCCCGTGGCCGGAGCGGCCTCGACGACCGCGCCGCCGCCCCCGGCCGTCGCCCCTCGAGCCGCGGCCGTCACCGGCCCCAAGATCGTGGTGGTCGGCGACATCGCCTGCCGCCCCGGGGCCGCCACGACGGCCAAGACCTGCCGGCACGCCGCCACCGCCAAGCTCGCCGCCCGGATCAAGCCCAAGCGGGTGGTCGCGGTCGGCGACCTGCAGTACGAAAAGGGCGAGCTGTCGCACTTCCAGGACTCCTACGACCCGACCTGGGGCAAGCTCAAGCGGATCACCCGGCCGGTGCCCGGCAACCACGAGTACAACACCCCCGGCGCGACCGGCTACTACAGCTACTTCGGTCTCAGCGCGCCCGGCTACAAGTCGATCAAGGTGGGCACCTGGCGGATCTACCTCCTCAACTCGATGTGTGGCGACATCGACTGCGCCGAGCAGCGCGAGTGGCTCCGCACCAAGATGGACGCCAACCCGACGGCCTGCTCGGCCATCGTGACCCACTACCCCCGCTACTCCAGCGGCGCCCACGGCTCCAACGCCGCCACCGCCCGCTTCTGGCGGATCGCGCAGAAGCGCGGCGCCGACGTCGCGTTCGCGGGGCACGACCACGACTACGAGCGGTTCGCGGCGATGAACGCCGACGGCAAGATGCGCAAGAGCGGTCTGCGGAGCTTCGTGGTCGGCACCGGCGGCAAGTCGCTCTATCGCAAGCGGACCGACGCCAAGGGCTCGCAGTTCTTCCGCGCCGACAAGTTCGGCGTCCTGGTGATGACGCTCGGCGACGGCAGCTACTCCTGGAAGTTCCGGGCCCTCGGAGGCACTGTCCGCGACCGAGGCAGCGCGCGCTGCCGCTGACCCCGCGGTGATAGCCTGAACTCCCGCTAGGGCCAACGTCGTCCCCGGCATCGACTGCTACGTGCCAGAGAGACGGTCGCGACCTGCGCCGGCTCCCTCCGGCGCGCGACCGACGACGACGGGAGGGGCCAGTGCCCGCTACCTCCGGCTTCCCGCCGCCCCAGGGGCTCTACGACCCACGCTTCGAGCACGACGCCTGCGGCGTCGCCTTCGTGTCCACCCTCAGCGGTGAGGCGAGCCACGAGATCGTCGCGCACGGCCTGACCGCGCTGCGCAACCTCGACCACCGCGGCGCCGCGGGCGCCGAGGTCAACTCCGGTGACGGCGCCGGCATCCTGATCCAGGTGCCCGACGCGTTCCTGCGCGAGGTGGCCGGGGTGGAGCTGCCGCCCCAGGGGGCGTACGCCGTGGGCACGGCGTTCCTGCCCGCCGACGCCGAGCAGTCGGCCAAGACCCGCGCCCGCATCGAGGAGCTCGCGGCCGAGGAGGGCCTGGCGGTGCTCGGCTGGCGCGACGTGCCGGTCGACGACTCCAGTCTCGGGTCCACCGCCCGGTCGACGATGCCGTCGTTCGCGCAGCTCTTCGTCGGCGGCGCCGAGGCACGGATCTCGGGCATGGCGCTGGAGCGCCGGGCCTTCTGCCTGCGCAAGCGTGCCGAGAAGGAGGCCGACGTCTACTTCCCGTCGCTCTCCTCCCGCACGCTGGTCTACAAGGGCATGCTGACCACCGACCAGCTCGACCACTTCTTCCCCGACCTGACCGACGAGCGGATCGCCTCGGCGCTGGCGGTGGTGCACTCCCGCTTCTCGACCAACACCTTCCCCAGCTGGCCGCTGGCCCACCCGTTCCGGTTCATCGCCCACAACGGCGAGATCAACACCGTGATGGGCAACCGCAACTGGATGCGGGCCCGCGAGGCGCTGCTGGCCTCCGACCTGATCCCGGGCGACCTCGAGCGGCTGTTCCCGATCTGCACCCCCGGTGCCTCGGACTCCGCGTCGTTCGACGAGGTGCTCGAGCTGCTCCACCTCGGCGGCCGCAGCCTGCCGCACGCCGTGCTGATGATGATCCCGGAGGCGTGGGAGAACCACGCCGAGATGGACGACAAGCGGCGCGCGTTCTACTCCTTCCACGCGAGCCTGATGGAGCCGTGGGACGGTCCCGCGAGCGTCGTCTTCACCGACGGCACCCAAATCGGCGCGGTCCTGGACCGCAACGGCCTCCGTCCGTCGCGCTACTGGGTGACCGACGACGGCCTGGTGGTGCTGGCCTCCGAGGCCGGCGTCCTCGAGCTCGACCCGGCGAGCGTGGTCCGCAAGGGCCGGCTCCAGCCGGGCCGGATGTTCCTGGTCGACACCGAGGAGCACCGCATCATCGAGGACGAGGAGATCAAGAGCCAGCTCGCCGCCGAGCACCCCTACGACGAGTGGCTGCACGCGGGGCTGATCCGGCTGGAGGACCTCGCCGAGCGCGAGCACATCGTCCACACGCACGCCTCGGTCACCCGGCGCCAGCAGGTCTTCGGCTACACCGAGGAGGAGCTGCGGGTCCTGCTCACCCCGATGGCCAACACCGGCGCCGAGCCGATCGGCTCGATGGGCACCGACACGCCGATCGCGGCGCTGTCCGACAAGCCGCGGCTGATCTTCGACTACTTCAGCCAGCTGTTCGCCCAGGTCACCAACCCGCCGCTCGACGCGATCCGCGAGGAGCTGGTGACCTCGCTCTACGGCTCGAT
Source organism: Actinomycetes bacterium (assembly GCA_030432975.1). Taxonomy (GTDB): domain Bacteria; phylum Actinomycetota; class Actinomycetes; order Propionibacteriales; family Nocardioidaceae; genus Nocardioides. Next base: position 16,270 of record JAUILS010000001.1, read on the forward strand.
CGGCCCGGAGAGCAACCTGCTCGACCCGACGCCGGCGTCCTGCCGGCAGGTCGTGCTGCCGTTCCCGGTCATCTCCAACGACGACCTCACCAAGATCCGCCACGTCAACCGCGACGGCGACATGCCCGGGTTCATCACCCACGTCTCGCGCGGCCTCTACGACGTCGAGGGCGGCGGCGCCGCGATGGCGGCCCGGATCGACGAGATCTGCCAGGAGGTGTCCGACGCGATCGCGGGCGGCGCCCGGATCATCGTGCTCTCCGACCGGCACTCGACGGCCGAGCGGGCGCCGATCCCGTCGCTGCTGCTCACCGGCGCGGTCCACCACCACCTGGTGCGGGAGAAGACCCGCACCCAGGTCGGGCTGCTGGTCGAGGCCGGCGACGTCCGCGAGGTGCACCACGTCGCGCTGCTGATCGGCTACGGCGCGGCCGCGGTCAACCCCTACCTCGCCATGGAGACGGTGGAGGACCTCGCCCGCGACGGCTACTACGTCAAGACCGAGCCCGAGCAGGCCGTCAAGAACCTCATCAAGGCGCTCGGCAAGGGCGTGCTGAAGGTGATGTCCAAGATGGGCGTCTCCACGGTCGCGTCCTACACCGGCGCCCAGATCTTCGAGGCCGTCGGCCTGTCGCAGGCGGTGGTCGACCGCTACTTCACCGGCACCACGTCCAAGCTCGACGGCGTCGACCTCGACACGCTCGCCGAGGAGGTCGCCCGCCGGCACGCGTCGGCGTACCCCCGCGGCGGCATCCTGCCCCCGCACCGCGAGCTCGCGATCGGCGGCGAGTACCAATGGCGTCGTGAGGGCGAGCCGCACCTCTTCGACCCGGAGACGGTGTTCCGCCTGCAGCACGCCACCCGCACCGGGCGCTACGACATCTTCAAGCAGTACACCTCGCACATCGACTCCCAGTCCGAGCGGCTGATGACGCTGCGCGGCCTGTTCCGGTTCAAGGACGCCGGGGCGCTCGGCCGCCAGCCGATCCCGATCGAGGAGGTCGAGCCGGTCTCCGAGATCGTCAAGCGGTTCTCCACCGGCGCGATGTCCTACGGCTCGATCAGCCAGGAGGCCCACGAGACGCTCGCGGTCGCGATGAACCGCATCGGCGGCAAGTCCAACACCGGCGAGGGCGGCGAGGACCCCGAGCGGCTGCACGACCCCGAGCGCCGCTCGGCGATCAAGCAGGTCGCCTCCGGGCGCTTCGGCGTCACCGCGGAGTACCTCACCAACGCCGACGACATCCAGATCAAGATGGCGCAGGGCGCGAAGCCCGGCGAGGGCGGCCAGCTGCCCGGCCACAAGGTCTACCCCTGGGTGGCCAAGACGCGGCACTCCACGCCGGGTGTCGGGCTGATCAGCCCGCCCCCGCACCACGACATCTACTCCATCGAGGACCTCGCGCAGCTGATCCACGACCTCAAGAACGCCAACCCGGCGGCGCGGATCCACGTCAAGCTGGTCTCCGAGGTCGGCGTCGGCACGGTCGCCGCCGGTGTCTCCAAGGCGCACGCCGACGTGGTGCTGATCTCCGGCCACGACGGCGGCACCGGCGCGAGCCCGCTCACCTCGCTCAAGCACGCGGGCGGCCCCTGGGAGCTGGGCCTCGCCGAGACCCAGCAGACCCTGCTGCTCAACGGCCTGCGCGACCGGATCGTCGTGCAGACCGACGGCCAGCTCAAGACCGGCCGCGACGTCGTGGTCGCGGCGCTGCTGGGCGCGGAGGAGTTCGGCTTCGCGACCGCTCCGCTGGTGGTGTCGGGCTGCATCATGATGCGCGTCTGCCACCTCGACACCTGCCCGGTGGGCGTCGCCACGCAGAACCCCGTGCTGCGCGAGCGCTTCACCGGCAAGCCGGAGTTCGTCGTCAACTTCTTCGAGTTCATCGCCGAGGAGGTGCGCGAGCTGCTCGCCGAGCTCGGCTTCCGCACCCTGGAGGAGGCGATCGGCCGCGTCGACGCGCTCGACGTCGCCCGCGCCGTCGACCACTGGAAGGCCGACGGCCTCGACCTCACCCCCGTGCTGTTCCAGGCCGACTCCGAGGGCCAGTTCCCCGGGCAGGACCCCTTCTGCTCGCAGACCCAGGACCACGGCCTCGACAAGGCGCTCGACCAGCGGCTCATCGAGCTGGCCGAGCCGGCCCTGGAGCGCGGCGAGCGGGTCCACATCGAGCTCCCCGTGCGCAACGTCAACCGCACCGTCGGCACGATGCTGGGTCACGAGCTGACCAAGCGCTACGCCGGCGCCGGGCTGCCCACCGACACCGTCGACATCACCTTCACCGGCTCCGCCGGCCAGTCGTTCGGGGCGTTCGCGCCTCCGGGGCTGACCCTGCGCCTGTGGGGCGACGCCAACGACTACCTCGCGAAGGGGCTGTCGGGCGGCCGGGTCGTCGTACGCCCCGACGCGTCGGCGCGGTTCGTGGCCGAGGAGCAGATCATCGCCGGCAACGTCATCGGCTACGGCGCGACCGGCGGCGAGATCCTGATCCGCGGCCAGGTGGGGGAGCGGTTCTGCGTCCGCAACTCCGGCGCGACGGCGGTCGTCGAGGGCGTGGGCGACCACGGCTGCGAATACATGACCGGCGGACGGGTCGTGGTGCTCGGCGCCACCGGCCGCAACTTCGCGGCGGGCATGTCCGGCGGCTACGCCTTCGTGCTCGACCTCGACCAGGGGCGGGTCAACCCCGAGCTCGTGGAGCTCGGCCCGGTGGCCGGCGAGCGCGCCGAGGAGCTGCGCGAGCTCGTCGAGCGCCACCTCGCGGAGACCGGCTCGGCGGTGGCCGAGCGCCTGCTCACCGACTGGGACGCGACGCTGTCGCGCTTCACCCTGGTGATGCCGACCGACTACCGGCGCGTGATGGACACCCGCGCCGCCGCACTCGCGGAGGGCCTGGACGAGGACCAGGCCGCCGCCCGGATCATGGAGGTCGTCCATGGCTAATCGCACCCTGGGCACCCTCTTGGAAGGAAGGCACCATGGCTGATCCCAAGGGCTTCCTGCGCCACGGCCGCGAGGTCGCCACGCGCCGCCCCGTCGACGAGCGGGTCCACGACTGGAACGAGGTCTACCCCGACGGCGTCGGGCGGGCGCTGCTGCCGATCATCAGCCCGCAGGCCGGCCGCTGCATGGACTGCGGCATCCCGTTCTGCCACCAGGGCTGCCCGCTGGGCAACCTGATCCCCGAGTGGAACGACCTGGTCTGGCGCGACGACTGGGAGGGCGCGATCGAGCGGCTCCACGCGACCAACAACTTCCCGGAGTTCACCGGCCGGCTGTGCCCGGCTCCCTGCGAGACCGCCTGCGTGCTCGGCATCAACCAGGACCCGGTGACGATCAAGAACGTCGAGGTGTCGATCATCGACCGCGCCTGGGAGAGCGGGCTGGTGCGGCCGCAGCCGCCCGAGTGGCTCTCCGGGCGGACCGTCGCCGTCGTCGGCTCCGGCCCCGCCGGCCTGGCCGCCGCCCAGCAGCTCACCCGTGCCGGGCACACGGTCGCGGTCTACGAGCGCGCCGACAAGATCGGCGGCCTGCTGCGCTACGGCATCCCCGAGTTCAAGATGGAGAAGAAGCACCTCGACCGGCGCCTGGACCAGATGCGCCGTGAGGGCACCGTGTTCCGTGCCGGCGTCGACGTCGGGCACCAGATCACCGGCGCCCAGCTGCGGGAGCGCTACGACGCCGTCGTCATCGCGACCGGCTCGACGGTGCCGCGCGACCTGCCGGTGCCCGGCCGCGAGCTCGACGGCATCCACCAGGCGATGGACTACCTCCCGCAGTCCAACCGCGCCTCGCTCGGCGAGGAGGTGGAGGGCCAGATCCTCGCCACCGGCAAGCACGTGGTGATCATCGGCGGTGGCGACACCGGCGCCGACTGCCTCGGCACCGCCCTGCGCCAGGAGGCCGCGTCGGTCACCCAGCTCGAGATCATGGCCCGCCCCGGCGAGGACCGGCCCGAGGGCCAGCCGTGGCCGACGTACCCCATGACGTTCCGGGTCTCCTCGGCCCACGAGGAGGGCGGGGACCGCGTCTACGCCGTCTCCACCCAGGAGTTCCTGGGCGACGACGAGGGCCGGGTGCGCGCGCTGCGCCTGGTTGAGGTCGACGGGTCGTTCCAGCCGGTGCCCGGCACCGAGCGGGAGATCCCGGCCGAGCTGGTGCTGTTCGCGATGGGCTTCGTCGGCCCCGAGCAGCCCGGGCTGGTCGAGCAGCTCGGCGTGGACCTCGACGAGCGCGGCAACGTCGTGCGCGACGCGTCGTACGCCTCCTCCGTCGAGGGCGTCTTCGTCGCCGGGGACGCGGGTCGTGGCCAGTCGCTGATCGTCTGGGCGATCGCCGAGGGGCGCGCCGCCGCGGCGGCGGTCGACCGTTACCTCACCGGCTCGACGACGCTGCCGGCGCCGATCCCGCCCACCGCCAGGCCACTGACGGTGTGACCGCCGCCCCCGAGATGGTTGGAACGATCCAACCTCCGCTAGGGTGAGGGATCGTGCGAAGAGCGAAGATCGTGTGCACCCTGGGTCCGGCCGTCGGCACCTCCGAGCGGATCGAGGAGCTCGTCGCCGCGGGCATGGACGTCGCGCGGCTCAACATGAGCCACGGCACCTACGCCGACCACGAGCGCAACTACCGCCTGGTCCGCAGCGCGGCCGACACGGCCGGCCGGGGGGTCGGGATCTTCGCCGACCTCCAGGGCCCCAAGATCCGCCTCGAGCGGTTCGCGGACGGTCCGGTCGTGCTGGAGAACGGCCAGGAGTGGACGATCACCACGCGGGACGTGCCGGGTGACGCGACCGCCTGCGGCACGACGTACGACGGTCTGCCGGGCGACGTCGAGGTGGGCGACCCGATCCTGGTCGACGACGGCAAGGTCCGTCTCGAGGTGGTGGCGGTCGACGACACCGACGTCCGCACCCGGGTGGTCGTCGGCGGCCGGGTCTCCGACAACAAGGGCATCAACCTGCCCGGCGTCGCGGTGTCGGTGCCCGCGCTGTCGGAGAAGGACGAGGACGACCTCCGCTGGGCGCTGCGCGTCGGCGTCGACTTCGTCGCCCTGAGCTTCGTGCGCAGCGGCGCCGACGCGGGCGACGTCCGCCGCATCATGGACGAGGAGGGCGTGACGGTCCCCGTCATCGCCAAGATCGAGAAGCCGCAGGCGCTGGCCGCGATCGACGCCATCATCGACGCCTTCGACGGCATCATGGTCGCCCGCGGCGACCTGGGCGTGGAGTGCCCCCTCGAGGACGTCCCGGTCCACCAGAAGCAGCTGATCGACAAGGCGCGGCGCAACGCGAAACCCGTCATCGTGGCCACCCAGATGCTCGAGTCGATGATCGGCGCCCCCGCCCCGACCCGGGCCGAGGCCTCCGACGTCGCCAACGCCGTCCTCGACGGCGCCGACGCGGTGATGCTCTCCGGCGAGACCAGCGTGGGGGACTACCCCATCGAGGCGGTCCGCACGATGGCGCGGATCGTGGAGTCCACCGAGGAGCACGGCCTGATGCACATGGCGGCGCTCACCTGGCAGCCGTTCACCAAGGGCGGGATCATCGCCAAGGCGGCCGCCCAGGTGGGGGAGGCGATCGGGGCCCGCTACCTCGTGGCGTTCACCTCGACGGGCGACTCGGCCCGACGGCTGGCGCGCTACCGCGGGCCGATCCCCATCCTGGCCTTCACGACCCTCGACTCCACCCGCAGCCAGCTGTCGATGACCTGGGGCGTCGAGACCTTCAAGATGGACGAGGTCGAGCACACCGACGAGATGGTCCGCCAGGTCGACGAGGCGCTGCTCGAGATCGGCCGGATCAACGAGGGCGAGCAGGTCGTGCTCATCGCGGGCAGCCCGCCCGGCATCCCTGGCTCGACCAACGCGCTGCGCATCCACCGGATGGGCGACGCGATCAACGAGGTGGCCCCGGCCTACCGCCGGACGCCCTGACCGGGCCCCGAGACGGCCCGATGGCGAGCGCGCGGGAGTACCCCGGGTGGGATTCGAACCCACACTGGATGGTGTTTGAGACCACTGCCTCTGCCCTTGGGCTACCGGGGCCCGCGCCGACCCAAAATACCCGACCGTTAGCCTGGGCCGATGTCTGAGCCCGCACCACCACCCGCGAGCGACGCCCGCCGGGTGGTCATCGCCGAGGACGAGGCGCTGATCCGCATGGATCTCGCCGAGATGCTCACCGACGAGGGCTACGCCGTCGTCGGCCAGGCCGCCGACGGGGCCGAGGCGGTCCGGCTGGCCGAGGAGCTGCGTCCCGACCTCGTGGTCCTCGACGTGAAGATGCCGGTCCTCGACGGGATCGCGGCGGCCGAGCGGATCGCGGCCGGGCGGATCGCCCCCGTCGTCATCCTCACCGCCTTCTCCCAGCGCGACCTGGTCGAGCGGGCGCGGCAGGCCGGCGCGATGGCCTACGTCGTCAAGCCCTTCTCGGCCGGCGACCTGGTGCCGGCGATCGAGATGGCGGTGAGCCGCTACGCCGAGATCACCGCGCTCGAGGCCGAGGTCGGCGACCTGACCGAGCGTCTCGAGACGCGCAAGGCGGTCGAGCGCGCGAAGGCCGCCCTGCAGGAGCAGCTCGGGCTCAGCGAGCCCGAGGCCTTCCGCTGGATCCAGAAGACGGCCATGGACCTGCGCCTGTCGATGCGCGAGGTCGCCGACGGCGTCCTGGCGCACGGGCCGGGCGCGACGTCGGGCGAGGCGCCGTAAGGCGCGTCGTTCGCGGCCGGCAACTCGCGGGAGTGAGAGGCTGGTCAGACCGGGTCGGCCTCGGGCTAGACTCACGTCCCGTCAACGCCCATGGGGGCTTGAGGAGGAACTGCGTGGAATCCCGAGCAGTCGTGTGGCAGGCGCCGGTCACCAAGATCCTGGCCGCGTTCTTCCTGACGATCTTGACCCTGGCCGCGGTCGCGGCCGTGCAGCCGGCTCGGGCCTCCGCCTCGGCCAGCCTGTGTCTGCCGTCGGCCAACAACTCCTGCATCACCTCGACGGTGCGCAGCGACTCGGGCGTGATCGCCGGTGCCGAGGTGCGGGTGACGGGGCCGGGCGGCGTCGACGAGACCCTGACGACCGACGAGGCCGGCAAGTTCAGCCTGTCGGTCACCGAGACCGGGGAATACACCCTGGTGCTGGTGCCGGAGTCCCTCGACGAGTCGCTCACGGTCACCAACGGCAGCGTCACCCTCAACGTGCCGCGGATGAACCGCGTGCGAGCGCCGGTGTTCGGCGTCCGCACCGCCGACTACTCCGCGACGACCAGCTTCAGCGACCAGCTGATCAACGGCGCCTTCAGCGGCCTCCGGCTCGGGCTGCTGCTGGCCCTCGCCTCGATCGGGCTGTCGCTGATCTACGGCACCACCGGGCTCTCCAACTTCGCTCACGCCGAGCAGGTGACCCTCGGGGGCATGCTGGGCTACCTCTTCGTCAACCAATGGGGGCTCGGCCTGCTGGTCGGGGCACCCCTGGTGCTGATCGCGGCCGGGTTCACGGGGTGGTTCCAGGACCGCGTGCTCTGGATGCCGTTGCGCCGACGCGGGCTCGGTCTGGCCCAGATGATGATCGTCACGATCGGACTGTCCCTGACCCTGCAGTACGTCTACCAGTTCTTCATCGGGGCCAGCACGGTCAAGGTGCTGGTCTTCAACCCGACGCCGCAGTCGCTGGGGCCGATCAGCTACACCTACCCCGACCTGATCGCCATGGCCGTCTCGGTCGTCGTGATCTCCCTGGTCGGCTACGCCCTGCTGCGCACCCGGGTCGGCCGGGCGACCCGCGCCGTGTCCGACAACCCCGCCCTGGCCTCCGCCTCGGGCATCGACGTCGACCGGGTGATCCGCCTGGTGTGGATCGTCGCCACCACCCTGGCCGGTCTGTCGGGCCTGCTCTACTCCCTGGTGATCCAGCGCGGCATGCGCTGGGACTCCGGCATGCAGATCCTGCTGCTGCTGTTCGCGGCGGTCACCCTCGGCGGCCTCGGCACGGCGTTCGGCGCGCTCATCGGCGCCCTGATCATCGGCATGGTCGTCGAGCTCACCCCGGTCCTCGGTGCGCCGGGTGACCTCAAGTACGCCTCGGCACTACTCATCCTGATCCTCCTGCTGATGGTGCGGCCCCAGGGCCTGCTCGGTCGCGCGGAACGGGTCGGCTAGGGGAAGGAAGAGCGATGAGCCTGACCGAAGACCTCACCACCGGCTCCGACAAGGAGCAGGCCGACCGCACGTCCCGCAACAAGCTGCTCTACGCCGCCGGCGGGCTGGTGGCGTTCCTGGTCGCCCTGGCGCTGCTCTCGCACGTGCCCGGCTCCACCGGCCAGATCGCGGCCTCGATGCTGCGGGTGGCGATCCAGCCGCAGACGGCGGCGCTCGCGGTCGCCGTGATCGGCCTCAACATCCACTTCGGCTACACCGGACTGCTCAACATGGGCCAGGCCGGCTTCATGATGCTGGGCGCCTACGGCTTCTCGATCGCCATCTGGAAGGGCCAGCCGATGATCGTCGGCATCCTGGCCGGCTTCGCGGCGGCGTTCGTGTTCGCGCTGCTGCTCGGCATCCCGACCCTGAAGCTGCGCGGCGACTATCTCGCCATCGTGACCATCTCGGCGGCCGAGATCCTGCGCTACACCGGTCGCCTGGCCAAGCTGGAGAACTTCACCGGCGCCGCGCAGGGCATCCCCGGCTCGCAGTACCGCGGTCCCTTCGCCGACCTGTCGTTCCTGCCACAGGACACCAACTGGACGTTCCCGTTCACCAAGCTCACCTACCCGCTGACCGGCACCGACGACTGGTGGACCCGGCTGGTGGCGTGGCTGGTGGTGGCGCTCTGCTCCTACTTCGTCTTCCTGCTCGCGCGCAGCCCGTGGGGCCGGCTGCTCCGCGGCGTCCGCGAGGACGAGGACGCCATCCGCAGCCTCGGCAAGAACGTCTTCGCCGTGAAGATGCAGGCGCTGATCATCGGCGGTCTCTTCGGAGCGCTGGGCGGCATCATCTTCATCCTGCCGTCGTCGATGCAGCCCGACGCGATGGGCCGCAACCTGACGTTCTTCGCATGGACCGCCCTGCTGCTCGGTGGCGCCGCCACGGTGTTCGGGCCGGTGCTGGGCTCGATCCTGTTCTTCTCGGTGCGCATCTTCCTGCAGGGCATCACCGACGCCGTCCTGCCGAGCGGTCTGATGAACACCCAGCAGACCGAGCAGTTCGCCTGGATCTGCATCGGCGTGATGCTGATGCTGATCGTGATCTTCCGACCACAAGGCTTGGTCGGCGACAAGAGGGAGCTGAGGTTCAATGTCTGACCTGGCCACCCGTGACTACGCCGACCCGGCGGTCCGCGCCCAGCTGGTCTCCGAGGTCGACCGCGCCCCCGGCGCGGCCAAGCCCGACCCGATCCTGGTCGTCGACAGCGTGGTGCGGCACTTCGGCGGCATGACGGCCGTCGACGTCGACCACCTCGAGGTGCAGCGCGGCATCATCACCGCCCTGATCGGGCCCAACGGCGCCGGCAAGACCACCTTCTTCAACCTGGTCACCGGCTTCGACCGGCCCTCCCAGGGTGCCCACTGGTCCTTCGACGGCAAGACGCTCGACAAGACCTCGGCGTCCTCGGTCGCCCAGGCCGGCATGGTGCGCACCTTCCAGCTCACCAAGTCCCTCAACCGGATGACGGTGATGGACAACATGATGCTCGGGGCCACCGAGCAGTCCGGGGAGAACCTCGTCAAGTCGCTGTTCAAGCCCCTCTGGCACGGCCAGGAGCGAGAGATCGAGGAGCGTGCCAAGGAGCTCCTCGACCGCTTCAAGCTGCTCGCCAAGAAGGACGACTACGCCGGCAGCCTCTCGGGCGGGCAGCGCAAGCTGCTCGAGATGGCGCGCGCGCTGATGACCCGGCCCAAGATGATCATGCTCGACGAGCCGATGGCGGGGGTCAACCCGGCGCTGACGCAGTCGCTGCTGGGCCACATCCAGAGCCTCCGCGACGAGGGCACCACCGTGCTGTTCGTCGAGCACGACATGCACATGGTGCGCCACATCTCCGACTGGGTCGTGGTGATGGCGGAGGGCCGCGTGATCGCCGAGGGGCCGGCCGACAGCGTGATGTCGGACCAGGCCGTGATCGACGCCTACCTCGGCGCCCACCACGACATGGATCTCGGTGACGACGCGCTGCTCGAGGAGGACGCCGTCAAGGAGATGGCCGACGAGGTCGCCCGCGAGGAAGCAGAGGGGAAGGCATGAGCCAGCAGGCGGTCGTCGAGGCGACCGACATCGTCGCGGGATACCTCCCGGGGGTGAACATCCTCGAGGGGTGCAACCTGGTGGCCTACCCCGGCGAGATGATCGGCATCATCGGCCCCAACGGCGCCGGCAAGTCGACCTTGCTCAAGGCGATGTTCGGCCTCGTCAAGGTGCACTCCGGGCAGGTCACGCTCAACGGCCAGGACATCACCAACCTCAAGGCCAACCGGCTGGTCGAGATGGGGGTCGGCTTCGTCCCCCAGACCAACAACGTCTTCCCGAGCCTCACCATCGAGGAGAACCTCCGGATGGGGCTCTACATGCGCCCCAAGAGGATCACCGAGCGGCTGGCGGCCATGTGGGACCTCTTCCCCGTGCTCGCCGACCGTCGCAACCAGCGTGCCGGCTCGCTGTCGGGTGGTGAGCGGCAGTCGCTGGCGATGGCGCGGGCGCTGATGATGGAGCCCTCCGTGCTGCTCCTCGACGAGCCGTCCGCGGGTCTGTCGCCGGTCCGCCAGGACGAGACCTTCATCCGCACCCGGCGGATCAACAAGACCGGTGTCTGCGTGGTGATGGTCGAGCAGAACGCCCGCCGCTGCCTGCAGATCGTCGACCGCGGCTACGTGCTCGACCAGGGCCGCGACGCCTACACCGGCAGCGGCCGCGACCTGGCCAACGACCCGAAGGTGATCGAGCTCTACCTCGGCACGCTGGCCGAGGACGTCGACTCGCAGCGCGAGGAGAGCTGAGCCCGCGGCTCGCACCCACGACTGCGAAGGCCCCGCACCCGGTGGTGCGGGGCCTTCGGCGTCGCCGGGCTCGGCGGCGCGAGGTGGTGCGGCCCGACACGCACGCGGGCCCCGGACCATGAGGTCCGGGGCCCGCGCGCTTCGTGCGGTTCGGCGTCAGCCGCCGGTGGTGCCCTCCACGCTGGTGGTGTAGACGTTCTTGTTGCTGGCATCGAACTTGTAGATGCCGACGAACGCCGACGACGGGTCGTTGTCGTCGTTGAAGGGGCCGATGCCGGAGATGCCCTTGTACTGGATCTCGCCGCCACCGTCGATCAGCGCCACGCAGTCGGCGTAGGTGCTGCACTCGTCGCCACCCGAGGCACCCGACACGGCGGCCAGGTTGTCACGGACGGTCTTGGAGTCGGTCGCGCCGCCCTTGTGGGCCGCCAGCGCCGCCAGGATGGTGGCGTCGTAGCTCTCCGCGCCGTAGGCGAAGTCCTTCAGGGTGTCACCCTCGGCCGACTCGTACCAGCCGATCATGCGGTCCTTGAACTCCTGAGCCGCGTCGACACCCGGGATGGTGCCCTGGGCGCCCTCCATGGTGCCCTCGGGGAAGTCGGCGCTGTAGTCGGCGGTGTTGCCGTCGGTCAGGTAGGTCTTGGTCATGTCCCAGCCCTGCGACTTCAGCTCGGGGATGATCGCCTTCGACTCGTCGAACGCGAGCACCACGATGGCGTCGGGCTTGGCCGCGAGCACCGCGCTGACCTCGGCGGAGAACGTCGTCTGGCCGGCGGGGAACTCGTCGCCGTCGCCCTTGCAGCCGTAGACGCACTGGCCGCCGTTCTGCTTCACGGTCTTCTCGACGGTGTCGCGCAGGCCGGTGCCGTAGGTGTCGTTGAACACCAGGAAGCCGACCTTCTGCCAGCCGTCGGAGGAGATCAGCGTGCCGAGCGCCGCGCCCTGGACGGTGTCCGGGGGAGCGGTGCGGAAGTACCACGGCGAGTAGCCGCTCAGGGCCACCGCGGTGTTGGCGGGGGAGATCTCGACGATCTTGTTCTGGGCGAAGGTGTCGACGACGTTCAGCGAGACGCTGGACGAGGCGGCGCCGATCACGACGGACGGCTTGCTGGCGACCAGGGCACCGGCGGTGTTCGTCGAGATCGACATGTCGGTGGAGTCACCCGAGTCCTGCATGTCGATGCACGCGTCGGCGCCGGCGGCACCGCCGGCAGCGTTGATGTCGTTGACGGCCAGACCCACGCCCGCCACCTCGGGCGGACCGAGGAAGGCCAGGTTGCCGGTCAGCGGCAGGATGCCGCCCACGCGGAGGCTGTTCGCGCTGGTCTGGTCCGACGAGCACTCGTCGTTGGTGAAGGTCTCCGTCTCCGGCGCGCTCTCCGACGCGCTCTCCGAGGCGCTGGGGCTTTCGGAAGCCGTCTCGCCGTCGTCGGACCCGCACGCCGCCAGCAGGAGAACGAGCGCTGCCGCGGTGGCAGTCCCCTTCATCCAGGAGGCCGTGGTTACTCGATTCACGCCCTGAACCTTTCTCGAGGTGATGATGCGTGGCCCAGGGCGCGCGGTCGGCGCCCGGGCTGCGTACACCGTAATGGACACGCCCGTGAGAAACGACACCAGATCCGGTGGCGTGGCAACCGTTATCCGATTGATGCCATCGATTTGCGCCCCTGTGACGGTCGTCATCAGCAGCCTCGCCGCGGGGGCGGCCCGGAGGCGGGCACGGGGCGCCGACGCGCGTTTCGGCGACGGCCGCTCCCGCCGCCCGTGGCGGGCGTAGGCTCTGCGGCAGACAGGGCCGTCCGGGGGAGCGGCCACCCGGTCTCGGTCGGTTCGAGAGGTGCGTGGTGAGCAGGTCCCCGGTGGTGCTGCGCGACGCGACGCAGGCCGACGTGCCCGTGCTCGTCGAGCTGTGGGCCGACGTGCTCCGCCGGGTCGGCACCGAGGACCAGGAGGCCGACCTGCGGCACGTCATCGAGCGGCTCGACCCGGCCCTGGAGCGCATCGTCGTCGCGGAGTACGACGGCCAGGTCGCCGGCGCGGTCATGCTGAAGGCCACCACCGCGACGCCGCTCAACCTGGAGCCGCTGGTGCAGGCGGTGTCGCCGCACGTGCTGCCGGCCTTCCGCCGCCGGGGGGTCGGCCGGGCCCTCATGGAGGCCACGGTGTCCTTCGCGGAGGAGCGCGGCATCGGGCACGTCGGCTCCGGGGCCCTCAGCGTCTCCCGCGACGCCAACCGCTTCCTCGCCCGCCTCGGCCTGGGGCCGCAGGCGGTGCTCCGCGCCGGTGCGACCGCGACCGTGCGCAGCCGCCTCGACGCCCTCCGCCCGGGTCAGGGCCGGGGGCGCGCCATCTCGCAGGTGCTCGCGGCGCGCCGCTCCCAGCGGCACCGCGACGCCTCGCCGGCGTCCAAGGGCTGAGTCAGCCGCCCGGGGCCGCCGCCACCAGCATGCAGGTGATCCGGGATGTGCAGACCCGGCGCCCCTGCTCGTCGGAGACGACCACCTCCCAGGTGGCGCTGCTGCGGCCCCGGTGGGCGGGGGTCGCCACCGCGGTCACGGTGCCGCTGCGCACGGCGCGGTGGTGGGTGGCGTTGATGTCGACCCCGACCGCGACCCGGTCGGGCCAGGCGTGCAGCGCCGACCCGATCGAGCCGAGGGTCTCGGCGAGCGCCACCGAGGCGCCGCCGTGCAGCAGGCCGTAGGGCTGGGTGTTGCCGGCCACCGGCATCGTGGCGACGATGCGGTCGGGGCCGACCTCGACCAGCTCGACCCCCATCTTGTCGTTCAGGCCGCCCATCCCCTCGGGCATCGCGGCCAGGAACTCCTCCACGGACGGCGTCGGCGCCGGCTGCTCGGTCATGGGCGCATTCTCGCCCACCCCGGCCCGGCCGGGCACCGGGGGTGCCGGCGGCTAGAGTCGCGACGTGCCTGCCGCGACCCCGACCACCGCCGCTGACGAGACCGCCCTCGAGCGGCCGCGGCTGCTCCTCCTCGACGGCCACTCGCTGGCCTACCGCGCGTTCTTCGCGCTCCCGGTGGAGAACTTCTCCACCACGACGGGCCAGCACACCAACGCGGTCTACGGCTTCACCTCGATGCTGGTCAACATGCTGCGCGACGAGCAGCCCACCCACGTCGCCGTGGCCTTCGACGCCTCGCGGCAGACCTTCCGGCTGGAGGAGTACGCCGACTACAAGGCCGGCCGGAGCAAGACCCCGACCGAGTTCTCCAGCCAGCTTCCGTTGATCCGGCAGCTGCTCGACGTGCTGCGGATTCCCTTCTTCGAGGCTCCGGGCTTCGAGGCCGACGACCTGATCGCCACGCTCGCGACGCGGGCGGGGGCTGAAGGCCTGGAGGTGCTGATCGTCAGCGGCGACCGCGACACCTTCCAGCTGGTCGACGACGACTGCACGGTGATCTACCCGACCCGCGGGGTGTCGGAGACCGCGCGGATGACTCCTGCCGCCGTCGAGGCGAAGTACGGCGTCCCGCCGGCGCGCTACCCCGAGCTCGCGGCGCTCGTGGGGGAGACGTCGGACAACCTGCCCGGCGTGCCCGGGGTGGGCCAGGGCTACGCCGCCAAGTGGATCAACCAGTTCGACGGCCTCGACAACCTGATCGCCCGGGCCGACGAGGTCACCGGCAAGAAGGGCGACGCCCTGCGCGCCCACCTGGGCGACGTGATCCGCAACCGCAGCCTCAACCGGCTCGTCCGCGACGTCGAGATGTCCGCGACCCCGGACGACCTGGTCCGCCGCGACTGGGACCGCGACGCCGGGCTCCGGCTCCTCGACGAGCTGGAGTTCCGGGGCGAGCTCCGCAGTCGGCTGATGGGCGTCATCGACCCCGAGCCGGAGGAGGTCATCGACGACAGCGGCTTCGCGTTGTCGGGGTCCGTCCTCGGGGAGGACGAGCTGGCTCCGTGGCTGGCCGCGCACGCCGGACCGGACGCCACCACCGGCGTGACCGTGCAGGGCCGCTGGCGGGCCGGCAGCGGTGACGTCGACTCGCTGGCGCTGGCCGCCGCCGACGGGGCGGGCGCCTGGCTGGACGTCACGAGCCTCGGCCACGCGGACGAGCAGGCGCTCGCCTCCTGGCTCGCCGACCCGACCCGGCGCAAGGTCATCCACGACGCCAAGGGTCCGCTGCTGGCTCTGGCCGCGCGGGGCTGGACGCTGGAGGGTCTGGTGAGTGACACGGCGCTGGCGGCCTACCTGGTGCAGCCCGACCAACGGTCCTACGACCTGGCCGACCTCACCCTGCGGTTCCTGCGGCGCGAGCTCAAGCAGCACAGCGAGGACACCGGTCAGGGCGCGTTGTTCGACGACGGCGACGACTCTGCCCAGACCGACATGCTGCACGCCCGGGCGGTGCTCGACCTCGCCGACACGTTGGACAGCGCGGTCGACCAGGCAGGCGGGTCGCGACTCTTGGCGGAGGTCGAACAGCCCCTCACCCGACTCCTGGTGCGGATGGAGCAGGTCGGCATCGCCGTCGACGTCGACCACCTCGAGTCGCTGGAGTCGCACTTCGGCGACGAGGTGGCCGCCGCGGCCGGCGAGGCCTACGGCGTGATCGGCAAGGAGATCAACCTCGGCTCGCCCAAGCAGCTGCAGACCGTGCTCTTCGACGAGCTGGGGATGCCCAAGACCAAGCGCACCAAGACCGGCTACACCACCGACGCCGACGCGCTGCAGCAGCTCTTCGAGAAGACCGAGCACCCGTTCCTGCTGGCCCTGCTGCGGCACCGCGACGTGATCCGGCTGCGGCAGACCATCGAGGGCCTGCTCAAGACCGTGATGCCCGACGGCCGCATCCACACGACGTTCAACCAGCTGATCGCCGCCACCGGCCGGCTGTCGAGCACCGACCCCAACCTGCAGAACATCCCGGTGCGCACCGAGGAGGGGCGGCGGATCCGCGAGGGCTTCGTGGTGGGCTCCGGCTACGACTCGCTGATGACCGCCGACTACAGCCAGATCGAGATGCGGATCATGGCGCACCTCTCCGAGGACGAGGGGCTGATCGAGGCGTTCCGCTCCGGCCAGGACTTCCACTCCATCACCGCCTCCCGGGTGTTCGGGGTCCCGGCCGCCGACGTCACGGTCGAGATGCGGGCCAAGATCAAGGCGATGAACTACGGCCTCGCCTACGGCCTGTCGGCGTTCGGGCTCGGCCAGCAGCTGCGGATCGAGCCGTCGGAGGCCCGCGGCCTGATGGACGAGTACTTCCAGACCTTCGGCGGCGTCCGCGACTACCTCGCCGGCATCGTCGACGAGGCACGCCGCTCGGGCTTCACCGAGACCATCATGGGGCGCCGCCGCTACCTCCCCGACCTCACCAGCGACAACCGGCAGCGCCGCGAGATGGCCGAGCGGATGGCGCTGAACGCGCCGATCCAGGGGTCGGCCGCCGACATCATCAAGGTCGCCATGCTGCGCGTCGACGCCGCGCTGCGCGAGCGCGGGCTGGCCTCGCGGATGCTGCTCCAGGTCCACGACGAGCTCGTGCTCGAGGTGGCGCCGGGGGAGCGCGAGGCGCTCGAGGAGCTGGTGCGCGAGGCGATGGGCGCGGCCGCCGAGCTCACCGTGCCGCTCGACGTCTCCGTCGGCACCGGCCGCAGCTGGCACGACGCCGCCCACTGAGCCTCAGGGGAGGGTGCTGGGCTCCGTCTCCGCGTCGGGCGTGCGCACGACGTAGAGGCTGATCACCAGCAGCATGGCGAGCAGCACGCCGTCGACGACCAGCACCACCGCGATCAGGCCGTCGAGGGTGTGCACGCTCAGGCCCAGCACGACCAGGGCGACCAGCCCGGCCCAGAGCAGGTACGCCGACCGCTGGCCGCGCCGGGCCAGCACGGCGTAGACCAGCAGCTGCAGGGCCGAGAGCAGCATGCCGATCACGGCGAACAGCCAGAGCCGGTCGGCGATCTCGGCGAACTCCGCCCCGCCGATGAAGACCAGGGCGAGGTCGGGCAGCAGCCACACCCCGGCGGTGACCGCCGCGCCGAGGGCGGCGAGCAGGGCCAGGCTGCGGGTGAGGGCGTGTCGCCGGTCCTCCTGCGTCGAGAGCGCGGGGAACGCCACGACGACGATGAACTGCGGCAGGAAGAGCGTCGCCTTGGTGAGGATCAGGCCGCCGGCGTAGAGCCCGGCGTCGCGGGCGTCGAGGACGTTGCGAGCCACGATGACGTCGACGCTGGACAGCGCGAAGAAGGCGAAGAGCGCCTGCGAGTTGTGCAGGGTCTCCCGGATCACGTTGCCCGCGCGGTGCTCGACGTCGCGGCCGCCCTCGGGGCGCGGCCGCCGCAGCGCCCACCAGCCGACGATCGCCGGCGCGAACGCCGCCACGGCGACGGCGAGCATCGCCACGCCCTCGGTGGGGGAGAAGGCCAGGAAGAGCACACCGAGGACCAGCCGGGGGACCCCCGCGGCGACGTAGATCATCGAGAGCTGCCGCCAGCGGCGCTCCCCCTGGAGGATGCCGGCCTGGCCGCCCATCACCGTGAGCGGCACCGCGGAGACGGCGACGAGCGCGGCGTTGGGGATGCTGTCCAGGCGGAGCGCCCGGTCGATGAGCGGGCTGAGCAGGAGCAGCAGCAGCCCCAGCCCGAGCGCGGCCCGGTAGGTCACGCCGAGGATCACGCGCTCGATCTGCTGGACGTGCGCCGGGTCGGCGGAGATGCGCCGGGCCGCGGTCGCCTGCAGGCCGAGCTGGAGCACCATGATCACCAGCAGGGTGTTCATCAGCGCCGCCAGCGCGCCGTACGGCTGCGGGCCCAGCAGGCGGGCGGCCACCAGCTGGAAGCCGTAGGTCGAGACGTTCATGACCGCCATCGCGACGGCCACGATCGAGCCGCTGCGCAGCACGCTGCGGAAGGCGCCGGTGCCGGGGATCATCGGGGGATCCTCGAGGTCACGGACGCGCGCACCGGTCGAGACTACGCGGTCGGCCAACGACTACGGTGACGGCGTGGAGGATCGCCGGGGCGTGGCGCGCCGCCGCCCGTCCGGCGGGCGCAGGGGCGTGCCCTCCTGGCTGCCGTGGCTGTGGTCCACGGTGCTCGCGGTGCTGCTGCTCGGCCCGGCGCTGGGCCGGGGCTACGTGCTGAGCTACGACATGGTGTGGGTGCCGGACCTGACGCTGCGGCCCGACTTCCTGGGGGTCGGCACCGCGCTGCCGAGGGCGGTGCCGTCCGACGCCGTCGTGGCGGTGATCGACCAGGTGGTGCCGGGCATGGTGCTGCAGAAGCTGGTGCTGCTCGGGACGCTGGTGCTGGCGGGGGCCGGAGCGGCGGCGCTGGCCCGCGGCCTCGTCGGCGTCCGGGCCGACGGGGAGGTGGCGGCCCTGGGTGCGCTCGGCGGCTGCGCCGCCGCGACGGCGTACGTGTGGAACCCGTTCGTCGTCGAGCGGCTCGTGCTGGGGCACTGGCCGCTGCTCGTCGGGTACGCCGTCCTGCCGTGGGTGGCGCTGCTCGCCCGGCGCTGGCGCGACGAGGGACGGCTGCCGCTTCCACTGCTGGTGCTGCTCCCGCTCGGCAGCCTGAGCGCCGGGTCGGGCGTGGCGACGGCGCTGGTCGCGCTCGCCTTCGGGCTGTCCCGGCGGCGCCGGGCGTCCTGGGGACTGGCGGTGGCGCTGCTGGCCGCGAACGCCCCGTGGGTGATGTCGGGACTGCTGCACCTGGAGTCGGCGCGCAGCGACCCCGCGGCGGCGACGCTGTTCGCCGGGCACGCGGAGGGCCTGCTGCCGGCGCCGCTGGCCTTCGCCTCCCTCGGCGGCATCTGGAACACCGAGGTGGTGCCGGTCTCGCGGACCGGGTGGCTGGCGGTGGCCGGCCTGGTCGGCGTGCTCGTGCTGGCGGGCCTCGGCGCCTCCCGGTGGTGGCGCTCGACCGGCCGGAGCGACCGCGCCGGGCTGATCGGGCTGTGGGTCGTCGGCTACGCCCTCGCCCTGCTGGGCTGGGCCGCACCCGACGCGGTGGGGTGGCTGGCGGCGGAGGTCCCGGGGGGCGGGCTGCTCCGCGACAGCACCCGCCTCCTCGGCCTGTGCGCGCTGCTGCCGGCCGTGCTGGTGGCCCACGGCGCCAGGGTGGTGCGGGACCGGGTGGCCGGGGCGCCGGGGCTGGTCATGGCGGTCTCGCTGCTGCTGGTCCCGGTCGCCACCATGCCGGACGCGGGCTGGGGCGTGACCGGCCGGCTGGACGCGGTGTCCTACCCCGCGGAGTACGCCGCCATGCGCGAGGCCGTCGGTCGGGGGCCCGGAGACGTGGTGCTGCTGCCCTTCACCAGCTATCGGGAGCCGGCGTGGAACGACGGCCGCAAGCTGCTCGACCCCGTCGGCCGGGCGCAGCGTCGTGACTACGTCGCCAACGACGCGCTGGTCGTCGACGACCTGGTGATCCCGGGGGAGGACCCACGGGCGCGTGCCGTCGCGGAGGCGCTCGCGCTGCCGGCGCCGGACCAGCGGGCGGAGCGGCTGCGCGAGCTCGGGATCGAGCTCACCGTGCGCGACGCCTCCGCGTCCGGCCCCGAGGTGGAGGTGGCCGGCGAGCCGGTGGCCAGCGTCGGCACGCTGCGGGTGGTGAGCCTCGGACCGGCGACCCCGCGGACCGTGCCGCTCGGCTGGACGGTGCTGATGGGGCTCGCCTGGCTGGCCTGGCTGCTGCCGGTCGCCGGCGCCGCCGCGGCCGCGCTGGCGCGGCGGCGGCGCGCTGCTCCGGGCGGCCACCCCGGAGGGTCGCACCGCGCCCACCACGCGGGGTGAGCGGACTGGTCTAGACCTGGCTGGGGCGCGCTCGCCGGGAGCGGACAGGAAACGCCGGGGACGGCGGCGCCGGCAGTTCTTGTTTCGATGCTACTTGCTGGTACATTTCCTCCGACTTCATGGGAGGATCCGTGCCTACTTTCTTGATCACCTTCGTCTCGGTGCTCGCCGGCGGCGCTGCCGCGGCCGCCACGCTCGTGGGTGTCGTCAACGCGCAGACCGGTCCGCCGGGAGACTCGCCGGCCACGGTCGGCAACGTGAGCATCGACGAGACCTCCTACGGCTCGACGCAGTGACCTCCTGACGCCTCACGTGGCGTCACCTCACCCCGCAGCGGCGGCCTCGCCCGACCGAGAGGCTGCCACCTGGCTGCCTACGCCTCGACCTCGTCGGGGTCCTGCGCCGCCACGACGCTGCCGTGGCAGGCCACGTCGAGCACCTGCGCGAACGACCCCTGCGCGTGGTCCCAGGTGAAGCGGTGGCTCAGCTCCCGGGCGCCCTCGCCGAGCTCGCGACGACGAACCTCGTCGGTCAGCAGTGACCGCAGTGCCGCCGTGAACTCCTCCTGCGTGTCCACCAGCAGCCCTGACTCGCCGTCCGCGATCGACTCGCGGGTGCCGCCCGCCGCCCGGTAGGCCACGGTCGGGGTGCCGTGCATCGCCGCCTCGCCGACGACGAGCCCCCAGCCCTCCTTGAGCGACGGCAGCGCCATCACCCACGACTCGGCGTAGATCCGGTCCTTCTCCTCCTCGCCGACGTGGCCGGTGAAGGTGAGCCCGTCGGTGCCGTGCGCCGCGGCGTACTGCTGGAGCGCGTCGGACCACCAGCCGGAGCCCACGATGGTCAGGGTGAGGTCGGGCATCTCCCTGCGCAGCTCGGCCCAGGCGTCGATCGCGTGCTCGACCTGCTTGTGCGGCACCAGCCTCCCGACCACACAGATCGACGGGTGCGCGGAGGGCCGCTCGCTGTCGTCGGCCACCGGGTCGGTGCCGTTGTGCACCACGGCGATGCGGGACCGGTCGACGCCGAGGCCCGCGAGCTCGTCGCGGGTGGCCTGGGACACCGCGACGTACTGGCAGTGGCGGTAGAGCCAGGGGGAGAACCGGCTCTCGATCCACCAGCCGACCCGGCCGACGAGCCCGGGGTAGACCACGGGCCACTGCTCGCGGTGGACGTGGTGGACCAGCAGCACCACCGGACTGCGGGTCACCAGCCGGGTGAAGAAGGGGAGACCATTCTGCACGTCGACCACCGCGTCCACGTGGCCGAAGCGCCGCAGCGCCAGGGCGAGCATGCCGTGGAGGTAGACACCCATCTTGGAGCCGCGGCGCACGAACCGGATCCCGTCGCGGGTCTCGCGGCCGGGAGCGGCGCCGTGGGCGGCGCAGAAGATGGTCACCTTCAGGCCCCGGGCAACCAGCCCGGCGGCGACCTTCTCGAGGTAGATCTCCGCGCCGCCGCCCTCGGGGTTGCGGGTGTCGCGCCAGCTGAAGAACACGACATGGCAGCCGACGAGGTCAGGGTGGAGCATCGGCGTAGGTTACCCCCGAGTCGGATAAGGTCTGCGCGTGTTGCGGCGATCCGGCTCCCCGGCAGCGTGGCGGGCGACCCTGGGGCGGTCGGTCCGGCTCTTCCGCGACTTCCGCTACGAGCAGCCCGACCCGGCCCGGTTCTACACCGCGCTGGCCGAGGACTCGACGGCCATGCTCGGGACGTACGCCGACCTCGACGGCCGCACCGTGCTGGACGTGGGCGGCGGCCCCGGCTACTTCCGCGAGGCGTTCGAGCGGGCCGGGGCGACCTACGTCGCCCTCGACGCCGACGTCGGCGAGCTGGCCGGGGTGGGGGAGATCCACCCGCGCACCGTGATCGGCAGCGGGATGCGGCTGCCGTTCCGCGACGGTGCCGTCGACGTCACCTACTCCTCCAACGTGCTCGAGCACGTGCCCGACCCCTGGCAGATGGCCCGCGAGATGGTCCGGGTGACCCGCCCGGGTGGGCTGGTGTTCGTCAGCTACACCGTCTGGTTCGGCCCCTGGGGCGGTCACGAGACCGCGCCCTGGCACTACGTCTCCGGTCGCTACGCCCGCCGGCGCTACCGCCGCAAGCACGGCCACGAGCCCAAGAACAGGTTCGGCGAGTCGCTGTTCGAGGTCACCGTCGGCGACGGGCTCCGCTTCGTCCGCGACCAGGCCGAGGCCGATGTGGTCGCGGTGTTCCCGCGCTACCACCCCGCCTGGGCCTACTGGCTGCTCCGGGTCCCGGTGCTCCGCGAGGTGCTCACCTGGAACCTGATGATCGTGCTGCGGCGACCCGACGACGGGTCCGCGCACCGGTCCGCGGCGTGAGCCAGCAGGCGCCCGGCCGCCGGCAGCGCTGGGGTGCGGTGCTCCGCTCGCCCTGGACGGTGCTCGGCGTCGCCCTCGCCCTGGTCGGGGCCCAGCTCGGGCTGCGGGCCTGGGCGGTGGCGGGCGGCTGGTTCCTCGGGGAGGACCTGCTCGGGCTGGCCGACCTCACCGGCCCGGTGGCCGCCGCCGACCTGGTCGACGTACGCGCCGACCACCTGTCGCCCGTGGCCGGGCTGCTCACCTGGCTGCTGGCCGCCTCCACGCCCTACGACTGGGCGCTGGCGACGCTGCTGGTCGTCGGCCTGACGGCGCTCGCCGACCTGGCCGCCCTGGTGTTCGTGGTCCGCCTGGTCGGTCTGCGGTGGCTGGCGCTGGTGCCCCTCGGGTGGTACCTCCTGAGCGTCGTCACGCTGCCCGCCTCGATGTGGTGGTCCTCGGCGGTGATCCAGCTGCCGCTCCAGGCGGCGGTGTTCGGCGCGCTCACCTCGCACCTCGAGCACCTGCGGTCCGGGCGGCGGCGGTTCGCCCTGCTGGCGTGGCTCGCGCTGGCGGTCGGCATGGCGTGCGACGTCGGCATCGTCTACACCGTCGTGCCGCTGCTGTTCCTCTCGCTCTACTTCTCCGACGGGCGCGGGGTGCGCGGCCGGCTCGCCGGGCTCTGGCGGCAGCGCCTCGTGTGGGGTGGCTACGTCGTCCTGCTGGCGGGCTACGTCGCGGTCTACCTCCGGCTCCGACCGCCCGAGCAGGGGACCGAGGGCGACGCCGTCCGCACCGCGCTGCTGCTGGCACGCGAGTCGCTGCTGCCCGTGCTGGTCGGGGGGCCGTGGCGGTGGGGGCCGCCCGACCCGACCCCGCTGGTGCCCGCCGAGGCGCCCGCCGCCTGGGTGGCGGGCGCGATGGTGCTGGCGGCGCTCGGCGTGCTGCTGGCCTGGCGGCGCCGCCGGGCCACGGCCTGGGTGCTGGCCCCCGTCGGGCTGCTCGCCGGCGCCCATGCGGGGGTGCTCACGGCCACGCGGGGGGCGTTCCCCGCAGAGGTGCTCGCCCACGAGGTGCGCTACCTGGCGGTGCTCGCCCCGATGCTGGTCCTCGCTCTGGCCGTGCTCGTGGCGGGACCGGCGCCCGCCCGTCCCGAGCCGTGGGTGCCCAGACCCGTCCCGGCCGCAGGCGGGCCGGCCCCGGCCTGTCCCCGCTGGCGCCGCGCGGTCCCCGTCGTCGCCGGCGTCGCGGTGGTGGGTGGGTTCGTGGCCGGCTCACTCGTCTCGACCCTGGAGTACGCCGCCGCGTGGCACGGCGACTTCCCCACCCGGGTCTATGTTCGTCACGTGCAGGAGCAGTCGGTGGCCGCGCCGTTGCGCATCGTCGACCAGCCGGTGCCGCCCGCGGTGGTGCCGCCGCAGTGGGACGAGCCCGAGCGCACCCGCCCCTCCTGGGTGTTCCGGCCCCTCGGGGCCCGGGTGCTGGCGTCGCTCGAGGGCAACGACCTGCTGATGCTCGACGAGGAGGGCCTGGCCCGCCCCGCGGAGGTGCGCCCCCTGGTGGCGTCGGCCCCCGCTCCGGCCGACGGCTGCGGCTATCGCGTCGGCCCCGAGGAGGGCACGTCCGACGTCATCGTGCCGCTCGCGCCGGTGCCCGGCGAGGACCCGGTGCCGGAGCTGTGGTGGGGCTCGGTGGGCTACCTCGCCAGTGCCGACGGCCGGATGGGCATCGCGGTCGGCGACGAGCTGCGGACGATCTCGGTGCGCCGCGGGCTGCACCGCTACGTCTGGCTCGGCCGGGGCACGCCCCAGGCGGCGGCCCGGCTGGTGTCGCTCTCCGACACCGAGGTCTGCGTCGACCAGGTCTCGGCCGGGTCGTTGGCGATCGACGAGGAAGAGGGCGGGTGAGCCCGCTGCGCTGGCCGCGGCGCGCCCGCCCCGCGGCGCCGCCCGAGCCCTACGTCCCCGCCGACACCGGCCGTCCCGCGTCGGCCGTGGTGCTGCCCGGGCTCGACACCGTGCGCGCCCTGGGCGCCTTCCTCGTGCTGGCGACCCACGTGGCCTTCTGGTCGGGCAACTACGGCTCGTCGCTGTGGGGCACCCTGCTGTCCCGCCTCGACGTCGGCGTCGCGCTCTTCTTCGTGCTGTCGGGCTTCCTGCTGTCGCGCCCCTATCTCGCCGCCGCGCGCACCGGTGGCCGCCGGCCGGGCACCCGCCACTACCTGTGGAAGCGCGTCCTGCGGATCATGCCGCCCTACTGGATCGCCGTGGTGCCGGCGCTGGCCCTGCTCGCCGACAACGCCGGCGTCACGCCGCGCGACTGGCTGCGCACGCTCACCCTCACCGACATCTACCTCGCCGACCGGATGCCGGCGGGCCTCACCCAGATGTGGAGCCTGGCCACCGAGCTGGCGTTCTACCTCTGCCTGCCGCTGCTGATGTGGGGCTGGAACGCCGTGACCCGCGGCCGGCGTCGCGACCTCACGGTGGTCGGGCTGGTGGGTCTGGCCGCCGCGCTGAGCGTGGGCTGGGTGCTGCTGGTGCCGACGGAGTGGGCCGCGCAGGCCCCGATGATCCTGCAGTGGCTGCCGACGTACCTCGTCTGGTTCGCGATCGGGATCGCGCTGTCCCACCTCCACGAGCATGTCGAGGCCGGCAGCGACCCCGGACGCCGGCCGGTGCTCGACCGGGTGGTGGCGCTCGGCCGGCTGCCCGGCGTGTGCCTGCTGCTCGCCGCCGCCGTGATGCTCGTCGCCTCGACCCCGCTCGCCGGGCCGTCCCTGCTGTTGCCCGCGACGACCGGGCAGGTGGTCACCAAGACCATGCTCTACGCCGTGGTGGGCGGTCTCGTGGTGCTGCCGTCGGTGTTCCGCGCTCCCGGCGTCTATCGCACCGTGTCCGAGCACCGCGTGCTGCGACACCTCGGTCACATCTCCTACGGCGTGTTCTGCGTGCACGTGCTGGTGCTCCACCTGGTCACCCACGTGACGGGGTGGGAGCTCTTCCGCGGGCACGGGCTGGAGATGCTGGTGCTGACGTCGGTGATCAGCGTGGTCCTGGCCGAGGGGATCTACTGGCTGGTCGAGCGGCCGCTGTCGCGCTTCCGGACGCTGGGCCGGTCGAGGACCGCGGCGGTCGCGACGACGGCCAGCGGCACCAGCATCAGCCACTGAGCGACGGGGGAGCTGCCGGCCCAGCTCAGCGTGCCGCCCCAGGGGCGGACGGCGTACCACCCGCCGACGAGCAGCAGCGGCAGCAGCGCCACGGCGGACGCGACGTCCCACCGGGAGCGCGCCGCCCAGAGCAGGCCGGCGGTCGCGAGCAGCACCACGGCCCCGACGGTGCCGGCGAGGACGCCACCGACCGCCAGCCACCCGGCGGTCGCCACCGCCGGCGCCCAGCGGGAGGGGCCGAGCGGCGGGTGGTCGGTGCGTCCGGGACGCCGGAGGGTGACCACCAGCAGGAGCAGCGCCAGGGCCAGGGCCACCGCGCCCGCCACCAGCCCCTGGCGGTACGCCGTCTCCGGGGCGTAGTCGACCCGGACGGGCTCCGCCTCGGCGCCCAGCGCGAAGCCCTGCTGCCAGCCGTCGACGACCAGCGGCGACAGCGCTTCGTCGCCCGCCGACGCCTCCCAGCCCGGGTTGGCGTTGTGGCGCAGCACGAGGAAGCGCGCGTCGGGGCCGACGGGGAGCGTCCCGTCGGCGGCGGGGGTCACGGGGGCCGGTGGGTCGACGAGCGTGTCCGGCGAGCCCAGCCGGGTGAGGACGAGGGTCTGCGGCGAGAACGCCTCCGAGGCGCGCAGCCGCACCCGGTTGCGCCCCGCCTCCAGCCGCAGCGGCCCGGTGGCACAGGGGCGGGCGAGCACGGGCCGCCCGCGGTGGACGTCCACCGGGGCCGCCACGACGGCGGTCCGCACCACGCGATGCACGTTGAGGCGCAGCTCGGGGCCGCTCCCGCAGCCGTAGTCGACCGGCTCGGTGCCGACGCCGACCGGCCCGACCGGCCGGCCGTTCAGCTCGATCTCGCTGACTCCGACGCCGAGGTTGGTGACGCTGCCGTCGAAGCCGATGCTGCGCACCTCGGTGGAACGGTCGACGGTGAGGGTGACCCGGTCGACGCGGACCGGGTCGAGCCTCCCCTCGCCGTCGGCGTCGAGCGACACCAGCTGGCTGCCGCCGGGGTAGTCGACCCGCACCGCCGTCGGTCGGCGCGCCGGCGCCTCGGGGTCCAGGGCCAGGGTGATCCGCGAGATCCGCCGCGGCTCGACCAGGGTGAGGTCCAGCGAGGGGGAGCCGTCGATGGGCGAGGACACCCAGGTGGTGGTCGGGTCGTCGTCGATCGTCGCGAGCGGGCCCGCCGCGGAGACGCTGGTGGTGGCGCTCGACGAGGCGGCGACGTCGACCAGCGAGTCGCGGGTGAGCAGCTCCTGGACCACCGACCCGGGCCGGGGGACGGCGCGGACGGCAAGGTCGTAGATCGCCGGCTGGGGGAGCGCCACGATCCGCCGCATGATCCCGCTGTCCTCGCCGATCGACTGCCGGCCGGGGGTGCACCGGAGGCCGCCGTCGATCGTCACGCAGCCGCTGCTGCCGTCGATCCCGTTGTCGAGGGAGACCACGTCCGGGGCCCCCCAGGCGGCGGGGACGGGAGGGGTGACCAGCCAGCGACGCACCGGGACGCCGGCCAGGTGCACCTCCGCCAGCGACAGCTCCCTCCCCGGCTGGCCGGACGACTCGCGCACCTCGACCCAGGACGTGGTGCCCGCCGGCAGGTCGAGGGTCAACCGGTCGCCGGGCTCGACGAACGTCGGCTCGGTGCTGCCCTGCTGGGTGCGCACCTCGAGCTCGGAGGTGGTCGACGGCTCCGGGCCGACCGTCAGCTCCAGCTCACCCACGTCGGTGGGGCGCTTGAGCTCGATGCGCAGCCATGGGGTGCCGCCCCTGCCGGGGTCGGAGATCCAGGCGGAGTCGGGGTCGCCGTCGAAGGCGGCGTACGGTCCGGCGGTGACGCGGCGGTTCGCGACACCGCGCGAGAGCGCCAGCGACGAGCTGGCCCTCACCCCGGCCACTCCCTCGACCCGGGCGCGGGTGCGCCAGGCGCCGTCGTCGTCGGTGAGCCGGTAGTCGCGCACGGGGGACAGCGAGGCCGTCTCGGCGTCGGTCAGGGTCGGGGTGACCGCATCGTGCAGCCGGCCGAAGACCCGGTCGCGGCGACGCAGCCCGTCGGTGAGCACCACCGGTGCCTCCGGGTCGGTGGTCGGGTCGGTGTCGACACCGAGCCGGACCGGCTGGTCGTCGAGGACGCCCTGCTCGCTGAGAGTGAGCAGGTCCTCCGGGCCGCCGACCACGACCGGCAGCCCCTCGGCCGTGGAGACGGCCGCCTCCGGGGCCACCTCGAAGACCTCGACCGCGGCGTACTGGTCCTGCCAGCCGTGGGCGACCACGGCCTCCTGGTCGCCGAAGTCCAGCCGGGCCTCGCCGCCCACCAGCGGCCCGAAGGCGGTGCGGAACGAGATCCCCGGAGATGTCGCGACCGCCTGGTGCACCAGCGTCGGGTCGATCACGTCGGTGGACCGGTCGAGGTCGTTGCGCAGCACCAGCCAGCGGACCCCCATCCGTCGGAGGTACGCCGTCAGCGCGGCCGAGCCCTCGCCGCGCTGGAGACGCTCCTCGACCGCGTCGAGCGCCCGGATGGTGCCCCCCGGCGTCAGCGGGATGGCGTTGCGCACCGCCCAGGGGGAGAGCGCCAGGGGCTGCAGCGGCTCGTCCTGGGTGTTGCCCCAGGTGTAGTCGCCGAAGGACGAGCCCGGCACCAGGAGCGCGCGGCCGCCGGCGTCGGCCCCGACGTCGGACTCCTGGCCGGGACCGTCGGAGCCGGGCTGTTGGTCGGCCAGCCAGGCGGCGGTCTCCTGCCAGTAGTCCGGGATGCCGTCGAAGCTCTCCGCGGGCATCAGCCGGCCCACCGCGAGCGGCAGCGCGGCGCCGGTCACGGCGACGACCGCGAGCCAGGCGGGCCCGAGCCGCGAGAGCGACTCCCACCGCGACGGACGGGAGGGCGGCTCGGCCCGGCGGCGGTGCCAGTCCTCCATGACCACGGCCACCAGGTGGCCGAGACCGAGCACCAGCGGCAGTCGCACCACGGGGTCGAACTTGTGCACGTTGCGGAGCGGCGCCAGGACGCCGTCGAGCAGGCCGCGCACCTCGGCGGCGCCCCAGCCCTGGGCGGCACCGGCGTGGCCCGCGGTCACCATCAGGACGCCCACGAGCAGGCCGGACACCAGGAACGTGCGGTGCGGGTTGTCGCGGCGGACGACGCCCGCGACGCCGAGCGCGATGACCAGGGTGCTGTTGAGGATCGGTGCGGCGTCGGAGATGAGGTCGTTGCCGGCGCGCCACCGCGGCTCGACGTAGGGGATCCAGGCCGAGGTGCCGCGCAGCACGTTGAAGAGGGTGGTGGGGTACGTCGTGACGCCGCTGCTCTCGATGTAGTCGAGGAACGGCGGGCTGTAGGCGCCCAGCAGGAACAGCGGGACCAGCCACCACAGGCAGGCCAGCAGCGTGGTGAGCGGCCACCAGAGCATCAGGGTGCGGCGGCGCGGCCCCGCCTCGCGGGTGAGCAGCCACACCACACCCAGCGGGATCACGGCGAAGGTGGCCGCCGCGTTGACCCCGCCGACCATCCCCACCGCCAGGCCCGCGGCGATCGCGGCCCGCCTGGCGGACCCCTGCCGCGAGCCGTGGACGAGGGCCAGCAGCACCCAGGGGGCGACGGCCGAGGGCCAGGCCTCGATCGAGATCGGCCCGACCGTCGTCAGCAGGCGGGGGGAGAGGGCGTAGGCGAACCCGGTGACCAGCAGGGCGGTGTCGCCGCGCGTCCCGAGGGCGCGGGCCAGGCGGGCCGCGCCCTGGAACGCGACCACGAGGACCAGGGCCTGCCACAGGCGCTGCACCAGCCACCCGGGGACCCCGAGCGCCTCGCCGAGCAGGAAGAACGGCCCCATCGGCCAGAGGTAGCCGTAGGTCTGGTTGCCCACCTGGCCGAACGCTCCGGTGGGGTCCCAGAGGGTGAGGGCGCGGGCCAGGCTGGTCGCCGGGTCCACGACCAGGTCGAGCTTGGTGTCGGCCACCATCCGCCCGGCGTCCTGGACGACGCAGGCGGCCAGCAGCAGCGCCGAGGCGGCGAGCAGCCGGAGGCCCGTCCGGGAGCGCGCCTCGTCCGATGCGGGTGGTGCGTGGCTGGCACCGGCGAGGCGAGACATGTCGCGCAGACTCTACTGCCCGCCCGAGCCCCCGAGCCGCGGTCGCGGTGGCCGTCGTACCCGCCGGCCCGCTGACGCTACTGGTCAGTAGATTTTGCGGTGTGCCTCCTTCTGCACGCTCGGAGTTCCTGCTAATGTGCGGCGACTCATGTCGGAGCCGGGAGGCACAACGTGCGCAAGATCGTCAGTGGGCTGCTCATGGCCCTGGGTGGATTTCTTCTCGTCGCGGCGGTGGTCGCCACCACCTGGGCGCCCGGCCAGGCCAAGCGGGCCCCGCTCGACACGGACTCGGTGACCCGGCTCTCCGGCACCGCGGCCGCGCTGCCCAACGGTGACACCAACCAGAGCGTGCGCGCGGTGAGCGTCACCAAGGCCGACTCCGAGGCCTCCGACGACGACATCGTCGTCTACGCCAGCTACACCTGCCTGGTGGTCGACACCCCCGGCACGCCCGACTGCGGCGAGCCCGGCTTCGACGAGGAGGCCGACCCCAACCTGGTGACCGCGGGCGAGCCCGAGGTGTTCGCGACCGACCGGCGCACCGGCGTGGCCGTCAACGACAGCGCCTACCTCCCCGAGGGCACCCCCGCGACGGAGGGCCTGGTCAACAAGTTCCCCTTCGACACCGAGCAGGAGTCCTACGAGTTCTGGGACGGCGTGCTCGACGCGACCGTGACCACGGAGTTCGAGGAGGTCGAGGAGGTCAACGGGCTGGAGACCTACCGCTTCCACTACGTCGTCACCGACGAGCCGGCCAAGATCTCCGGCGACATCGAGGGCCTCTACAGCATGGACAAGACCATGTGGATCGAGCCCAAGACCGGCCAGATCATCGACCAGGAGCAGCACGACGTCCGTAAGATCGGCGACCAGACGCTGCTCGACGTCAACCTCTCCTTCACCGACGAGCAGGTGCAGGTCAACGTCGACGACGCCAACGACAACCTGTCCACCCTGTCGCTGATCACCTCGACCATCCCGCTGATCGGCTTCATCGGGGGCCCGCTGCTGATCCTGGGTGGCGTGGCGCTGCTGATGACCGGGCGCCGCAAGGCCGACGCCTGAGCGGGACGGGCTGACCGTCCGGGCGGTCTAGGGCCGCGGTCGGTAGGCCGCGGCGAAGATCGCCGTGCCCGGCGTGAGCCGTCCGCGTAGCGCCGACCAGCCACCCCAGACCCGTTCGTGGTCGTCGGGCCAGCGGGGCTCGAGCAGCCGCTGCAACGCGAAGTCGTGCCGGCTGAGCACGTCGACCCAGTCCTCGAGGGTGCGGTGGTGCTCGACGTAGCTCACCACGTCGCTGGCGTCGGCCACCTCGACGTACGGCGTCCGGTCCCAGTAGGACTGTGACGCCGTCAACCCGGGCTCCCCGGGGTCGTCGGGGAACATCCAGCGGGTGGGGTGGGTGATCGAGAAGGCGTAGCGCCCGTCGGGGCGCAGCACGCGCGCGGTCTCCGCGACGGCGACGTCGAGGTCGGCGACGAACTGGAGCGCGCCGAAGGAGGAGAACACCACGTCGAAGGAGTCGTCGCGGAACGGCAGGGCGGTCGCGGTGCCGAGCACCGACGGCACGTGGACGCCGGTGGCGTCGTCGATCCGCCGGGAGTGCTGCAGCTGACGCATCGACAGGTCCAGCCCGACCGCGCGTCCGCCCTGGGCGGTCACCCAGCGCGAGCACTGGCCGGCGCCGGACCCGACCTCGAGCACGTCGCGTCCGGCGAGGTCGCCGAGGACTCCGGCCTCGGCCTCGGTCAGCCCCTCGGGCCCCCACACGAAGCCGACGTCCCCGAGGAAGCGGCCGTGGGTGGCTTGGTACTCGTCGGCGTAGCGGTCCCAGTCGGGGCCGTTGGCCCGCCGGGACTCCTGCTCGCTCACGGGCCGGCGTTCGACGCGCACCGGAGCCGGGGCCGCGAACTCCTCCACGCGCCGACCCTACCGCCGGGTGGGGCAATGTCCCGCCCCGCGGGTTACCGGCAGGTACGGTGTGCGCCATGCCACGCCTGCTCACCGCCGCGCTCGCGGCCGCCGCCCTGCTCGTCGCGACGCTGGCGGGGGGCGGTGGAGCCTCCGGATCCCCCGCCGCCGCGGCTCCGGCGCCGGCCACCGGGCTGGCCGTGAGCGGCACCGGGGTCGGGATGTTCCCCGCCTTCGACCCCGCCGTCACGCGTTACGCCGTCACCTCCACGGCCGCGACGGGCGACGTCACCGTGCAGGTGTCCACCGAGCCCGGGGCGACCGTCCGGGTCAACGGCGCCGAGGCGCCGGGCGGGACCGCCACCGTCGGCGGCCTCGAGGACGGCGACGAGATCTCGGTGCTGGTCGACGACGACGCGGGCACCACGGCGTACTCCCTGGTCTTCCTGCCGGCGGACTTCCCGACGCTGGAGGCGGTCACCTCCGGCCCGGTCACCCCCGGCCACGTGCTGCTGACGCTGGGGCTCTGGGTCGTGCCCGGGGCGCCGTACTTCGAGACCGCGGTCGACGAGCACGGCGTGCCGGCCTACGTGCAGGCGAGCACCGGCGCCCTGGACCTCAAGCGGCTCTCCAACGGTCACTACCTGGTGGCCCGCGGGCAGGCGGTCGGCACCCTGCGCGGCGTCGACTACGTCGAGCTCGACGAGACCTTCACCGAGGTGGCGCGCTACCGCACCGTGGGGCTGCAGAACACCGACGGCCACGACATGATCCTGCTCCCCGACGGCTCGCACTACCTGATGGCCTACGAGCCCGACGGCAACGGCAACACCGACGCGATCGTGCAGCACATCTCCGCCGCCGGCGACGTGCTGTTCTCCTGGAACAGCGCCGACCACCTGGACATCCCGGCCGAGACCGTGTTCCCGAAGCCGGCTGAGGGAGACTGGGACTACGCGCACATCAACTCGTTCCAGGTGATGGCCGACGGCGACCTGCTGATGTCGTTCCGGCACACCAGCTCGGTGCTCAAGGTGGCGCGCACCGCCCACGACGGCTTCGAGGCGGGCGAGGTGGTGTGGCGGCTCGGGGGCCGCGACAGCGACTTCACCTTCGCCGACGGCACCGCCGGCCCCTGCGCCCAGCACACGGCCAGCGAGCTGCCGGGCGGAGACGTGATGGTCTTCGACAACGGTGCTCTCGAGGCCTTCAACGCCGGTGCCCTCTGCCCCGACCCGGCCGACCCCAGCAGCGACGAGATGGTCGACCGGGTGCCCACCCGGGTGGCGGTCTTCCGGCCCAACACGACGACGGGGGTGGCGACCACGGTGCGCGACATCCGCATCGGCGACCGCTACGCCGTCTTCGCCGGGTCCGCGGAGCCGCTGGCCGGCGACCACGTGCTGATCGGGTGGGCGTCGAGCCGCGACGCCGTCGCCACCGAGGTCGACGACAGCGATGCCACCGTGTGGGAGCTCACCGACACCAACCCGGTCGCCAACGACCGCTACTTCACCTACCGCGCGACGAAGGCCGTGGTGCCCGACGCGATCGACCCGGAGGTCACGGTGACCGTGCCGGGCGGGGGCGTCGTGGTGCAGGGGTCCGGGGCGGCCGCGAAGGTCTCCTGCACCGACCGCGGCGGCTCCACGCTCCAGACGTGCGACGTGACGCAGGTCGACACCAGCACGCTGGGCGACCACCAGGTCAGCGTCACCGCGACCGACGGCGCCGGCAACACCACCACGGTCACCCAGGACTACACGGTCGTGCCGGTGCCGCAGCCCGACGCCTTCGTCAAGCGCAGCGGCAGCCGGACCCTGGTCGGTCAGGGCGTCTACGGCGGCGTCAAGGAGCAGACGCTCAAGGCCTCACTGCCGCGCGGCACACGCAAGCTGGTCGCGGTGGTCAAGGTGCGCAACGACGGCGACGCGGCCTCGCGGTTCGGGCTGGCGGCCAGCAAGAAGGGCCGCGGGCTCGCCGTCACCTTCGCGGGCCTGCGCGGCAAGACTCCCCGGCTCGACCCGGGGGAGACCTACACGCTGCGGGTGGAGATGCGGCGTACGTCGCGGACCCGGCCCGGCCGCACCGCCACGGCACAGGTGCGGGCGCGGTCGCTGCGCGACGACACGGTGACCGACGCCGTGCGCGTCCAGGTCAAGGTGCGCTGAGCGGGGGAGCGGGACCGGCGGTGGCGCCCGCGAGTTGGACTCCGTCCACCGCCGCCGCGTAGGCTTACCGTTCGCCAGAGGTCTGCCCACGTCCCAGACGGAGTGGATCAGGGCTCGCTATCAGCGCTCCGCCGTCATTGTCGGCCCGGGGACACGAACCATCGGTAGTGAAACCAGCCCTTCGGCATGCCCGCACGACACCTATCCACCCAAGGACCCAGTTCCCCTATGACGAGCAGCCTCACCACTCCTCTTGCCGAGACCGACGCCCCGCAGGTGGCGGTCAACGACATCGGTTCGGAGGAGGACTTCCTCGCCGCGATCGACGAGACCATCAAGTACTTCAACGACGGCGACATCGTGGATGGCACCGTCGTCAAGGTCGACCGGGACGAGGTCCTGCTCGACATCGGCTACAAGACCGAGGGCGTCATCCCCTCGCGCGAGCTGTCCATCAAGCACGACGTCGACCCGGCCGAGGTCGTCACCGTCGGCGACGCGGTCGAGGCCCTGGTTCTCCAGAAGGAGGACAAGGAGGGCCGGCTGATCCTGTCCAAGAAGCGCGCTCAGTACGAGCGGGCCTGGGGCACGATCGAGCAGGTCAAGGAGGAGGACGGCGTCGTCGAGGGCACCGTCATCGAGGTCGTCAAGGGCGGCCTGATCCTCGACATCGGCCTGCGCGGCTTCCTCCCGGCGTCGCTGGTGGAGATGCGTCGCGTGCGCGACCTGCAGCCCTACGTCGGCCAGACGCTCGAGGCGAAGATCATCGAGCTCGACAAGAACCGCAACAACGTGGTGCTCTCGCGCCGCGCGTGGCTGGAGCAGACCCAGTCCGAGGTGCGGCACGGCTTCCTCACCCAGCTGGGCAAGGGCCAGATCCGCAAGGGCGTGGTCTCCTCGATCGTCAACTTCGGTGCGTTCGTGGACCTCGGCGGCGTCGACGGTCTGGTGCACGTCTCCGAGCTGTCCTGGAAGCACATCGACCACCCGAGCGAGGTCGTGGCCGTCGGTGACGAGGTCACCGTCGAGGTGCTCGACGTCGACATGGACCGCGAGCGGGTCTCGCTGTCGCTCAAGGCGACGCAGGAGGACCCCTGGCAGCACTTCGCCCGCACCCACCAGATCGGCCAGATCGTGCCGGGCAAGGTCACCAAGCTGGTGCCGTTCGGCTCGTTCGTCCGGGTCGAGGAGGGCATCGAGGGCCTGGTGCACATCTCCGAGCTGGCCGAGCGCCACGTGGAGATCCCCGAGCAGGTCGTCCAGGTCAACGACTCGGTGATGGTCAAGATCATCGACATCGACCTCGAGCGTCGCCGGATCTCGCTGTCGCTCAAGCAGGCCAACGAGACGGCCGTCGCCACCGACGTCGAGGAGTTCGACCCGACGCTCTACGGCATGACCGCGACCTACGACGAGCAGGGCAACTACGTCTACCCCGAGGGCTTCGACCCCGAGACGGGCGAGTGGCTCGAGGGCTACGACGAGCAGCGCGCCACCTGGGAGGAGCAGTACGCCCAGGCCCACGCCCGCTGGGAGGCCCACGTCAAGCAGCAGAAGGAGGCCGCGCAGGCGGAGGTCGAGGCCGGCGAGGCCACGTCGTACTCCTCGGCCTCCGGCAGCGAGGAGACTCAGCCCGAGACGGGTGGCTCCCTGGCCTCCGACGAGGCGCTGCAGGCGCTCCGCGAGAAGCTCACCGGCGGCAACTGAGCGGTCGCCACGGGCGGCTCCGCGAGCCGCCACCGACAGACCGAGGACGGGTCGGACCCCTGCGGGGGACCGGCCCGTCCTCGGCATTTCGGGAGGAAGCGACGCGTCGGTGCGAAACACGCGACGCGTCGGTTGCGCCATCCGCGACGCGTCGGCGGGAAACACGCGACGCCTCGCCTAGGGTGGAGCCCGTGCCGGAGACGACCGCCCCCGCGGGCAAGACCCACGTGCTGGGGGTGGGTGCCCAGAAGGCCGGCACGTCGTGGCTGCACGACTATCTCGCCCGGTCGCCGCAGGTGGCCACCGGACCGCTGAAGGAGTACCACCTCTTCGACGTGCTCGACCTCGACTCGGCCGCCGGTCTGCGTGAGACGATGCTGGGCAAGGCCGAGCGGGCGCTGGCCCGCCTGGCCAAGGGGGCCGACCAGGCCCGGCCGCCCGACGCCCCCGCGCTGCTGCGCACCGTCTTCTACGCCGACCCGACGGCGTACTTCGACCACGTGGCGGGGCTGCTCGCGCCGGACGGCATCCGCGCCACCACCGACCTCACCCCGGCGTACGCCGGCCTGTCGGCGGAGCGCTTCACCGCGATCAAGGACGAGCTCGCCGCCCGGGGGATCGGCGTCCACGTGGTCTTCCTGCTGCGGGACCCGGTCGAGCGGATCTGGTCGGCGGAGCGGATGTTTCACCGCAACCACCCCGAGCAGGAGCGCGTCGAGACCGTGGAGGAGCGGGTGCTGCGCACCTTCGACCACCCCTTCCACGAGGTGCGCACGCGCTACCACGACACCCTCGCCGTGCTCGACCGCGCCTTCGCGCCCGACGAGGTCACCGTCGTGCTCTACGAGCGCCTCTTCGACGCCGACACCCTCGCCCGGCTGTGTGGGCGGATCGGCATCGACCCGCCGGCCGCCGACCTCGACCACCGGGTCAACAGCTCGCCGAAGCGCGACGGGCTCTCCGCCGAGACCGTCGCCCGGGTGGCGCACCACTACGCCGACGTCTATGCCGCCGCGGCCGACCGGCTGGGTGCCGAGCAGATCCGCGGGGCCTGGCCGCACGCCTCGCTGGTGCTGCCCGCCTGACGGCGCGGACGAGCCGTCTCCCGGACGGGCCGTCGACGACCGACCGACGGGCTCGGTGTGACGGTTGACACACCGCCGCGGACGGTCCTACGTTCGGTGGTGGGAGCGCTCCCATGCCCTCGCCCCCACGCCGGTCGGCAGGCGAGCGCTCCCGGGTCCCACACCCTTCTCGAGGAGACGTCGGCATGACCTGGTTGCCCCGCATCGTCCTGGCCGCCCTCGCGGCCCTGGTCCTCTCCCTGCTGCCGCCACCGACGGCCACCGCCCACGGTGGCGGCCACCGCGGCCACGAGCGCACCACCAGCTTCTACGTGCCACCGCTGCGCGACTACACCGACGCGCTGCGCCAGATCGCCCGGCTGCGCGCCGAGGGCGACAAGGCCACCGCCCGCCAGATCTGGCGGATGATCCGCACGCCCCAGGCGGTCTGGCTGGAGCAGGGCAGCCCCGCCGAGGTGCGACGCCAGGCCAAGCAGGTCGTCCGCCGCGCGGCCGCCCGCCGGCAGGTGCCGGTGATGGTGGCCTACAACATCCCGTTCCGCGACTGCGCGCAGTACTCCGCCGGCGGCGCCACCAGCCCCGAGGAGTACGCCGCGTGGGTGGAGGCCGTCGCCGACGGCATCGGGCGGCACCGGGCCATCGTGCTGCTGGAGCCCGACGGGCTCGGCATCATCCCGTGGTACACCACGATCAACGGTGACCAGGAGTGGTGCCAGCCCGGTGAGGCCGACCCGGCGACCGCGGCCGACGAGCGCTTCGCCATGCTCAACCACGCCGTCGACGCGCTCGGCGCCAACCCGCGCACCAGGGTCTACCTCGACGGCACGCACACCGGCTGGCTCGGCACCGGCGACACCGCCGACCGCCTGGTCAAGGCCGGCGTCGAGCGCGCGACCGGCTTCTTCCTGAACGTGTCGAACTACCGCGTCACCGAGCAGCAGGTGAAGTACGGCGAGTGGGTCTCGCAGTGCATCCACTACGGCACCAACGACGCCGAGGGCGGTTGGCGGCTCGGCCACTTCGAGTACTGCGCCAGCCAGTACTACCCGGCCGACCCGGGCGACTTCTCCACCTGGGGTCTCACCGACCAGTGGTACGTCGACAACGTCACCAACGCCGCCAACCCGCCCAGCGGGCCGGACGACCTGGCGCACTTCGTCGTCGACACCAGCCGCAACGGCCAGGGCCCGTGGACCCCGCCGGCCGGCGCCTACCCGGACCCGCAGGACTGGTGCAACCCACCCGGGCGCGGGCTCGGGCTGCGGCCGACGACCGACACCGGCAGCGACCTCGCCGACGCGTTCCTCTGGGTGAAGACCCCCGGCGAGTCTGACGGGTCCTGCACCCGCGGCCTCGACAACGGCGGCGTCGACCCCGAGTGGGGTCTGGTCGACCCCGGCGCGGGCGTGTGGTTCCCCGAGCAGGCCGTCGACCTGGTGCGCCACGCGGTGCCGCCGATCTGAGCCGCTGAGCCGCCGGGCGCCTGCCAGACTGAGGCTCCGGCCGGGACCCTCCCGGCCGGAGCCTCGGAGGGCGGGAGGAGCGCAGCGTGCGGGTCGGGCTGACGGGCGGCGTGGCCGCGGGCAAGAGTGCGGTGGCCACGATGCTGGCCGAGCTGGGGGCCGTGGTCGTCGACGCCGACCTGCTGGCGCGCGAGGTGGTCGCGCCCGGGACCGACGGGCTGGCAGAGGTGGTCGCGGCCTTCGGCGAGGGCGTGCTCGGCCCCGACGGCGCACTGGACCGCCCCGCGCTGGGCGCCGTCGTCTTCGCCGACGCCGACGCCCGTCGACGGCTGGAGGCGATCATCCACCCGCGGGTGCGGGCCCGCGCGGCCGAGCTCGAGGCCGCGGCCCCCGCCGGGGCGCTGGTGGTGCACGACATCCCGCTGCTGGTGGAGACCGGGCAGTCGGGCTCCTTCGACGCGGTGATCGTGGTCGACGCCCCCCGGGAGGTCCAGGTCGAGCGGATGGTCCGCGAGCGCGGGCTGACGCCGGCGGAGGCCGAGGCCCGGATCGCGGCTCAGGCGACCCGGGAGGAGCGGCTGGCCGCGGCGACGTACGTCGTCGACAACAGCGGGACGTGGGACGACCTCCGCCAGCAGGTGGCGGAGGTCGTCGCGGCCCTCACGGGCTGATCGTCTCGGTCGTGATGCAGGCTGTCAGGCGGCCAGGTCGGGGTCGGCGAACCGGCGAAGCTTGGCCAGCGCCTCCCGCTCCAGCTGGCGCACCCGCTCGGCGGAGATGCCGTGCCGGGCGCCGATGTCGGCCAGCTTGTGCTGCCGGCCGTCGAGCAGGCCGTAGCGCGAGCGGATGATGTCG
>JAUILS010000130.1 GCA_030432975.1 Actinomycetes bacterium
TCCTCGGCCACGTCCTCGGCGACGTCCTCGACGGGCGTGGAGCCGGCCCCCTCGGCGGTGAGCGCCGCGTCGTCGGCGTCCTCGAGCCGGAACGGCGGCTGGTCGACCCGGCCGAGCCGCACCAGGCCGTTCTCGATGAGGAGGTCCTCGCCCTCCTCCTCGTCGGTGGCCTCCACCTGGACGAACATCTGGCTGACGCCGACCAGGGATCGCTCGACCCACGTGGTGTCGGTGTTGCCGGCGAGCTCGACCATGTCGCCGTCGACGACGAACGCCGCCACGGCGGCACCGCGCAGCACGACCTTGGTCATCCCCGCGGCCTCGCTCACCAGCACGAAGCCGGGCAGCTCCCGCAAGCCGGTGGCGAGCAGCCCGTCGAGCACCTCGTCGAAGCCCGCTCCTTCGTCGACCAGCTCCCACAGCGCGGTGACGCGGTGCTTCTCCGACGGGGGCAGCAGCACGGACGCGTTGTCGCCGAAGATGCCGAACCAGCCACCGGGACGGTAGGACCTGCGCCGGTCAACGTTGGTCATGGGGTCACCTTTCACGGCTGGGCGTCCGGCAGAGCGCCCAGCTTGTCCTCGAGACTGGCCGACCGCGGCGGGGCACCGGCAGCGGCTGGCCCCCATCCCACCACATCGACGACCACCGCGGTGGCGTTGTCGAGACCTCCGGCCCGAACGGCGTCGGAGACCAGCCGGGAGGCGGCGTCCTGGGGCTCCTGCTCCACCCCGAGCACCGCCGCGATCTGGTCGTCCTCGAGCATCCCGGTGACGCCGTCGGAGCACAGCAGCAGCCGGTCGCAGCGGTCGAGCAGGAAGAAGTCGGGCTCGGCGGCGTCGGGCCCGCCGAGGGCACGGGTGACGACGTGGCGCTCGGGGTGGGTGGCCATCTCGGCGACGGTGATCGCCCCGGCGTCGACGAGCTCCTGCACCACGGAGTGGTCGACGCTGACCTGGTCGACGGCGCCGTCGACCAGCCGGTAGGCCCGCGAGTCGCCGAGGTTGGCGACCAGCCAGCGGGGGGCGCCCTCGTGGTCGACGAGCACGGCGGCGACGGCCGTCGTACCGGCGAACCAGGAGGCGGCGCCGGCCCGCCGGTGCTCCTCGGCGAAGTCGTTGATCCGCTGCTGGGCCGCCACGAGCGCGTCGTAGACGGCGGCCCGTGCCGTCACGGGTGAGTACGCCGTCTCCGCCAGGCGCGCGAACTCCTCGACGACCAGCCTGCTGGCGACGTCGCCGCCGGAGTGCCCGCCCATCCCGTCGGCCACCACGAAGACCGGCGGCGCGGCCAGGAAGGAGTCCTCGTTGACGGTGCGGACCTGCCCCACGTCGGAGGCCGCGCCGTAGCGCACCTCGGGATGGCTCATCCTCGTCCTTCGCTCGGGCCCCGTCCGGCGCCGGCCGGGTGCGGCCGGATGGCTCCACCCTGAGGCCCAGGTGGTGTCGGGGGCAAGCGGCTCGCCGGGACCGCGGAGCCCCACTCGGGGAGACGACCCGGCCGGGCGACCGACCCCTCGGTAGCGTGGGAGGGATGGCCGCACCCACCCCGCCGAGGACGCTCGCCGACCAGCTCCGCCGCTGGTCCGACGAGCAGGTGGCCGCGCTGCTCCGCGAGCGCCCCGACCTGGTCTCCCCGACCCCCCAGGACTCCGCGCAGCTGGCCTCCCGGGCCGCCGTCCGCTCCTCGCTGCTGCGCGCCATGGACGGGCTCACCCGGCTCGAGCTGGCCGTGCTGGAGGCCCTCGTCGTCGTCGGCCCGTGCTCGCCGGACGAGCTCGAGGACGTGGTCAACGCCGAGCCGGCGGCCGTCCGGGACGCCGTGGAACGCCTGACCGGGCTCGCCCTGGCGTGGTCCTCCCCCGAGGGCCTCCGCGCCCTCACCGGCGTGGCCGACGGGCTGACCGGCACCGGCGCCATCGGCCGGCTGCGGCCCCGGTCGCCCGACGCCGACGCCGGCGGCGTCGCCACCCGTCTGGAGGCCGCCTCCGACGGCGCCCGGGCGCTGCTCGACCACCTCGACCGGGCGGGCGGCGAGGGCACCTCCGCCGCGCGCACCCCCGTGGCTCCCGAGGACGCGACATCGCCGGTCGAGGAGCTGCTCGCCCGGCGCCTCGTCGTCGCCAAGCCGGGCGGGGTCGTCGTGGTGCCGGGCGAGGTGTCGCTGGCGCTGCGCGGAGGCACCACCACCGCCGAGCCGGTCGACGCGGTGCCGGCGCTGGCCACCTCCCGGCGCGAGCCCTCGCTGGTCGCGCGCGCCGCGGCTGGTGCGGCGTTCGAGGCGGTGCGCCGCACCGAGCTGCTGCTCGACCACTGGTCCACCCTCCCGCCGGCGGCGCTGCGCAGCGGCGGCCTCGGGGTGCGCGACCTCAAGGCGGCCGCCGGGCTGCTGCACGTCGCGGAGGGGGAGGCCGCCCTGCTGGTGGAGGTGGCCGCGGCCGCCGGCCTGCTGGCCACCGGGCCCGACCTCGACGGCGACCTGGCCTGGCTGCCGACCGACGCCTACGACACCTGGTCGGCGCGCGGGTTCGCCGAGCGGTGGGTCACGCTCGCGGCGGCGTGGCTCGACACGACCCGGCTGCCGTCGCTCGCCGGGAGCAAGGACCGTCGCTCGGGCAAGGGGCTCAACGCTCTCGCCCCGGAGCTGTCGTCGATCTACGCCGCCGAGACCCGCCGGATGACGCTGGAGGTGCTGGCCGAGCTGCCCGAGGGCGAGGTGCTGGCCGCCGGCACCGGGGTGCCGTCGGTGGTCGACCGGCTGGCGTGGCTGCGCCCGCGCCGGCCCGCGTCGCGCGGCGAGCTGGTGGCCTGGTCGCTCGACGAGTCGGCGATGCTCGGGGCGACCGGCCTCGGCGCCGTGCCGGCGTACACCCGGGCGCTGCTGGCCGGCAGCGACGCGGCCGCTGCCCTGGCGCCGCTGCTGCCCGAGCCGGTCGACCACGTGCTGCTCCAGGCCGACCTGACGGCGGTCGCGCCCGGTCCGCTGGAGTCGTCGCTGGCGGCGCGGCTGCACGCCGTGGCC
This sequence comes from Actinomycetes bacterium, assembly GCA_030432975.1. GTDB lineage: Bacteria > Actinomycetota > Actinomycetes > Propionibacteriales > Nocardioidaceae > Nocardioides. The sequence continues at coordinate 3,022 of JAUILS010000130.1, forward strand.
GACGTCGACTCGCGCGGTGGGGCGACGGTCTATCGCTTCACCGACGACTCGGTCCGGCGCGCGCTCGACCTCGGCTGGACGGCCGCGGAGGTGCACGACTTCGTGGGGTCGGTGTCGCGGACGCCGGTGCCGCAGCCGCTGACCTACCTCGTCGACGACGTGGCGCGCCGGTTCGGGACGCTGCGGGTGGGCGCGGTGGAGGCGTTCCTGCGCTCCGACGACGAGACCGCGCTGACCGAGCTGATGCACCACCCGAAGGCCTCCTCGCTGGAGCTCCGCCGGCTCGCGCCGACCGTGCTGGTCTCGACGCTGCCGGTCGACCTGCTGCTCCCGCGACTCCGCGACCTGGGAGCCGCGCCGGTCGTCGAGGGGGCCGACGGCTCGGTCCACATCGCCCGCCCCGACCGGCAGCGCGCCCGGGTGCCGCGCACCCGCCCCGCCGGGCTCTCGGCGGCCAAGGCCGCCGCCCACCTGACCGCGGTCGTCACCGCCATCCGCGCCGGCGACAAGGCTGCGGCCGCGCGCCCGTCGCAGGCCCCCGCCTCCTCCCCCGCCGAGGTGCTGGCGACGCTGCGCGAGGCGGCCCAGGCGCGGCGTACCGTCTGGATCGGCTACGTCGACAACGCGGGCTCGACCGTGGAGCGGGTCATCGACCCGGTGGCCGTCGAGGGCGGGCAGCTGCGCGCCTTCGACCACCGCACCGACGACGAGCGGGTCTACGCCGTGCACCGCATCACCGGCGTCCGGGCGGTCCAGGCTGGCTGAGCGTCGCGTGTCGGAGCCCCTCCGTAGACTCGCCGGGTGAGCAACGGCCCCCTGATCGTGCAGAGCGACAAGACCCTGCTGCTGGAGGTCGACCACCCCAGCGCGCAGGACTGCCGCAAGGCGATCGCGCCGTTCGCCGAGCTCGAGCGCAGCCCCGAGCACATCCACACCTACCGGCTCACCAACCTCGGCCTGTGGAACGCCCGGGCCGCCGGCCACGACGCCGAGCAGGTGATCGACGCGCTGCTGACCTACAGCCGCTACGCCGTGCCGCACGCCCTGCTCGTCGACGTCGCCGAGACGATGGCCCGCTTCGGGCGGCTGCGGCTGGAGAAGCACCCGACCCACGGGCTGGTGCTGGTGTCCTCCGACCGGCCGGTGCTCGAGGAGGTGCTGCGCGCCAAGAAGGTCGCCGGCATGCTCGGCAACCGCATCGACGACGACACCGTGGTGGTCCACGGCTCCGAGCGCGGCAACCTCAAGCAGGCGCTGCTCAAGCTCGGTTGGCCGGCCGAGGACCTCGCCGGCTACGTCGACGGCGAGGCCCACGCGATCGGGCTGCGCGAGGAGGGCTGGGCGCTGCGCGACTACCAGCGCGAGGCCGCCGAGTCGTTCTGGCACGGCGGGTCCGGCGTGGTGGTGCTCCCGTGCGGCGCCGGCAAGACGATCGTCGGGGCCGCTGCGATGGCGACGGCCCAGGCGACCACGCTGATCCTGGTGACCAACACGGTCTCGGCCCGGCAGTGGAAGGACGAGCTGCTGCGACGCACCGACCTGACCGAGGACGAGATCGGGGAGTACTCCGGCGCCGTCAAGGAGATCCGCCCGGTCACCATCGCGACCTACCAGGTGATGACGACCCGCCGGAAGGGCGCCTACGCCCACCTCGAGCTGTTCGACGCCCGCGACTGGGGGCTGATCATCTACGACGAGGTCCACCTGCTGCCGGCGCCGATCTTCCGGATGACCGCCGACCTGCAGGCCCGGCGGCGGCTGGGGCTGACGGCGACGCTGGTCCGCGAGGACGGCCGCGAGGGCGACGTCTTCTCGCTGATCGGCCCCAAGCGCTACGACGCCCCGTGGAAGGACATCGAGGCGCAGGGCTGGATCGCCCCCGCCGACTGCATCGAGGTGCGGGTCACCCTCGACGAGGGCGAGCGCATCGCCTACGCCACGGCGGAGCCCGAGGAGCGCTACCGCCTGGCCTCGTGCACCCCGGCCAAGACCACCGTCGCCGAGGCGCTGGTGGCGCGGCACCGCGGCGAGCCCACCCTGGTCATCGGCCAGTACCTCGACCAGCTCGACGAGATCGGGGCCGACCTCGACGCCCCGGTGATCAAGGGCGACACCACCGTCAAGGAGCGGCAGCGGCTCTTCGACGCCTTCCGCGCCGGAGAGATCTCGCTGCTCGTCGTCTCCAAGGTCGCCAACTTCTCCATCGACCTGCCCGAGGCCGCGGTCGCGATCCAGGTGTCCGGGTCGTTCGGCTCCCGCCAGGAGGAGGCCCAGCGGCTGGGCCGGCTGCTGCGACCCAAGGCCGACGGCCGCGCGGCGCGCTTCTACGCCGTCGTCGCCCGCGACACCGTCGACGCGGAGTTCGCCCAGCACCGGCAGCGGTTCCTCGCCGAGCAGGGCTACGCCTACACCATCACCGACGCCGACGAGCTGCTGGCCTGAGCGTCCGCGGGGCACGGGTCGGCCGGCGAGGTTGAACGCCCTTCTAGTCTCGACGACGTGACCCCCCAGGCCCTGCGCGAGCGCGTCGGCGACGCCGTGTTCCGGCTCGTCGCCGGGCCGGAGGGCGAGGCCGAGCGGGCGCGCATCCACGGCACGCCCGGACCCCGATGGTTCACCGAGGACTCCGCGATCGCGCGGGTGCACGGCGACGCCTCGATGTTCGTGGGCGGCCTCCGCGCGGTGCTGCTGCAGACGTTGCACCCGGCCGCGATGACAGCCGTGGCCGAGCACTCGGGCTACCAGGGCGACCTCTGGGGCCGCCTGGCCCGCACCAGCACCTTCCTCGCGACCACCACGTTCGGCCCCGCCGAGCACGCCGAGCGCGCGGTCGAGGTGGTCCGCGCCGTGCACCGGCGGGTCACCGGCACCCGCCCCGACGGGACGCCGTACCGCGCCGACGACCCGCACCTGCTCCGCTGGGTCCACGTCGCCGAGATCGACAGCTTCCTGGTCGCCCACCAGGTCTACGGACTGCGGCCGCTCGACGCCGCCGGTCGCGACCGCTACGTCGCCGAGGCCGGCGTCGTGGCCGCTCGGCTCGGGGTGGTCGACCCGCCGCAGACCGAGGCCGAGCTCCGAGCCGACCTGGAGGCGTTCCGGCCCGAGCTCGCAGCGATCCCGGCCGCCCACGAGGCCGTGCGACACCTCCGCTACGAGGCGCCGCTGCCGCTGCCCGGCAGGCCGGCGTACGCCGCGGTGTGGCTGGCCGCGATCGACCTGCTGCCGCCCTGGGCGCGCGACGAGCTCGGGCTGCGGCCCCGGCCCCGCCTCGGCCGTCCGGCCGGGAGACTCTCGACGGCTGCGGTCCGGTGGGCGCTCACGCCCGGCCAGCGCCGCACCCGCGACCTCGAGCAGGTCACCGGCGCCTGGGAGTCGTGAGGAGCCGCCCTCTCTCGGCGCACACGAGCGCCGTCTCGGCGCGCACGAGCGCCGTCTCGCGGCACCGGAGCGCCGTTTCGCGGCACCGGAGCGCCGTTTCGCGGGGAACGGGGTCAGCAGGCCCCGTCGTAGGTGCGCTGCCACATCTGCTTGACGTCGATCGACTTCGCGTTGGGCCGCTTCAACGTGTAGTAGCGCACCCAGTCCATCTGCATCCACGACTCGTTCATGTGCGCCGACGGGTCGCCGGAGATCACGAACTGCGGGCGGTACTTCACCGCGGCGAGCGCCTCGGGGCGGCGCTCCGTGCGCATCACCTTGGTGTCGACGAACCACGAGATGTGGTCGGGGGTGATCTCGACGGCGTAGGTGTGCCAGGCGCGCGAGCGCAGGTCCCGCTTGCGGGAGAAGCGGAACTCGTGGTTGTCGAGGGTGCGGACGTGACCGCGGGCCCGGGCGTCGCCGGGCACGTACGTCGCCAGCGTCACCTGGCTGCCGCCGCAGTGGTCGCCTCCGGTCGGCACGAGCTGCCAGGTGAAGCGATAGGGCTGTCCGTCGGTCTTCTTCTCCACCGCGCGGACCCGCGCCTCCCAGCGGCCGTACTTCGCCGCCTGGTCGTCCGGCCAGACCGTGATCGACCCGGTGTCGGCTGCGGCCTTGATCGTGAGCATGCCGTTCTGCTGGCCGATCTGCTTCGGCTTGTCCGACTGCCAGCGGCTGCTGAACGGGTCGACCTCGAACTCGTCCTCCCAGGCCTCCAGACCCCACTTGAACACCTTGGCGGCGTTGGTGGGGTGCTGGCAGTAGCCGATGCAGGTGTCGGCGAACGCCGGCCGCACCTCCGCGTCGGCCGTGGGCGCCGTCGGGGTCGAGACGCCGGCGGCCGCGAGGGCGGCGCCGGTCAGCAGCACGCCGCCGAGCAGGCTCGGCAGCGCGGGGCGACGGCGGGGGGTGGTCACCTCGGCAGGCTAGGGGCGTGGCCGGGCGTGGCGTGGCGAAACCGGAGAATTGGCCGGCACCCGGGGTCAGCAGCCCTCGGCGTAGGTCTTGGCGCTCATCTGCGAGGCGCGGGTGGACTTCGCGTTCTTGCGCTCGAGCGAGTAGAAGCGCACCCAGTCCATCTGCAGCCAGGTCTCGCGCATCTCCTCGCCCGGCACGCCGGTGAGCAGGAACTGCGGCCGCAGCCGCACGCCGGACAGGGCCCGGCTGCGCTTCTCGGTGCGCAGCACCTTGGTGTCGCTGAACCACGAGATCCGCTTCGGCCGGATCTCGATGGCGTAGGTGTGCCACGCGAGGTTGCTCAGGTTGGTGGCGCGGCCGAACCGGAACTCGTTGTCGTCGGGGGTGCGCACCCAGCCGCTCACCCGGTCGTCGCCGACGCTGTAGGTCGCCATCGTCACCTCGCTGGCCCGGCAGCGGTCGTCCCCGGTCGGGGTCAGCATCCACGTCGCGGCGTAGTGCTTGCCGGTCGCGCCGGGGCGCTCGTGGATCCGGACCCGCGCCTCCCAGCGGCCGTAGCGGGCGGACTGGTTGCCCCACGTGGTGATCTGGTCGAGCGAGCCGCCCGCCTTGATGGTCAGCATCCCGCCCTTGCTGATGATCCGCTTGGGGCGGTCGGACTTCCACTTCTTGCGGTTGAGCTTGGCCTTCTCGAACTCGTCGCCCCACTTCGGCGAGCCCCAGCGGAACACCTTGGCGGCGTTCGTGGGCTTCTTGCAGTAGCCGGTGCAGGTGTAGCCGCCCGCGGCCAGCCGCGGCGACGCGGTCACCGTCTCCGGGGCGCCGCGCGGCGCGGTCGGCGAGGCGAGGGCGACACCGGAGAGCAGGGCCCCGCCGAGCAGGGTCGTCAACAGGGCATGACGCAAGGGGAAGGTCATGCGGACAAAGTAAAGACTGTCACGCGGCCGCGGGCCAAAACGGCGGAAGTCCACCCGAACGGTGGAGCGGTCAGCGTGACCGCGGGTCCCCTGCCGGCAGGGCGGGTGCGGCCGGCGCCCAGCGAAGGCAGACGGCGACGGTGACGGCGCTGACCGTGGCGGCCAGCACCGTCCCCCAGGCGAGGTCCACCGGCACCAGCGCCGCGGGGAAGTCCCGCAGCACCGCCAGGCTGGTGAGGTCCCAGGTGGCATAGGTGACCAGCCCGAAGAACGCCCCCATGCCCGCCGCCCGCCGCCAGGAGCCAGCGTCCAGGGCGGGCTGGATCACGAACACCACGAGTCCCGCGATGAACAGCGCGTAGAAGGCCACCGCGGCGCCGACGTTGGGCGACGGGCGCAGGAGGTCGCCGAGCAGGGCGTCGTAGACGGGCTGGGCGACGACCCCGAGCCACACGAGGTCGATCAGGCTGAAGACGGCCGCCGCGACGAGGTACTGCAGGAGCCAGGAGCGCATGCCCCGATCCTCTCAGGGCGACGAAACGCTTGAATGGGGCGATGGGCGCACCGCAGCAGCACCTGGCCGGCCGCTGGCCGCTGCCCCCGTCGGTGGCGGGCGACGCCCTCCGGGACGAGCTGCTCGCGGCCTGGGGCTCGCCCGACCGCGGCTACCACGACCGACGCCACCTCGCCGAGGTCCTCGACCGGCTCGACGA
>JAUILS010000131.1 GCA_030432975.1 Actinomycetes bacterium
CCGCCCGCCCCGGCCGGCCCGCCGCCGTACGGCGCCCCGCCCGCCCCGATGGCCCCAGCTCCGGCGGCTCCCGCCCCGGCAACTGCGCCCCCCGCGCCCGCGCGCTCCCGCGGCGGCGGACTACCCAGGCTCCGGCTGCCGTGGCGCCGTCGGTCCGCGACGGTGGAGGCCGAGGCGCCCGCGATGCCGCCGGCGCCCTCGCCCCCGGCCGACCAGGTCTTCCGCAGCAGTGAGCCCGAGACCCGGCAGTCCCACCCGCGCCTCGACGTCGAGTCCGACTCCGGGCGCCGCGACGTGGTGGTCGTCGACCAGCCGTTCCGGCTCACCGCGGGGTTGCAGGCGCGCCGCGACAAGGCCCTGGTCGCCGCGCCCGGGCCGGCGTTCGTCGTCGGCGAGACCGTCGAGCTGGAGCTGGTCCTGCTCTTCGACCCCGACTCGCTGACCGTCGCCGACAGCCCGCGCGCCCGGCTGACGGTCTCCGACGCCGACCCGTCGCCGACCGCGACGTTCACCTGCACCGCGCGCTACGGCGAGGACCTCTCGCCCCAGCGGCGGATCGGGATGCAGCTGCTCCGCGACGGCCAGGTGGTCGCCGTGGCCTGGCGGACCGTGGTCGCCGTCGACGAGCCCGACGACGTCGCGGCCGCCGAGGTGCCCGTGCGCCGCGAGGGCGCGCTGCTCGACCTCGACCCCCTGGTGGAGGACACGCCCCCCGACCTGGTGGTCTCGGTCTGCCGGGCCGACGCCGGGTCGACCACCTTCGTGTGGACGGCGTACGCCGCCGACCCGGCGGTCGCCGTCCCCGACCTGCCCAGCTCGACCACGCTGGAGGGCGACGTCGCGGCGTTCGCGACCGAAGCCCGCCGGGCGATCCAGTTCTCCGCCGACCCGGCCAAGGACTACCTCGACCTCGCCGGCCGGGCCCGGCGGATCGGCCGGGCGGTGCCCGCCGGGATCCAGGAGGCCGTGCGCGGCCTGGTCGAGCAGCCCGGGCGCGCGACCGCCCCGGCCGTGCTGCTGCTGACCGAGGAGCTCAGCGTGCCGTGGGAGCAGGCGGCGTTCGACCCGCCGCTGACCGACGCGTGGGGCGGCGCCTCGCCGTTCCTCGGCGCGCACGTGGCGGTGTCTCGCTGGCCGCTCACCGAGCACAAGCCGCGTCCCCGGCCGCGGCCGGCCGTGTCCGTCGGCTGCGGGGCGGTGCTCACCGCGGACTACCAGGGCGTCCCCGGCTGGGGCCGGCTGGAGAGCGCGATGGCCGAGGCCGACGAGGTGGCCGCGCTCTTCGACCCGCCGGCCGCGCGGGTGAAGCCGGACCTCTGGGCGGTCACCGACCTGTTCCGCGGCACCCCCGCCGGCGACGTCGTCCACGTCGCGCTGCACGGGCAGTACGACGCCCAGGGCGACCAGGAGGGCCTGGTGCTGCTCGCGCCCAGCCCGGCGGGCGGGGCGACCGCCCAGTTCCTCTCCCCGACGACGCTCGAGAACGGCAGCCTCGAGAGCGGGCCGTTCGTCTTCCTCAACGCCTGCCAGGTCGGCACCGACGAGCGGGTGCTCGGCGACTACGGCGGCTTCGCCTCGACCCTGCTCCGGATCGGCGCGGCCGGCGTGGTGGCGCCGCTGTGGAACGTCAAGGACGACGTCGCCGCCGAGGTCGCGCGCCGCTTCTATGCCGCCACGCTGGCCGCGCCCGAGCCGGTGTCGGCCGCGGAGGCGATGCGTGCGCTGCGGGCGACGTACACCGAGGCCGGCGTCCGCGCCGGCGAGCCCGGGCTGCACCCGACGCTGGTCGCCTATCAGGTGTTCGGGCACCCCCGGCTGCGGCTGACCCGGCCCCCGGCCGCGCCACCTCAGCCCTGACACCAACCATCCCGCGCACCAGACCGCCCCAGACCGTTCCAGACCGGAGGACACCATGGCCGAGCAGCTGCGACCCGAGGGGATCCCCGTCGCCGTCGGCGACGTGGTCATCACGACGCCCGGGCTCACCGGCCAGGTGGAGGTGCACCCCGCCGGCACCGACGGCATGCGCGGGGCCGAGCAGGCCACCGCCGACCTCCAGCAGGCGCTCGCGGAGGCGTCGATGCTGGAGCAGCTGTCGGTGGTGATCTCCGGGCAGGCCGAGCTGCAGGCCGGCGGCGGGACCCGCGCCAGCGGCGGCGACGGCGACATCGTGGTGGAGGTGCCGGCGCCGGGGGAGGGCAACGGCCAGCTGCTGCTGTACGCCGCCGAGGACGGCTCGCTGTCGTGGCACCTGCCCGACGACATCGCCCCGGACGCCGTGCCGTCGCGCGGCGGGGAGCGCCGGCGCTATCGCGTCCCCCGGGCCGTCGTGCCCGCCGAGCAGCGCGACGACGCCGGCCACCGCGGGGTGCTCGGCGCCGCGGGGACGAAGGTGCTCAAGGTGGTGGTCTTCCCGCTGGTCGACCCGCTGCTGGGTCGCGTGGGGGACTTCTTCGTCAGCCGGTGGGAGGCGAAGCACCGTCCGGTGGGGGTGCGATGGATGACGCCCGACGGCTACCGCGACGCGGCGCCGGGCGCGTGGGAGTCCGGCGACTGGGAGCGGCTCGCCGCGGGGCCGGCGCTGCTGCTGGTGCACGGCACCTTCTCGACGGCGCGGGGCGCTTTCGGTGGGCTGCCGGCGGCGACGATGGCGGCGCTGTCAGACCGCTACGACGGCCGCGTCTTCGCCCTCGACCACCCGTCGGTGTCGGTCTCCCCACGGGAGAACGTCGACCAGCTCGGTGCCCTGCTGCCCGCCGGTGTCTCGGTGGAGGTCGACGTGGTGACCCACTCCCGCGGCGGCCTGGTGGGCCGCGAGCTGGCGGCCTCCGACGTGGTCGACGTACGCCGGCTGGTGACGGTCGCCGCGCCCCACGCCGGCACCGTGCTGGCCGACCGGAAGCACCTGTCGAGCCTGCTCGACCGGGTCACCGACCTGGCGCAGTTCGTGCCGTCCAACGGCGTGACCGACACGCTCGCCGTCGTCCTCACCGTGCTCAAGCAGCTGGCCGTCGGCGCCGTCGGCGGGCTCGACGGGCTGACCTCGATGGACCCGACGGGCGACTACCTCGCCGAGCTCAACGCCCGCCCGACCACGGCCGCCCGGGTGTTCGCCGTGGCCGCCGACTACGACCCGCCCGACGGGTCGCCGCTGACCCGGGTGGCCCGCAACGGCGCCACCGACCTGGTCTTCCAGCAGGCCAACGACCTCGTCGTGCCCACGGGCGGCAGCTGGGACGTCCCCGGCGCCGCCGGCTTCCCGATCGCCGACCGGCTGGTGCTCGACGCCGCCCGCGGGATCGACCACTGCTCGTTCTGGCGCGACGACGACGTCAACGCGGCCTTGCTGGAGTGGCTGCCCGGCTGAGCGCTCGCCCGGCCGGCCGCCTCCCCGGCGGCGCGGGCTTGCGTCATACGAAGCGAGCGTCCGGGCGACCGATCCGTATGACGTCCCCGCCGGCCCGGGCTTGCGTCATACGAAGCGCGCGTCGCGGCGACCGGTGCGTATGACGTCCCCGCCGGCGGCCGCGGGTGGGGATGTCTACTGGTGCGTACGCCTCACCAGGTGCTCCGTACGCACCAGTAGACGCGACCACCCCGGCCCCCGCCCCGGTCCGCGGCGGCCTGGGGCTTGCGTCATACGAAGCGCGCGCCCGGGCGACCGATCCGTATGACGTCCCCGGCGACGCCGGCCGCCGACAACGCGGCCGCCGACAACCCGGCGTCGCGCCGAGCCCGGTCACGTCGCCTGCAGCCAGGCCAGCACGGCCAGCACCCGGCGGTGGTCCTCGGCGGCGGGCAGCAGACCCAGCTTGGTGAAGATCGAGCTGATGTGCTTCTCGACGGCGCCCGCGCTGAGCACCAGCTCGTCGCAGATGCCGGCGTTGGAACGCCCCTCCGCCATCAGCCGGAGGACCTCCCGCTCCCGGGGGCTCAAGGACGAGAGCGGGTCGGCGTGCCGGCGCCGCGCGAGCAGCTGCTCGACGACCTCGTGGTCGAGCACCGTGCCGCCGGCGGCCACGGTCTCCAGGGAGCGGGCCAGCTTGTCGAGGTCGCTGACCCGGTCCTTCAGCAGGTAGCCGACCGCCCCGTCGCCGGCGGCGAGCAGCTCCTCGGCGTAGGACATCTCGACGTACTGGCTGAGCACCAGCACCCCCGTCTCCGGGCGCTCGCCCCGGATCTGCACCGCGGCCCGGAGCCCGTCGTCGGTGTTGGTCGGTGGCATCCGGATGTCGACCACGGCGAGGTCGGGGGCGTGCTCGGCGACGGCCGCCAGGAGCGTCGGCGCGTCGCCGACCGCGGCCACCACCTCGTGGCCGGCCTCGGCCAGCAGCCGGACCAGTCCCTCGCGGAGGAGGGCGGAGTCGTCGGCGACCACTATCCGCACGGGATCACCGCCCGCACCGTCGTCGGCCCGCCGTCGGGGCTCTCGACGCCCAGGGAGCCGTCGAGCGCGGCGACCCGGTCGGCCAGCCCGGCCAGGCCGTGCCCCTTCGCGGCCGAGGCGCCGCCCACGCCGTCGTCGACCACCTCGACCGCCAGCCGGCCGTCGGCGGCCCACGCCCGCAGGGTCGCCGCGGTGGCGCCGCTGTGCTTGGCGACGTTGGTGAGCGCCTCGCTGGCGACGAAGTACGCCGCGGTCTCGACCGGGACGGCGTACCGCTGCGGCAGCGACAGCTCCACCCGGGTCGGGACCGTGGATCGGCCGGCCAGTGCGGTGAGCGCGGCCGCGAGCCCACGGTCGGCCAGGATCGGCGGGGCGATCCCGCGGGTCAACGCCCGCAGCTCGGCCAGCGCGTCGGCGGTCTGGGTGCGCGCCTCGGTGACGATCTGGGCGGCCGCGGCGCCGTCGTCGGAGGCGAGCCGGCGCTCGGCGGCCGCGAGGTCCATCTGCAGCCGCACCAGCCGCTGCTGCGGCCCGTCGTGGAGGTCGCGCTCGAGCCGGCGCAGCGAGTCGACCTCCGCGGTCGCAGCCGCCGTCCGCTGCTCGGTCAGGTCGGCGATCCGCTCCTGGAGCTGGGCCACGTGGCGGTTGCCGAGCAGGCTCGAGGCGAACGTCGTCTGCGCCCAGGTGCAGCCGCGCAGCACCGGGACCATCGTCGCCGCGAACGCCAGCCCGATCAGCAGCTGGGTGACCCACTCCGGCCAGGGCAGGTCGAGCAGCTCCGACAGCGTGGTGCTGGTGTCGTCGTCGGGCAGCGACCGTCCCCAGATCCAGTAGGTCAGCCCCCCGACCGTGCCGGCGACCCAGGTGACCGCGATCGACCAGGTGACGGCCGCCAGCGGCAGGATCAGCATGCCGTGCAGGGCGTCCAGCCAGGCCTGGGTGTCGCGGAGCCGGTCCCACCAGTGCCGCAGCCAGCCACCGCCCTGGGTGGGTGGGCGGTACGCCGCCGTGACCGGCTGCCCGGTCACCTGCTCCACCCGCCACCTCTCCACCAGGGCGAGCACCTTCCCGAGCTCGAGGGTGAGCACCAGGATCGGCAGCCCGATGATGGTGATCAGCAGCCCGACTCCGGTGCTCAGCCCGGTGACCAGCAGCGTGAAGCTCAGCACGGCCAGCGGCAGGCCGGTCAAGAGGTACGCCGCGTCGCGGCCCAGCTGGGCGAGCGCGGAGGGCTTCATGGCGGCCTCGGGGAGGGGCGGGGCGACGGTGGTCGTGGTCATGCTCCCACTGTCCGGCCGCCGGCGGGCCCGCGGCGATGGCGTGGGCCGCCGACCCGGCCGGGGGTTATCCCCCGGGGTGGCCCGCTCCTCCATCCGGACGGCTCGCGGGGCCGGGCCGGAGCCTCACTAGGCTTTCCGCCATGCCGGCCACGCTCGAGAGTGACCTCGCACTGCTGGGGGAGCTGCACGCCCAGGTCCTGCACGAGTCGGAGGACGCGCAGCTCGTCGCGCTCATCGACACCCTGGTGAGCCCGGGGGAGGACGCGCCCGCGGACCACGCCGACCTCGACGCGGACACCGCGGCGCGGCTCACCCGTGCCGTGACCGTGCACCTCCACCTGACCAACCTCGCCGACGAGCGGCACCGGTCGCGGTCGCTGCGGGCGGAGGACGCCGAGTTCACCGGCGACCTCGACGCCGGCGACGTGTGGCCGGCCATCGCCGCGGCCGGCGAGGCGGTCGACGAGCAGCTCGACCGGCTGCGCATCCACCCGGTCCTCACCGCCCACCCGACCGAGGCCCGCCGCCGCGCGGTGTCGGCGGCACTGCGCCGGATCGCCTCCCAGCTCGACCGCTACGACGACCCGGCCAACGGCCCGTCCGAGCGCGAGGTCGCCCGCCGCCGGCTGCTCGAGGACATCAACATCCTGCAGCGCACCTCGACCCTCCGGCGTACCCGCCCGGAGCCGCACGACGAGGTGAAGACCGCGCTGACGGTCTTCGACCAGACGCTGTTCCGCGCGGTGCCGCGCCTCTACCGCGCGGTCGAGTCGGCGCTGGCGCGGCGAGGCCCCGACAAGCCGGGCGGCTACGCCGACGACGTGCCGGCGTTCGTCCGTTTCGGCAGCTGGGTGGGCGGCGACCGTGACGGCAACCCGTTCGTCACCAGCGACGTGACCCGGCAGACGCTCGCGACCCAGGCCGACCAGGCGCTGTCGCTGCTCACCTTCCACGTCGACCGGGTGGCGCGGACGATGACGATGGACCAGCACGCGAGCCCCCCGTCGGCGGCGCTGCTCGAGGCGCTGGCCAACGACTCGGTCGCGATGCCGGAGCAGATGGCCGAGATCGTCAAGAACTCCCCCTCCGAGCCGCACCGGCAGAAGCTGCTCGCGGTCGGGGCGCGGGTGGCCGCCACCCAGGCCGAGCACGCCGGGCTGGCCTACCACGACCCGGAGGAGATGCTGGCCGACCTGCGGCTGGTCAAGCAGAGCCTGGTCGAGGCCGGCGACGAGCGCAGCGCCCACGGCGAGCTGCAGCACCTGATCTGGATGGTGCAGACCTTCGGCTTCCACCTCGCCGAGCTCGAGGTGCGCCAGCACAGCGCCGTCCACGAGGCGGCGCTGGTCGAGCTGCTCGGCCAGCTCGACGAGGTCGACGGCCGGCCGGTCACCGACCCGCTGGCCGCGGCCCGCGACGCCGCGCTGCTCGACCGGCTCGCCACCGGCGGCTGGCCGGCGACGCCGCTGGAGACCTCCGAGCGGACCGCCGAGGTGCTCGACACGCTGCGGGTGATGGCGTGGCTGCAGCAGCGCTGGGGGCCGCAGTGCTGCGGGCGCTACGTCGTCAGCTTCAGCCAGTCCGCCGCCCATCTGGTCGCGGTCCGCGCCCTGGCCGCCCTGGCGGTCGGCGACCGGCCGCTGCGGCTCGACGTGGTGCCGCTCTTCGAGACCGGCGAGGACCTGCGCGGGGCGATCGGTGTGCTCGAGTCGTGGCGCGAGGCCGACAGCACGCGCACCTGGCTGGAGTCGACCGGCCACGAGGCCGAGATCATGTTGGGCTACTCCGACTCCGCCAAGGACGTCGGCCCGGCCTCGGCGACGCTGACCCTCTACGACGCGCAGCGCGAGCTGGTCGCGTGGGGGCAGCGGCGGGGTGTGCGGCTCACGCTCTTCCACGGCCGCGGCGGCTCCCTCGGCCGTGGCGGCGGGCCGCTGCACCGCGCGATCACCGCCCAGCCCACCGGCTCGGTCGACGGGCGCTTCAAGGTCACCGAGCAGGGCGAGGTCATCGCCGCCCGCTATGCCGACGTGATGCTCGCCCAGCGTCACCTCGAGCGGGTCACGTCCGCGGTGCTGCTCGCCGACCAGGGGGAGTACGCCGCGCGCCGGGACGCGGCCGCGGTGGAGTTCGCGGGGCTGGCCGGGGTGGTCGAGGAGGCCAGCCGGACGGCGTACCGCTCGCTGCTGGACACCCCCGGCCTCGCCGACCTGCTGGCCGCCGCGAGCCCGCTGGACGAGATCGGCGAGCTCCGTCTGGGGTCGCGGCCCGCGCGTCGCAGCGGCGCCGAGTCGGGGCGGAGCATCGACGACCTGCGCGCGATCCCGTGGGTGTTCGCGTGGTCGATGACCCGGGTGAACCTGCCCGGGTGGTACGGCCTCGGGTCGGGTCTCGCGGCCGTCGACGACGTGGCGGCGCTGCGCGAGGCCTACGCGCGGTGGCCGCTGTTCACGGCGCTGCTCGACGTGGCGGAGATGAGCCTGGCGAAGGTCAACCGCGAGCTGGCGGCCGGCTTCCTCGCCATCGGGCAGACGCCCGCCATGACCGAGCAGATCCTCGCCGAGCTCGACCTCACCGAGAAGATGGTGCTCGAGGTGCTCGGCCAGGAGCGGCTGCTGGAGCGCAAGCCCCACCTGGACACGTCGGTGACGCTGCGCCGCCCCTACATCGACGCACTCAGCCGGATCCAGCTGCGCGCCCTGCAGCGGGTGCGCGGCAACGGTGCCGCGGTGGGCGGGGTCGAAGGTGCCGAGGGCGCCGAGGCCGCCGAGGGTGCCGAGGCCGTGGGGGCCGCCGACCGAGTCGACTGGAACGCCGTCCTGCTGCTGACCGTCAACGGCGCCGCCGCCGGGCTCCAGAACACCGGCTGACCCCGCTGGGGGCCGACAGTTTGTTCCTCCGAGGAGCGAACAACGCCGAATCGGCTCAGAAATCCCGGAGTTCGCTCCTCGGAGGCGCCCCACCCCGCCCGACCAGCACCTACGTCGACAGCGTGCCGGGAGCCAGGCCCAGCTCCCGCTCGGCGGCGCCGCGGGACCAGGCGTCGGCCTGCTCGGCGGTGAGCACGTCGCCGTGGGCGACGACCTGGAGCGACAGCCCGTCGAGCAGCGACAGCACCCGCCAGGCGGTGGCGCCGGCGTCGTCGCAGGCCATCGACCCGTCGGCACACCCGTCGGCGATCACCGAGGCCAGCAGCGCCTGCCACTCCTCGTTGAGCCGCCGCGAGGTCCGCTGGAGGGCAGGACGACGGGAGGCCTCCGCCCACGCGTCGAGCCAGACCTGCATGCCCTCG
>JAUILS010000132.1 GCA_030432975.1 Actinomycetes bacterium
GGTGAGCGGGATGCCGGCCATCGCCAGGAGGAAGAAGGCGAACACGCCGGCGACGATCGGCGACTCCTTGCCGAGCCCGGACCAGCGGGACAGCGTCGTGGCCTCGCCCGTGGCGTCGCGCACCAGGGAGACCACCGCGAAGGCACCGAGCGTGGCGAAGCCGTAGGTCGTGAGGTAGAACAGCACCGCCTGCAGCGAGGTGACCTGCCCGTCGGCCAGCTCGGAGGCGCCCTGCACGCCGAGCACGCCGGTGAGCAGGAAGCCGGTGTGGGCGACCGACGAGTAGGCCAGCATCCGCTTGACGTCGCTCTGCGCGATCGCGAGCACCGCGCCGACCGCCATGGTCAGCATCGCGATGACCCAGAGCATCGGCTGCCAGCTCCAGCGCTCGGAGCCGAAGGCGACGTAGAAGAGCCGGAGCATCGCGCCGAAGGCCGCCACCTTGGTGGCCGCCGCCATGAACGCCGTCACCGGGGTGGGGGCGCCCTGGTAGACGTCGGGCGTCCAGGAGTGGAACGGCGCGGCGCCGACCTTGAACAGCAGGCCGACGGCCAGCAGCCCGAGCCCCAGCGCGAGCAGCGCCTGGTTGCCGGTGTCGTTGCGCACCGCCTCGTTGATCGCGGCGAACTCCAGCGAGCCCGAGAAGCCGTAGATCAGCGCAACGCCGTAGAGGAAGAAGCCGGAGGAGAAGGCGCCGAGGAGGAAGTACTTCATCGCGGCCTCCTGCGAGAGCAGGCGACGACGACGGGCCAGGCCGCACATCAGGTAGAGCGGCAGCGACAGCACCTCGAGGGCGACGAACAGCGTCAGCAGGTCGTTGGCCGCGGTGAAGAGCATCATGCCGCCGAGCGCGAACAGCAGCAGCGGGTAGACCTCGGTGTGCTCGAGGCCCTTGCTCGAGGCCTCGCGCTCGGCGTCGGTGCCGGGCAGGGCGCTGGCCTGACCCGCGAACGCCGAGACGCCGCCCTCGAGCTCCCGCTCGGCGAACAGCAGCGCGCCGGCGATGCCGAGCACCAGCAGCAGACCCCACAGGAAGACCGTCGGACCGTCGACCGCGATCGTCTGCTCCGCGGTCAGCGATCCGCGAGCGACGCCCTCACCGAGCTCGCCCAGGTTGCGGCCCACCATGACCGTGCCGAACAGCGCGACGGCCAGGCCGCCGATGGTGAGCGTGGTCTGCGCGAGGTAGCGGTAGGGCCGGGGCAGGAACGCCTCGAGCAGCAGCCCGACGCAGGCGACGCCGAACACCACGAGCAGCGGCCACAGCTGGGCGTACTCGATCGTGGGGCTGGAGAACTCGTTCACTCGTCGCCTCCCTCGGCCGCGTGGCCGGCACTCGTCGAGACCACCGGGGCCTCGTCAGCCACCCCCACCTGGGTCAGCGTCTGGTCGACGTAGGGGTTGATCACGTCGAGCAGCGGCATGGGGTAGAACCCGAACACCAGCAGCCCGACCAGCAGCGGCGTCACCACGACCGCCTCGCGACGGCCGAGGTCGGCCATGCCCTCGACGGCCGCCGGGGTGGGTCCGGTCATCGTCCGTTGGTACATCCACAGCATGTAGATCGCCGCCAGCACGATCGCCGTGACCGCGATGGCACCGGCCCACCAGGCGTGCTGGAAGGCGGAGATGATGACCAGCATCTCGGAGACGAACGGCGCCAGGCCGGGCAGGCCGGCACCGGCCAGGCCGGCGATCAGCAGGACGCCCGCGAGGATCGGGGTGACCTTCTCGACGCCGCGCATCTCGCTGATCAGCGAGGTGCCGCTGCGGCGGATCAGGAAGCCCGCCACCAGGAACAGCAGCGCGGTGCCGATGCCGTGGTTGACCATGTAGAGGATCGCGCCGGCGCCGCCCTGGCTGTTGAAGACGAAGATGCCCAGCACGATGAAGCCGAAGTGCGACAGCGAGGTCAGACCGATCAGCCGCAGCACGTCGTCCTGGCCGATCGCGACCAGCGCGCCGTAGACGATCGAGATCAGCGCGAGCACGACCACGACCGGCGTGGCCCACTGCGAGGCCTCGGGGAAGAGCCCCAGGCAGAAGCGCAGCATGCCGAAGGTGCCGATCTTGTCGAGGATGCAGACCAGCAGCACGCTGGTGCCGGTGGTGGCCTTCTCGGTGGTGTCGGCCAGCCAGGTGTGCACCGGGAACATCGGCGCCTTGATCGCGAAGGCGATGAAGAAGCCGAGGAACAGCCAGCGCTGCGTGGTCGGGTCGATGTCGATCGCGGCCAGGTCGTGCAGGAGGTACGACGGCGAGCCGGCGTCGGCGGAGACGACGTAGAGGCCGATCACCGAAGCCAGCATGATCAGGCCGCCGGCCAGCTGGTAGATCAGGAACTTCACCGCGGCGCGGCTGCGGCCCGGCCGGCCGAACCCGCCGATGAGGAAGTAGGCCGGGATCAGCGTGGCCTCGAAGACGACGTAGAAGAGGAACACGTCGGTGGCGGTGAAGACCGCGATCGACAGCGCCTCCAGCGCGAGGGTCCAGGCCACGAAGGCCTTGGTGTTGCCCTCGTCGGCGTCGCGCCAGGAGGCCACCAGCACCAGCGGCACCAGGACCGCGGTCAGCAGCACCATCAGCAGGCCGAGGCCGTCGACGCCGAGGGAGTAGTAGACCCCCAGCGGCTTGACCCAGGGGTGCTGCTCCTCCAGCTGCATGCCGCCGCCGAGGGTGTACTGCGTGGCGGCGCCGACGGCGAGCGCGAGCGTGAGCAGCGACAGGCCGATGCCGGTCTGCTTGACCAGGTCGCGGGAGGTCCGGGGCAGCAGCGCCACGACCACGGCGCCGACGAGCGGCACCAGGATCAGCAGCGAGAGCCAGGGGAACCCGTTCATGCGAGCGTCACCGCCATCAGGGTGAGGGCGACGAGCAGCACGCCACCGAGGATCGTGAGGGCATAGGAGCGGACGAACCCGTTCTGCAGCCGGCGCAGCCTCGAGCCCGCCCCGGCGACGGCCAGGGCACCGCCCTCGACGGCTCCGTCGACGACCCCGTCGTCGATGGCGGTCAGGGCGCGCACGGTCGCGGCGCCCGGCTCGACCACGAGGGTGTCGTTGATGGCGTCGCCGTAGAGGTCGGCGCGGGCCGCGCGCGTCACGAACGACACGTCCTGCGGCGCCTCGCGCGGCACCTCCCGCTGCTGGACCAGCATCCACGCGATGCCGACGCCGATCGCGACGACGGTCAGCGTCAGCGCGATGATCGCCCAGACCGGGATCGGCAGGTCGTGGTGCTCCTCGGCGCCGACCACGGGGGCCAGCCAGTCACCGATCCAGCCGAACATCATCAGCCCGCCGACCAGCGACAGGGCGCCGAGGATCATCAGCGGGACCGTCATCACCAGCGGCGACTCGTGGGGGTGCACGTCCTTCTCCCAGCGCGGCTTGGTGAAGAACGTCATCAGCACCACACGGGTCATGTAGAACGCCGTGATGCCGGCGCCGAGCAGCGCGGCCAGGCCGACCCAGATGTTCTCGCCGAACGCCGCCTCGATGATCTTGTCCTTGGAGAAGTAGCCCGCGGTGCCCGGGAACCCGATGATCGCGAGGTAGCCGAACAGGAACGTCCAGAACGTGAAGCGCATCTCGGTGCGCAGCCCGCCGTAGTGACGCATGTCGACGTCGTCGTTCATGCCGTGCATCACCGAGCCGGCACCCAGGAACATGTTGGCCTTGAAGAAGCCGTGGGTGAGCAGGTGGAAGATCGCGAAGGCGTAGCCCGCGACGCCGAGGCCGGCGGCGAGCATCATGTAGCCGATCTGGCTCATCGTCGAGCCGGCCAGCGCCTTCTTGATGTCGTCCTTCGCGCAACCGATGACGGCGCCCCACAGCAGCGTGACCGCGCCGACGACCACCACGGCGGTCTGCGCGGCGGGCGCCAGCTCGAAGACGAAGTTGGAGCGCACCACGAGGTAGACGCCCGCGGTGACCATGGTCGCGGCGTGGATGAGCGCCGACACCGGGGTCGGGCCCTCCATCGCGTCGAGCAGCCAGGCCTGCAGCGGCACCTGGGCGGACTTGCCGCAGGCGGCGAGCAGCAGGAGCAGCCCGATCGCGTTGAGCGTCGACTCCGACGCCTCGCCGGAGACCTCGGAGATCGTGGAGAAGGCCGTGGTGCCGAAGGTGACGAACATCAGCGCGATGGCGAGGCTGAGGCCGATGTCGCCGACGCGGTTGATGACGAAGGCCTTCTTGGCCGCGGCCGCCGCCGACGGCTTGTGCTGCCAGAAGCCGATCAGGAGGTACGACGCCAGGCCGACGCCCTCCCAGCCCAGGAAGACGCCGACGTAGTTGCCGGCGAGGACCAGCATGAGCATCGCGGCGACGAAGAGGTTGAGGTAGCCGAAGAACCGACGCCGCCGCGGGTCGTGCTCCATGTAGCCGATGGAGTAGATGTGGATCAGCGAGCCCACACCGGTGATCAGCAGCAGGAAGAGCGCGGACAGCTGGTCGTAGAGCAGGTCGAAGCCGACGTCGAGGCTGCCGGCCTGGAACCAGGTGAAGAGGTGCTGGCCGACCTGCCGCTCCGCCTCGTCGCGACCGAGCAGGCCGACGAACATCGCCAGGCTGACCAGGAACGAGCCGAGCACGGTGGCGCAGCCGAGCAGGTGGCCCCACCGGGAGACCGCCTTGTCGAACAGCGCGCCGCCGAGCAGCAGCACCAGGGCGCCGGCCGCGGGGAGGGCGATCACCAGCCACATCAGGCTGAACACGCCGGAGGCCGCGCCGGGGTCGATCACCGGCACCTCGTGGCCCCCGCCCTCGGCGGCGAGCCCCCAGAGATTCGCTTCAGGGATTGTCACGTGGCGTCCTTCAGTACTTCAGCAGGCTGGCGTCGTCGACCGAGGCCGAGCGGCGGGTCCGGAAGATGGTCATGATGATCGCGAGCCCGACGACCACCTCGGCGGCGGCGACCACCATCACGAAGAAGGCGGTGACCTGTCCGTCGAGGTTGCCGTGCTGCTTGGCGAAGGCGACGAGCGCGAGGTTGCAGGCGTTGAGCATCAGCTCGACGCACATGAACACCACGATGGCGTTGCGGCGGGTCAGCACGCCGATGGTGCCGATGCTGAAGAGGATCGCGGAGAGCGCGATGTAGGCCTCGATGTTCACGCCTCGTCCCCTTCCCGGTCGTCGGCGGGCCGGTCGTCGGCGGGTACGTCGGCTGCGGGGAGGTCGCCGTGGAGCTGGGCCTCGATCTCGTCGACGTGGTGGGCCTCGGCCGGAGCCGACCGCACCGTGCCCCGCGCCGCGAGCACCCGCGACACCGACGACTCGGCCGCCGTGCCGTCGGGCAGCAGGGCGGGTGTGTCCACGGCGTTGTGGCGGGCGAAGACGCCCGGGGGAGGCAGCGGGCCGACGTGCTTGCCGGACTCGGCGTAGTCGCGCATCCGCTGCTTGGCCAGGTCGCCCTGGGTGACCTTGGGGGTGAGCCGCTCCCGGTGCGCCAGCACCATCGCGCCGACCGCCGCCGTGATGAGCAGCGCCGAGGTCACCTCGAAGGCGAAGACGTAGTGGGAGAAGATGATGTTGGCCAGGCCCTGGACGTTGCCGTCGCTGTTGGCGTCCTCGAGGCCGACCACGGCGCCGAGCGAGATCTGCGCGATCCCGACGATCAGCAGCGTCGCGAGCAGCGCGCCGCCGAGGAAGGCCAGCCAGCGCTGTCCCTTGATCGTCTCGACCACCGAGTCGGAGGCGTCGACGCCCACCAGCATCAGCACGAAGAGGAACAGCATCAGGATGGCGCCGGTGTAGACGATGATCTGCACCGCGAACAGGAACGGCGCCTCGAGGGCGGCGTACAGGATCGCCAGGCTGATCATCACCACGGCCAGCAGCAGCGCGGCGTGCACGGCCTTGCGGACGAAGAGGATGCCGAGGGCCGCCAGCACCATCACCGGCGCCAGGATCCAGAACGCGGTCATCGGTCGGCCCCCTCGTCGGCGGACCCGGCCCCGGAGAAGGTGCCGCGGTAGTAGTCGCCCTCGTCGTCGCCGAGCCGCATCGGGTGCGGCGGCTGCTCCATGCCGGGGAGCAGCGGCGCGAGCAGGTCGTGCTTCTCGTAGATCAGGTCGGCGCGGTTGTCGTCGGCCAGCTCGTACTCGTTGGTCATCGTCAGGGCCCGGGTCGGGCAGGCCTCGATGCACAGGCCGCACAGGATGCAGCGGAGGTAGTTGATCTGGTAGACGCGGCCGTAGCGCTCACCCGGGCTGAACCGCTCGTCGTCGGTGTTGGACGCACCCTCGACGTAGATCGCGTCGGCCGGGCAGGCCCAGGCACAGAGCTCGCAACCGACGCACTTCTCGAGCCCGTCGGGCCAGCGGTTGAGCTGGTGACGGCCGTGGAAGCGCGGGGCGGTGGGCTGCTTGTCGAAGGGGTACTGCTCGGTGACGACCTTCTTGAACATCGTCCGGAAGGTCACCCCGAAACCCGCCACCGGGTCCCAGAACTGCTCCTTCAACGACGGTGACTCACTCATCAGATCTCCTCACCGGAGCTCGCGACGGAGGGGCCGGTCGACGTCTCCCGGGCCCCGAAGGTCAACGGAGGGGCGGCGCCGCGCACGGCTCCCCCGGCCGGCATCGGCGGGACCGGGAAGCCGCCGCTGAACGCGTCGGCCTCGGCCTCCGCGTCGTCCGCCGGCTCCTCCTCGACCCCACCTGCGCGGTCGGCCACCAGGCTGACCGCCAGGAACAGCACGATCGCGGCGGCACCGGCGATGAGCAGCGTGCGGGTGTCGAAGCCGCCCTCGTTCTTGACCAGCTTGATCGTGGCCACCGCGAGGATCCAGACCAGCGAGATCGGGATCAGCCGCTTCCAGCCGAAGTGCATGAACTGGTCGTAGCGCAGCCGGGGCAGCGACCCGCGCAGCCAGATGAAGATGAAGACGAAGAAGAAGATCTTGCCGAAGAACCACAGCAGCGGCCAGTAGCCCTCGTCGGCGCCGGGCCAGACGTTGATGATCGGCCACGGGGCGTGCCAGCCGCCGAGGAACAGCGTCGTCGCCACCGCCGAGACGGTCACCATGTTGATGTACTCGGCGAGGAAGAACAGCGCGAACTTGAGGCTGGAGTACTCGGTGTGGAAGCCGCCGACCAGCTCGCCCTCGGCCTCGGGGAGGTCGAACGGCGCACGGTTGGTCTCCCCGACCATCGCGATCATGTAGATGATGAACGACGGGGCGAGCATCAGCCCGAACCAGTAGTAGCCGTCGGTGTTCTGCTGGGCCACGATCTCCGAGGTCGACATCGAGCCGGAGTAGAGGAAGACGGCCACCAGCGCGAGCGCCATGGCGACCTCGTAGGAGATCATCTGCGCGCTCGAGCGGAGCCCGCCGAGCAGGGAGTACGTCGACCCGGACGACCAGCCGCCGAGCACGATGCCGTAGATGCCGATCGAGGCGATCGCGAGCACGAAGAGCACCGCGACCGGCATGTCGGTGAGCTGCAGCGGCGTGACCACGTCGGTGAACGGGATCCTCACCTCGGGGCCGAACGGGATCACCGCGAACGTCACGAACGCGGGGATCACCGCGATCACCGGCGCGAGGAAGAAGACCACCTTGTCGGCGGCCTTCGGGACGATGTCCTCCTTGAGCGCCAGCTTGACGCCGTCGGCCAGCGACTGCAGCAGGCCGGTGCCGGTGCCGCTGTCGGCGGCGGGCTTGCCGCGCAGCGCCCGCACCACGTCGCCGAGGCTGTGCACGTTGGGGCCGACGCGGTGCTGCATGCGCGCCACGACGCGACGCTCGGCCCAGATGTTGAACAGCGTCAGCAGCACCAGCACCAGGAAGATCAGCACGGCCTTGAGGATGATCACCCAGAGCGGGTCCTGGCCGAAGGCCTCCAGACCGGGCCCCTCGGCGGCGGTGCCGACCGCGCCGGCGGCGATCGCGGCGGAAAGGCTCACTGTCCTGCTCCCTTCACCGTCACCCGGCTGCCGGGCGAGGCCAGGTCGGCCAGCACCCCGTCGCCGAAGGAGTTGCCGGGCACCCACACCACGCCGTCGACCATGTCGTCGGCCGGCTCCGCGGGGAGCGTGACCTCGCCGCGGTCGCCGGTGATGGTCACCTGCTCGCCGCCGAGGCCGGCTGCCGTCGTCGGGCTGAGGCGGGCGACCACCGGCCGGGCGGTGGCCCGGAGGTGCTCCTCGCCGTCCTGCATGGAGCCGAGGTCGATCATCTGCTTCCAGGAGGAGAGCGCCAGCGTGCCGGCCTCCGCCACTCCGGCGGGCGCCGCGGGCACGGCCGAAGCGCGCTCGCCGTCCCAGGGGCCCAGCTGCTCCCACTCGGCGCGCACCTCGGCGACGGTCCGGAAGCCGAGCGGGCGGTCGAGCTCCTCGGCGATGCCGGCGAGGACCCGCAGGTCGGGCAGCGAGCTCGGGTTGTGGTCGAAGACCCGGTCGAACGGACGGAGCCGGCCCTCCCAGGTGACGAACGTGCCGTCCTTGTCGGTGACCGGGGCCACCGGGAACACGACGTCCGCCGCGCGGGTCACGTCGGTCTCGCGGAGCTCGAGCGCCACCACGAAGGGGGCCTGGTCGACGGCCGCGCGGAAGGCCGCCGGGTCGGCGGTGTCGTCGGGGTCGACGCCCCCGACGACCAGGCCGAGCCGGCCCTGGGCCGCGGCGGCCACGATCGCGTCGGCGTCGCGCCCCTCCTCGGCGGGCAGGGCGTCGACACCCCAGGCGGTGGCCACGTCGACGCGGGCCGCCGCGTCGGCGACCGGGCGACCGCCGGGGAGCAGCGTCGGCAGGCAGCCCGTCTCGACGGCGCCCCGGTCGCCAGCGCGCCGGGGCACCCAGGCGAGCGCGGCGCCGGTGCGGGCGGCGAGGTCGGCGGCGGCGGTGAGCGCGCCGGGCGAGGTCGCCAGCCGCTCTCCCACCAGGATCACGCTGCCGCTGTCGAGCGGGACGTCGGACGGCAGGTCGGCGAGCGCCGCGGCCTCGG
>JAUILS010000133.1 GCA_030432975.1 Actinomycetes bacterium
GGACGCCGACGCCCGGAACTCGTCGGCGACCTCGGGCGGGTCGCCGTCGAGCAGCGTGCCGCGCGGGCTCACCCGGACCTCCCGTGGCGGGCTCTCCTGGCGGAAGCCGGCCGGGCAGCCGGCGAGCGACGCCGCGGCGGCCAGCAGGCCCCGGGTGTTGACGTTGCCGACGACCAGCTCGTCGAAGCAGGCGATGACGCGCAGCCCGAGACTGGCGCTCGGGTCGAGCCGGGCGATCCGCCCCAGCAGCTCCTGCATCTCAGCATCGTCCCTCAGTCGGCAAGGATCTTCTCCACCCAGGTGTCGCGGGTGTGGATCATCGAGCGCCCGACGGCGGTGTGCGGCGCGAAGATGTCACAGGCGTGGAAGGCGCCCGACCACACGTGCAGCTCCGCGTCGCCGCCCGCGCGCCAGAGGCCGTCGGCGTAGGCGATGGCCTCGTCCCGGAAGATCTCGGCGGCGCCGACGTCGATGAAGGCCGGCGGCAGCCCCGAGAGGTCCTCGGCCCGCGCGGGGGCGGCGTACGGCGACACCTCCGCCGAGCCACGCGTGGCGCCGAGGAGGGCGTCCCAGCCCGTCTCGTTGCTGACCCGGTCCCATACCCCGATGCCGTCGAACTGGGCCGTGGACCCGGTGACGCCGCGGTCGTCGAGCATCGGGTAGTCGAGGACCTGCCCGCAGAGCCGCGGACCGCCGCGGTCGCGCGCCGCGAGCGCCAGCCCCGCGGCCAGCCCGCCACCGGCGCTGGCCCCGGCGACCAGGAGCCGGTCGTGGCGCAGCCCGATCTCCGCGGCGTGGCTCGCGGTCCACTCGAGGACGGCGTACATGTCCTCGCGCGGGTAGGGGTCGGGGAACTCCGGAGCGAGGCGGTAGTCGACGGTGACCATGACGACGCCGAGCTGGTGGATCCAGTCGAGCACCAGGTCGATGCCACTGAACCGGTCGCCGAACATCAGGCCCCCGGAGTGGGCGTAGAGCACCCCGGGCCGAGCGGTGTCCAGGCCGGCCGGGCGCAGCACCGAGACCGCCAGCTCGGCGCCGGCGTAGCCCGGGACCTGGAGGTCGCGCCGCTCGATCTCGCGCTCGGCCAGCAGGTCGTCCAGGGGCGCCGAGGCGTAGGAGACGCGCATGAAGTCGATCAGGTCGGGGGTGATCGTCGGTGGGAACATCCCCCCGACGACCGCGAGCCCGGCCTTCAGCTCGGGGTCGAACTCGGGGCGCGCCACGCTGGTCATGACGGCACCGTAGCCCCGAAGCCGGGGTGGCGCGAGGGTCCGATCCGACGACCGCGCGCCGCTCCCGCGGGAACCCGCCACGTGTCGGGCGTCACACCCCGAACTGCGTCGCCGCGGCGGTTCCGGCGCCTCGGCCCGCCCGACAGCCTGGGTGGACCGCATCGGGCGAGCCGGTGCCGGACGAGGAGGACCCATGGCCAGGACCATCGACGGCAGCGGCATCGACGCCGTGCTGCAGCAGGGCGTCGACAGCGGCGCCGTACCCCACGTCGCCGCGATCGCGGCCGACGCCGACGGCATCTTCTACGAGGGCGGGGCCGGGGTGCGGATCGCCGGCGAGTCCGACGACCCGGTCGGGACCTCGACGCAGTTCCGGATCATGTCGATGACCAAGATGATCGTCACGGCCGCGGCGCTGCAGCAGCAGGAGCGCGGTCAGCTCGACTTCGACGCGCCGGTCGCGGAGTACTGCCCGGAGTTCGCCGACGTGAAGGTGCTGGACGGGTGGAACGGCGACGAGCCCGTCCTGGTCGAGCCGCGCACGCCCGCCACGGTGCGCCACCTGGTCACCCACACCAGCGGCCTCGGCTACTGGTTCTGGAGCGACGACCTGGTGCGCTACGAGGCGGCCACCGGCGTGCCCAACGTCGTCCCCGGCAAGATCGAGGCGCTGCAGGCGCCGATGACCGCCCACCCGGGAGAGAAGTTCGTCTACGGCATCAACACCGACTGGCTCGGCAGGGTGGTCGAGTCGGTGGCCGGCACCACCCTCGACGTCGTGGTCAAGGAGCACATCGCCGGGCCGCTCGGCATGCACGACACCATGTTCGCCCTCGACGACGGCCGCAAGGACAACGTCGTCATGGTCCACGTCAAGGGCGAGGACGGCGCCTGGGTGTCCGCCGGCGGCATCCTCAACGAGTCGCCCGACTGGTGGGCCGGCGGCCACGGCCTCTACTCCACGCCGCGCGACTACATCCGCTTCGAGCGCGCGCTGCTCCGGGGTGGCGAGCTCGACGGCACCCGCATCCTCGAGCAGGCGACGGTGGACGCGGCGTTCAGCAACCAGCTCGGCGACCTCACCTTCCCCGAGGCGATCCCGACCGCCGACCCCGCCATCACCGACACCCTCACCGTCGGCCCCGGCTGGACCTGGGGCTACGGGCTGCTGCTCAACAACGAGGACATCCCGGGCCGCCGACGCGCCGGCACCGGCGCCTGGGCGGGGCTGTTCAACACCCACTTCTTCGTCGACCGCACCACCGGGATCTGCGCCTCGATCTACACCAACTCGCTTCCCTTCATCCCCGAGAAGGAGGCCTGGCAGCTGTACGGCGACTTCGAGGGCGCGCTGTACGCCGCCCTGTGACGAGGCGGGGCGGGCGACCAGCCGGACCCGGGTCGCCCGCCCCACCCCCACGTGGGCAGGCTCACGTCGTCGGCATTTCAACCACCCGGGCCCCGGGCGCCTAGGGTCGTGGGCAGACCTCCGCCGGCAAGGATGCCGGCCGGCGCGCGTCCCGCGCGCCACCTCCACCCAGACCAGCGCCTGTCGGGCCGGTCGCCACGTCGTCTCCGCGGTGGCGCTCCTGCCTGCCTCGAACGGAGCCTGCCGTGACCACGACCCCGACCGCCCCGCCGGAGCACTCGGTGCGCGCCGCCCTGAGCTCCCCGACGATGCTCCGGACCGAGGTGCTCGCCGGGCTCGTCGTCGCCCTCGCGCTGATCCCCGAGGCGATCTCGTTCTCGATCATCGCCGGCGTCGACCCGCGCGTCGGCCTGTTCGCGTCGTTCACCATGGCCGTCGCGATCTCCTTCCTCGGTGGCCGACCGGCCATGATCTCGGCGGCCACCGGCGCGATCGCGCTGGTCATCGCCCCGGTGATGCGCGACTACGGCTACGACTACCTGATCGCCACCGTCCTGCTCGGCGGCCTGATCCAGGTGGCCCTGGCCCTCGCGGGCGTGGCCAGGCTGATGCGGTTCATCCCCCGGTCGGTCATGGTGGGCTTCGTCAATGCGCTGGCGATCCTGATCTTCGAGGCCCAGCTCGACCACCTGCTCGACGTGCCGTGGGCGGTCTATCCGATGACCGCCGTCGGCATCGCGGTGATCGTCGGCTTCCCGCGGGTGAGCGCGGTCGTCCCGGCGCCCCTGGTCGCGATCGTCGCGCTGACGGCGTTCACCGTCGTCGGTGCGGTCGACGTGCCGAACGTGGGCGACGAGGGGCAGCTGCCCGACAGCCTGCCGAGCTGGTTCCTCCCCGACGTCCCGCTCAGCATGGACACCCTGCGCATCATCGCGCCCTACGCCCTGGCGATGGCGCTGGTCGGCATCCTCGAGTCGCTGCTGACGGCCAAGATCGTCGACGACATCACCGACACCCCGTCGGACAAGAGTCGCGAGGCGCTCGGGCAGGGTGCCGCCAACCTGGTCACGGGCTTCTTCGGCGGGATGGGCGGCTGCGCCATGATCGGCCAGACGATGATCAACGTGAAGGTCTCCGGGGCTCGCACCCGGATCTCGACGTTCCTCGCCGGCGTCTTCCTGCTGGTCCTGGTGGTGGGCTTCGGCGACGTGGTCGCGCTGATCCCGATGGCGGCCCTCGTGGCGGTGATGATCATGGTCTCGGTCGCCACCTTCGACTGGCACTCGATCCAGCCGGCGACGCTGCGGCGGATGCCGCGGTCCGAGACCACGGTGATGCTCTCCACGGTGCTGGTCACCGTGCTGACCCACAACCTCGCGATCGGCGTCGTCGTCGGGGTGCTGGTCGCCATGACGCTGTTCGCACGCCGGGTCGCGCACCTCACCGACACCCACCGGGAGCTCGTCGAGGACGGGCACGGCGCGACCGCGGTCTACCGGGTGACGGGCGAGCTCTTCTTCGCCTCCAGCAACGACCTCTACACGCAGTTCCACTACGCCGAGGACCCCGACCGGGTCGTCATCGACCTGTCCGACAGCCACATCTGGGACGCCTCCACCGTCGCCGCCCTCGACGCGATCACCACGAAGTACGAGCGCCGAGGCACCACGGTCGAGATCACCGGGCTCAACGAGGCCAGCGCGGAGCGCCACGGCCGGCTGACCGGGGAGCTGCCCTCGCACTAGGCTCGGCCGCGCCCGCCCAGTCGTCGACGTCCGCCTCCAGGAGCACCATGTCGGAGATCCCCGCCACCATGCGCCAGCTGCGCAGCCTGGCCACCGCGGACGGCCGGCTCGAGCTGTCGGTCGCGACGGTGGAGACACCGCGTCCACGAGAGGGACAGGTGCTGGTGCGGGTCGACGCGGCGCCGATCAACCCCTCCGACCTGGCGCTGCTGCTGGCGCTGGCCGACGTCACCCAGGCGGTGCGCGACGACGCCGCGGACGTGCCGACGACCACGGCTCCGATCTCCCCTCCGGCCTTGCGGGCGCTGCAGGCACGGCTGGGGCAGGCGATGCCGGCCGGCAACGAGGGCGGGGGCGTGGTGGTCGCGGCGGGGGAGTCGTCGGAGGCCCAGGCGCTGCTCGGGAGCACGGTCGGCTTCGCCGGCGGGGCGACGTACGCCGAGTACTGCCTCACCACTCCCCAGATGTGCCTGCCCCTCCCCGACGGGGCGACGGCGGTCGACGGGGCGGCGTCGTTCGTCAACCCGCTCACCGCGCTGGGCATGGTCGAGACGATGCGCCGCGAGGGGCACACCGCGCTGGTGCACACCGCGGCGGCCTCCAACCTGGGCCAGATGCTCCAGCGGATCTGCCTGGCCGACGGCGTCCCCCTCGTCAACGTCGTACGCCGGCCGGAGCAGGCCGCGCTGCTCCGCGACCAGGGCGCCGAGCACGTGGTCGACTCCAGTCGGGAGACGTTCATGGCGGACCTGGTGGCCGCCGTGAAGGCGACGGGCGCCACGCTGGCGTTCGACGCGGTCGGCGGCGGCCGGCTGGCCGGCGACATCCTCACCGCGATGGAGGTCGCGCTGACGCCGGAGGGGGCGCCCTACAACCGCTACGGCAGCGACGTGCACAAGCAGGTCTACAACTACGGCGTCCTCGACCCGCGGCCGATCGAGCTGCGGCGAGGCTTCGGCTTCGCGTGGGGCGTGGGCGGCTGGCTGCTGACGCCGTTCCTGGCCCGCACGCCGCCGGCCGACCTGGCGCGGCTCCGCCGGCGGGTCGCCGACGAGCTCACCACCACCTTCGCCAGCCACTACACCGACGAGCTGACGCTGGAGCAGGCGCTCGACCCGGCGACGATGCAGCGCTACGCGCGGATGGCCACGGGGCACAAGTTCCTGCTCCGGCCGCAGGCCTGAGGGCGCGCCCGGGGCTGCGCGGCCGCCGAGTACTCGGCGCCTCATGTAGTGCAGTATGATGCACTCATGGACACCTCGACCGCACCGCTGGCCGCCGCCATCGGCGCCCGGGTGCGCGGTCAGCGCCAGGCCCGCGGCTGGACCCTGGACCAGCTTGCGGACGTCGCCGGAGTGAGCAGACGTGCGCTGGTCAACGTCGAGCAGGGCGCGGCGAACCCCAGCGTGGGCACGCTGCTCCGGCTCAGCGACGCTCTCGGGATCGGGCTGCCCGCCCTGGTCGAGCCCCCCGAGGCCGTGGGGCTCACGGTCACCCGCGCCGGGCAGGGGGCCACGCTCTGGACCGGCAGCGCGGGCGGCAGCGGCGTCCTCGTGGCCGGCACCGAGCCGCCCGACGTGGTCGAGCTGTGGGACTGGACGCTCGGCGCCGGCGACCGCCATGCGAGCGAGGCGCATGCCGCCGGCACGAGGGAGCTCCTCCAGGTTCGGGACGGGTCGATGACCGTCACGGCCGGCGACCAGCAGGTCGACCTGGAGGCCGGTGACGCGGTCTCGTTCCCGGGAGACGTGCAACACGCCTACGCCGCGCGGGAGGACTCGGGGGCGCGGTTCTCCCTGGCCGTGTTCGAGCCCGGGGTGGGCGCCCTCCCACGGATGGAGGCCGCACATGGCTGACCGGGACGGGCTCGAGGCGTTCCTCTCCGAGGCATGGGTGGACGACGCGGTGTTCGAGTTGCGCCCCGACTACCGCGTCATGCTGGTGGCCGTCGACGGGCTCGCGCCCGGCGGGGGCGACGCCGAGAGCGAGTCCCTGCTGCGCGAGGCCGAGGACCGAGCGGCCGACCTGCTCGCCGAGGGTCCGGTCGAGGAGCTGCCCCACGTGGCCGCCTGGCGGGAGGCCTTCCGCGCCTTCGGCGCCAAGCCGCAACGCACGCGCAACAGCCTCGAGGCGCTCACCCGCCGCGCCGGCGCGGGTCTGCCCCGGGTCAACCGCCTCACCGACCTCTACAACGCCGTGTCCGTGCTCCATCAGGTCCCGCTCGGCGGGGAGGACCTCGACCGCTACGCCGGCAACGCCCGACTGGTGCGTGCCCGCGGCGCCGAGGTCTTCGACACGGTCGCGGACGGCCAGGTCTCCCTGGAGCACCCCGAGCCCGGCGAGGTCGTCTGGCGCGACGACGAGGGCGTGACGTGTCGCCGCTGGAACTGGCGCCAGGGGCGACGCACCCAGCTCACCCACGCCACCACGAGGGCCTTGTTCATCCTCGATGTGCTCGACCCCATGACCGACGAGGCCCTCGCCGCCGCGACCGACGCCCTCACGACGCGGTTGCGGCTGCTGGGGCCGGCGGTGCGCACCTCGACGCGCCTGATCTCCGCCACGACCGGGGGCACCCCGTGATCTGCGTCCAGTTCATCTTCAGGCCGGGTCGCTACGACGACGACTTCCACCGCCTCGACGCCGAGATCGACGCCTTCGCCCGAAGCCTGCCGGGCTTCGCCAGCGCCGAGACCTACCGGACCGAGGTCGGCGACGTCGTCAACGCCGTCTACTACTTCGCCGACCGGGAGTCCGTGGCGCGCCTCGCGCGCTTCCCCCGGCACCGCGAGGCCAAGAGCCAGGTCGACCGCTGGTACGACGGCTACCGCGTCGTGGTCAGCGAGGTCACGGCCGTCTACGAGGACGGCCGGCTGGCCACCTGAACGCGTCGGGGCCACTGAGCTGCCGCCCAGGCCGCTCAGCACGCACGTCGGCGGCCTCAGGCGCGGCCCAACCCGGCGACGAGTGAGTCGATGAGGAACTCATAGCTGCGGTCGACGTCGCGGGGCAGCCCGAAGCCGCCGGCCGCCTCGAGGCTGACGAAGCCGTGGATCGCCGAGCGCAGGGCGCGAGCGGCGTCGATGGCCTGGTCGCCCTCGAGGTCGAAGGCCGCCAGCACCGCGAGCACCACGGAGACCACCTCGGCGCTGACCTCCCGGTCCTCCTCGTCGTCGGGATCGGGCGCGCGCACGGTGGCGGCGTAGCGGCCGGGGTGGTCGAGCACCCAGGAGCGGTAGGCCGCCGCCACCGAGCGCACGGCGTCGGGGCCCGACCGGCCGACCGCCGCCCGGGTCAGCGCCTCGCCGAGGTCGCGCTTGGCCGCCAGGGAGACGCCGCGCTGCAGGCCGTCGAGGGAGTCGATGTGCTTGTAGAGCGACGGCTGCCGCACCCCCAGCCGACCCGCGACGGCCGAGAGGGTGAGCGCGGCGAGCCCGCCCTCGTCGGCCAGGTCGCCGGCCTCGCGGACGACCCGCTCGGGGGTCAGCCCTGCCCTAGGCATCGGCCGTGACCGAGCGCAGGAAGTCGACGACCGCGGGCCCGACGACGTCGGGGCGCTGGGCCTGCGGGTAGTGGCCCGCCTCCGGCACCATCAGGACCTGCGCCGACAGCCGCTCGGCGATCCAGCGCGCCTCGGCGGCCGGGTCGGGGAAGTCGGGGTCGAGCTCGCCCATCACCACGAGGGTCGGCGCGGTGACGCCGCCCAGGCTGTCCTCGGCCGGCTGGTGGCTGAGGCGGGTGGTCCGGGAGAACGCCGTGGCGTAGCCGGGGCGGCGGAGCGACGCGACCACGGCCGCCGCGTGCTCGTCGAGGTCGTCGGGCCGCCGGCCGGCGTACAGCTTCGGGAGGTAGGCCTTCCAGGTCAGCGCCGCCCACGGGGCGGCGAGCGCGGCGCGCAGCGCCAGCTTCTGCCACCAGGTGACCGCGCCGTTGCGCACGAACGGCCCGACCAGGACCAGGCCGGTCACCAGCGCGGGGTGGGCGCCGGCCAGGCAGGCCGCGGCGCCCGCGCCCATCGAGTTGCCCACGACCACGGCGGGCCGGCCGAGCGACTCGAGCAGGGCCCGCAGGTCGCCGGCGGTCTCGACGTCGCCGTAGGAGTCGAAGGTCGCGTCGCTGTCGCCGTGGCCGCGCAGGTCGACCGAGACGACGGTGAATCCGGCCGCCACGAGCACGGGGGCGAGGTGGCGGTACGTCGAGCGCAGGTCGCCCATCCCGGGGACCAGCAGGGCCAGGGGGCCGTCGCCGGCCAGGTCGTAGGCGATCCGGCCCTGGGGCCGGTCGAGGTACTGGGTGTCGGTCATGTGACTAACATACATAGGCTTATGGCTATAGTCAATAGCCAACGTCCTGCTAGCGTCGCCGAGGGGTTGTCCGCCGACCAGGGGAGGAGCCGCAATGATCACGGTGAGAGAGGGACTGCCCAGCCATGTGGTGGTCGCCGAGGCGAGCGGCGACGTGACCGCCGACGACTACGAGCAGGTCCTGATGCCGGCCGTGGACGCCGCGGCCGCCGGCGAGGCGAAGGTGCGGCTGCTCTACGTGCTGGGCGCGGACTTCGACGGCTTCGAGGCC
>JAUILS010000134.1 GCA_030432975.1 Actinomycetes bacterium
GGCCCTTCTCCTGCAGCTCGGGGACGGTGCGTGCGCCGACGTAGAACATCGACTGGTTGAGCCCACCGATGAGCTGGTGGGCGACGGCGGCCAGCGGGCCGCGGTAGGCCACCTGGCCCTCGATCCCCTCCGGCACGATCTTGTCGTCGCTGGTGACCTCGGCCTGGAAGTAGCGGTCCTTGGAGTAGGACTTCTTGCCGCGGCTCGACATGGCGCCGAGCGAGCCCATCCCGCGGTAGGACTTGTACTGCTTGCCGTTGACGAACACCAGCTCGCCCGGCGACTCCTCGCAGCCGGCGAGCAGCGAGCCGACCATCACCGCGTCGGCGCCGGCGACGATTGCCTTGGCGATCTCACCGGAGTGCTTCATGCCGCCGTCGGCGATCACGGGTACGCCGGCCGGTCGGGCCGCGAGCGAGGCCTCGTAGACCGCGGTCACCTGGGGCACGCCGACACCGGTGACGACGCGGGTCGTGCAGATCGAGCCCGGCCCGACACCGACCTTGACGGCGTCGGCTCCGGCGTCGACGAAGGCCTGCGCGCCGGCGCGGGTGGCGACGTTGCCGCCGATCACCTGCACCTGCCGGGTCGCGGGGTCGGTCTTGAGGCGCCGCACCATGTCGAGCAGCAGCTTGACGTGGCCGTGGGCGGTGTCGGCCACCAGCACGTCGACGCCGGCCTCGATCAGCCGGGTCGCGCGCTCCCACGCGTCGCCGAAGTAGCCGATCGCCGCGCCGACCATCAGCCGGCCGTCGCCGTCGTACGACGCGTGCGGGAACTGCTCGCCCTTGACGAAGTCCTTGACGGTGATCAGCCCCGTGAGCCGCCCGGCGTCGTCGATGATGGGGAGCCGCTCGCGCTTGTTCTGGCGCAGCATCTGGATCGCATCCTCGCGCGCGATGCCCTCGGGCGCGGTGAACAGCGGCATCGGCGTCATCACCTCGTCGACCTTGGTAGTGGCCCACTCCGCGACGGGGGTGAACCGCAGGTCGCGGTTGGTGATGATGCCGAGCAGCCGGTGGTCGGTGTCGACGACGGGAAGGCCGGAGATGCGGTACTCGCCGGCCAGCTGGTCGAGCTGCTCCAGCGTCGCGTCGGGCCCGATCGTCACCGGGTTGGAGATGATGCCGGTCTGGGTGCGCTTGACCAGGTCGACCTGGTAGGCCTGGTCGTCGATCGACAGGTTGCGGTGGAGGACGCCGAGCCCGCCCTGGCGCGCCATCGCGATGGCCATCCGCGACTCGGTGACGGTGTCCATCGCGGCGCTCACCAGCGGGACCTTGAGCGTGATCTCGCGGGTCAGCCGGGTCGTGGTGTCGATGTCGGTCGGCGCCAGGTCGGTGTCGCCGGGAAGCAGGAGGACGTCGTCGTAGGTGAGCCCGAGGGCAGCGAACTTGTCGGGCATCTCCTGCTGGCTCTCGCCCCAGTCACTCATGGGCGGATCCTACCGGCGGCTCCCGCACCGGCGGACCACGGACCGCCCGTCAGCGGGCGGCGGCGAAGTCGCGCACCGGGGCTCGCACGGTGAGCCGCTCGGCGGACATCCGGATCCGACCGCGCAGCCCCGCGGCCAGCACCAGCGGCAGCACCGCCTGGTTGTCGGCGCGGGTGTTCATCACGATCTCCGAGGCGCCCTCCAGCGCGGCCAGCCGGGAGGCCTCGACCAGCAGGCGGGTGCCGATGCCTCGCCGCTGCCAGGCGGGGTCGACCTCGAGCACGAGCTCGCGGACGCCCTCCTCGCTGGCCTCCGGACGGATCTGGGCGACCCCCACCGTCGTGCCGTCGACCGCGGCCGAGACGGCGCCGTCCCCGACGACGTACGTCGGCGTCGCGGCGCTGCCCAGCCGGCGGCCCGCCGCCGGCATCGGCTGCTCGTGGCGGGCCCGGGACAGCACGTCGGTCACCAGGTCGGCCATCGCGGCCCCGCGGGCGTGCTCGGTCGGGGTGAACGGCGCCGCGCGGCGCACCTGCACCTGCACGTCGCCGACCGACATCTCCATCACGTCCTGGCTCGGGCCCCGGTCGCCCGGGCCCGGGTCGGCCTCGGCGTCGAAGAGCGTCGCCACGATCTCGGGGAACGACGCGGGCTGGGCCAGGATCGAGCGCGCCGCCTGGACGTAGCGGGTCGGCTGGTCGACCAGCGCCGCCTCCGAGCAGACCGACGCCGACACCCGACCTCCGCCGGCCCGCTGCACGAGCCGCTCGATCTCCTCCTCACCCCAGTCGCTGGGGGTGCGCAGCACCAGCTCGTCGGTGACCGCGTCGACCCCCGGGAAGATCTGCAGACCGAGGATGTTGACGTCCGCCCGGCCACACTGCTCGGCCAGCCGGGCCAGCGAGCCGGGACGGTCGGGCATGGTGGTGCGGACGCGCCAGAGCATCGGCGGCCCCCTCTCGGAGTCGTGTGGTCGAGGTCCAGGGTCCGCCACCGCGGTTTCCTGAGGTGGTCCGCCGTGTTTCGGACAGGAAAACTCGTGGTGCTGCGCGGGCCTGGAGCCTATGGCGGCTCGGTCGAGGTATGCCGTTTGGATCCAAACGTGCAGATTTCACGACATTCGCCTGCAGTTTCTGCACACTCGCAGGCCCGGTCGGAGACCGTCGGCAGAGGGCCGGTCCACGCCTGCGACCCACGACGCAGCTCCCGGGCCCGGCCCGACCCTCCAGACCACCCCCCTGACGACGACACCGCCGCCACCCCGGAGGGCGGCGGCGGTGTCGGTGTGGGTCTTCGACGCCTCAGCGCGACAACAGCGACGCGTCAGCGCGAGATCCGCGACGCCTCGGCGTCAGTGGCCGTGACCGTGGCCGTGACCGGCCGCAGCGGCCGCCTCGTCCTCGTCCTCGGGGGCCTCGACGACCAGCGTCTCGGTCGTGAGCAGCATGCCCGCGATCGAGGTGGCGTTGACCAGCGCGGAGCGGGTGACCTTGACGGGGTCGAGGACGCCCTGGGCGACCAGGTCGCCGTACTCGTTGGTGGCCGCGTTGTAGCCCGTGCCGGGGCCCGCCTCGCGGACCTTGGTGACGATGACGTAGCCGTTGTCGCCGCCGTTCTCCGCGATCCAGCGCAGCGGCTCGTCGACGGCCTTGCGCACGATGCGCACGCCCATCGCCTCGTCGCCGGAGAGGCCGAGGTCCTCGTCGAGCACCGAGCCGGCGTGGATGAGGGCCGAGCCGCCGCCGGCGACGATGCCCTCCTCGATCGCCGCGCGGGTCGCCGAGACGGCGTCCTCGATGCGGTGCTTCTTCTCCTTCAGCTCGACCTCGGTGGCCGCGCCGACCTTGATCACGCAGACGCCGCCGGCGAGCTTGGCGAGGCGCTCCTGGAGCTTCTCGCGGTCCCAGTCGGAGTCGGTGGTCTCGATCTCGGCCTTGATCTGGTTGACCCGGCCCTCGACCTCGGCCTTGTCGCCGCCACCGTCGACGATGGTGGTGGCGTCCTTGGTGACCACGACGCGGCGGGCGGTGCCGAGCACCTCGAGGCCGACCTGGTCGAGCTTGAGCCCGACCTCGGGGGCGACGACCTGGCCGCCGGTCAGGGTCGCGATGTCCTGCATCATCGCCTTGCGGCGGTCGCCGAAGGCCGGGCTCTTCACCGCCACGGCGGTGAAGGTGCCGCGGATCTTGTTGACCACCAGCGTCGACAGCGCCTCGCCGTCGACGTCCTCGGCCAGGATGAACAGCGACTTGCCGGTGGAGATGACCTTCTCGAGCAGCGGCAGCAGCTCGGCGACCGAGGAGATCTTGCCCTGGTGGAGAAGGATGTAGGGGTCGTCGAGGACGGCCTCCATGCTCTCCGGGTCGGTCACCATGTAGGCCGAGATGTAGCCCTTGTCGAACTGCATGCCCTCGGTGAACTCCAGCTCGGTGCCCATGGTGTTGGACTCCTCGACCGTGATCACGCCGTCCTTGCCGACCTTGTCGAAGGCCTCGGCGAGCAGCGACCCGATGTGGTCGTCGCGGCTGGAGATGGTGGCGACCGACGCCATGTCCTCGCGGGTCTCGACCTCGCGGGCCGACTCGCGCAGCGAGTCGCTGACCGCCTCGGCGGCGGCGTCGATGCCGCGCTTGAGATCCATCGGGTTGGCACCGGCGGCGACGGCGCGCAGGCCCTCGCGGACCATCGCCTGCGCGAGCACGGTGGCGGTGGTGGTGCCGTCACCGGCGATGTCGTTGGTCTTGGTGGCGACCTCCTTGGTGAGCTGCGCACCGAGGTTCTCGAACGGGTCGTCGAGCTCCACGTCGCGCGCCACCGTGACGCCGTCGTTGGTGATCGTGGGGGCGCCCCACTTCTTGTCCAGCACGACGTAGCGGCCCTTGGGGCCGAGCGTCACCTTGACCGCGTTGGCGAGGGCGTCGACGCCCCGCTCGAGCGACCGGCGCGCCTGCTCGTCGAACTCCAGGATCTTGGGCATTCAGATCTCTCCGTAGATGAGGGTGTGGTTCCTGGCGTGCCTGGCGCCCGGCTGGCAAGGCGGAGGAGGGAAGGCGACCTAGAGAGCGAAGCGGTCGCCGACCGACGACAACGCCGCCAGCCGGGATGCCAGGTGCGTCAGGAGACGACGGCCAGGACGTCGCGGGCGGAGAGGATGAGGTACTCCTCGCCGGCGTACTTGACCTCGGTGCCGCCGTACTTGCTGTAGATGACCTTGTCGCCGACGGCCACGTCGAGCGGGACGCGGTTGCCGTTGTCGTCGATGCGGCCGGGACCGATCGCCAGGACCTCGCCCTCCTGGGGCTTCTCCTTGGCGGTGTCGGGGATGACCAGGCCCGAGGCGGTGGTCTGCTCGGCGTCGAGGGGCTTGACGACGATCCGGTCCTCGAGAGGCTTGATGTTGATCGACACGGAAGATCGACCTCCACTTTCCACTAGGTGTCTTGCTCTGGCTGGCGTGCCGGGCGAGCCGCCGGGCACGGTGGTGGTGCAACGTCTGGGCTTGCGGGGAGGTACGCCGTCGCGGGGGTCGCACCGACTCGCAAGCGCTGGCACCCTCAAGGCGAGAGTGCCAGGTCAGACGTTAGCACTCACCCCCAGTGAGTGCCAGAAGGGTCTCCTCAGCCGGGCGGGCGGCCCGCCGCGACGAGCCGGGCGGTGCCGCCACCGGCCTCGACCCAGGGGGCAGCGAGCTCGATGACGGCCAGGGCGGAGGTGGGCATCGCCGCCCACTCCCCCGTCAGCTCCTCGACCAGCTCCTCCAGGGCCGGGTTGTGGCCGACCAGCGCGGCGGTGCCGACCTCCCCCCGGAGCCGGCGGACGACGCGCAGCAGGGGCTCCGGCCCGAAGGAGTAGACGTCCTCCTCGATCCGCACCGGCGGCGGTGCCGACAGCTCGGCCGCCACCAGCTCCCAGGTGGTGCGCGCCCGCTGCGCCGGCGAGACGACCGCCAGGTCCACCTCCGGGAGGTGCTCGGCCAGCCAGCGTCCGGCCTCCGGCGCCTGGCGGCGGCCGCGGGCCCCCACCGGCCGTTCGTGGTCGGGGTGGCTGCCCGACCAGTCGGACTTGGCGTGTCGCACCAGGACCAGGGTGTGCGTCATGGGGCCATCCTGCCCGGCGGGGGGCGCGTGGGGTGCGCGAGGATGCTGGCGTGGACCTCGCGACGTTCCGGTGGCTGCTGACCCCCGACGGCCAGCAGCTGCTGCTCACCGCGGCCCAGGCCTACGCCGACGCCGACGGCGACCCGGTGCGGGCGGCGGCGCAGGTGCGCAGGGCGGAGAGCGACGCGGACCGGGCCGCCGCCGCGCTCACCCAGGTCGAGCTGCGGGTGAAGGCGGTCGGCAAGCTCGGCGACGAGGCGCTGCGGCTCTACTACACCCCCGACGCCCTGGAGCAGGCGACCCGGCGCCGGGTGGCCGACCACCGCGCCGCCCGGGTCGCGGCTGCCGAGCCTGGCTCCGTGGTCGACCTCGGCTGCGGAATCGGCGCCGACCTGATGGCGTTCGCGCGGGCGGGCCTCACCGCCGCCGGCGTCGAGCTCGACCCGGTGCGCGCCGCGATCGCGGAGGCCAACCTCGCGGCGCTCGGGCTCCCCGGCGCGGTCGCCGTGGCCGACGCGACCACCGTCGACGTCAGCGGCTTCGGCGTCGCCTTCGCCGACCCGGCCCGTCGCTCGGGCAAGGGACGCAGCTTCGACGCCGCCGAGTGGACGCCGCCCTGGTCGTGGGTTGAGCAGCTGCTCCGCGGGCGGGCGGTGGTGAAGGCCGCCCCCGGGATCCCGCACGACCTGGTGCCCGACGGCGCCGAGGCCGAGTGGGTGAGCGAGCTGGGCGAGGTCAAGGAGGCCGTGCTGTGGTCGCCGTACCTCGCGACGACGCGGCGCCGCGCCACAGTCCTGGCCCACACCGGCCTGGCCACGCTGACCGACGAGGACGACCCGTACGACGGCCGGGAGCGGCCGGTCCGCGACCTCGGCGGCTACCTCTACGAGCCCGACGGGGCCGTCATCCGGGCGGGCCTGGTCACGGCGGTGGCCGCGGGCGTCGACGGCGGCCTGCTCGACGAGCACATCGCCTACGTCACCTCCGACGCGTCCTTCCACACCCCCTTCGCCCGCAGCTATCGGGTGGTCGAGACCCTGCCGTTCCGCGAGAAGCAGCTCCGCCTGGCGCTCAAGCAGCGCGGCATCGGCACGCTCACCATCAAGAAGCGCGGCGTCGACATCGACCCCGCGGCGCTGCGCAGGCGCCTCCACCTCGCCGGCGACGACGAGGCCACGCTCGTGCTGACCAGGATCGGCGGCCACGGCGCGGCCCTGCTGGTGAAGCCGTTCTGACCGAGCGAGGATGGAGACGGGAGCAACCTCCCACGCCCCGTTCGCGTCTCACCGGCAGCACACCACGACGGGGGAACCACGATGACCACCACCCACCCGCGCCCGAGACTCCGCGGCCGACGTCTCACGCTGGCCGCCACCGCGCTCTGCCTGGCCTCGGCCTTCGTCGCCTGCGGCAGCGAGGACCCCTCCGCCGAGCCGAGCGACGCGAGCGAGACCGGGACGAGCGGCCCGACGCACTCCGCGTCGCCGAGCCCCACCGAGACACCGTCCGAGGGCTCCGGCGGCACCGACCGCGGCGTCCTCGATGTCGGCGACCTCGAGCAGGGAAGCGCGCCCGGCCTGGCCTACGCGGAGCTCGCCTGGAAGGACGGCTTCCCCGATGGCGGAGTCATCCACGCTCCCGACGGTCGCGAAGTGCCGCTCCCGCCGTACGGCATCAGCGAGTTCGTCCCGTTCGGCAACGGGTGGATGGTGGTCGTCATCGACCAGGACACCGGCCGTGAGTCGCTGATCTCGATGTCCTCCGACGGTGAGTACGACGGCCGCACACGCGTGTCAGGTGGCATCGCCGTCTCCTCCGACGGGGGCACCATCGCGTGGACTTCCCCCGACGGCACCGTCACCACCGCCGACCGCACCGGTGAGCGCCGGACCCTCGGCTCGGTCGGAGCCCTGGGCCCCTATCGCACCGTCGGCATCATCGGCGACGACTGCGGACCCTCCCGATCGGAGGACGCCTCCTGCGCCGTGGTCGTCGACACCGTCGGACGCAGGTACGGCGCCTACGCGGTCACCTCCCTGGGCGACGTGACGTCGATCGACGGAATGCGCACCGCGACGACGGTCTCGGGCACCCGCGTGGGTGGGGTCCACTCGGTCGACGACCTGGCTCCCAGCAGCTGCAGCCGGATGACCGACCGCCCGGACTCCCGGGTCCTGTGGGAGACCTGCGACTACACCCTCGATGTCGTCGACCCCGACGGCAAGACACTCGTCGGGCTGCCGTCGTACTTGGACGGCTTCGGCCCCGACACCCTCGCGCTGGTGTCGATCAGCGACGGCTCCACGCTGCAGTCGTGGACCAACGGGCCCGACTCGGCGACCTACTTCGACCAGGTGTGGGAGGACAGCTCCCACCTGCTGATGCGCACCTACCAGTCGGGAGAGTGGGCGGTGGTCCGGGTCGGCCTCGACGGCTCGCTGGAGTACGCCGTGGCGCCGGTCGCGGGTGAGGACCTCGCCTCGCCGATCCTCCTGCAGACGCGCTGACGCCGGGGACGGTCAGGCGCCGAGCAGCGCCTTCTCGGCGCCGATCGTGGTGTCGTCGCCGTGGCCGGTGTGCACGACCGTCTCGTCGGGGAGCGCGAACAGCCGGGTGCGGATCGACTCCTCGATCGTCGGCCGGTCGCTGAACGACCTGCCCGTCGCCCCGGGACCGCCCTGGAAGAGCGTGTCGCCGGTGAAGACGCAGCCGTGGTCGGGAGCGTAGAGGCAGACCGCGCCGGGGGCGTGGCCGGGCGTGTGCAGCACCTCCAGCGTCGTCCCGCCGACCTCGATGGTCTGACCGTCGGCGAGGTCGACGTCCCAGAGCTGGTCGGGGTGGGTCAGCTCCCAGACGGGCTGGTCGCCGGGGTGGAGCAGGATCGGCGCGCCGGTCGCCTCGCGCAGCGCCGGTGCGACCCGCACGTGGTCGTCGTGGGCATGCGTGCACACGATCGCCTTGACCGTGCGCGACCCGATGACCGCGCGGATGGCCTCCACGTCGTGCGGGGCGTCGATCACCACGCACTCGGTGTCGTCGCCGACCACCCACACGTTGTTGTCGACGTCGAAGGTCTCGCCGTCGAGGCTGAAGGTGCCCGAGGTGACCGTGTGGTCGATCCGTCCGGGCGGGCAGGCGGGGCTGCTGGACGCGTCGCTCACAGGATCACCACCGAGCGCAGCACGTCGCCGTGGTGCATCTTCTCGAACGCCGCCTCCACGTCGCCCAGGCCGATCTCCTCCGACACGAACGCGTCGAGGTCGAGCCGCCCCTGCTGGTAGAGGTCGACCAGCATCGGGAAGTCGCGCGAGGGCAGGCAGTCGCCGTACCAGCTGGACTTCAGCGCCCCGCCGCGGTCGAAGACGTCGATCAGCGGGATGTCGGG
>JAUILS010000002.1 GCA_030432975.1 Actinomycetes bacterium
CCGATCCGGCCGAGCACCACCATCGCCCCGGGTGAGATCGGGGCGGCGCACACCAGCGTGACGCCGTCGTCGAGCTCGGGGAGCCGGGTGGCCTGGAGCAGGTCGACCCAGGGCAGCTCCGAGGGCGCGGCGTCGGTGGCGCGGACGACGTCGGCGCCCGCCCCCGACCGCTCGACCCGGGCGGCCCAGTCGACGCGGAAGGTGATCGGCAGCATGCCGACCAGCCCGTCGAGCGCGTCGGCGCCGAGCGTGGTGAGCTCCTCGACGACCTCGAGGTCGAGGAAGAGGTTGCCGCCGGCGGCGTAGTGGGTGATCCACACGACCGCGACCCCGTCGAGGGCGCTGCAGGCCGACACCACGGAGTCGGGCATGGTGCCGGGCTGCATCTCCAGCAGCACGTCGTCGACGGCGACGCCGTCGCGACGGTGCTCGACGATCTCGATGGCCTCGATGTCGGCGCCCGCCTGGCCGATGGCGGTGGCGACGCGACCCAGCGACCCGGGCACGTCGGGCAGCTCGACCCGCATCAGATAGGGCATGACCCGAGGCTATCGGCGGGCGGTTACGCCGGTGTTTCCGTGCTCGCAGTGCGGGCGAGACGCTGCCGCAGGCCCGAGGCACGCCGGGCCCGCCGCTCCACCGCCGCCCGCACGGCCTCCTCGGTGGCGACCACCCGCACCCGGCTCTGGGCCCGCGTGACGGCGGTGTAGAACAGCTCGCGCGACAGCAGCCGGGAGTCGTCGTCGGGGAGCAGCACGGTGACCTCGTCGGCCTGGCTGCCCTGGCTCTTGTGGACGGTCATCGCGTGCATCGTCTCGACGTCGGACAGCCGGGCCGTGGCCAGGGACACCGGCGCGGCGGCGCTCGCCACGATCGCCCGCAGCCCCCCATCCGCCTGGCGTACGACGACTCCGGTGTCGCCGTTGTAGAGGCCGAGGCCGTAGTCGTTGGCCGTGACGAGCAGCGGGCGGCCGGCGTACCACTCGCGACCCCACCCGGCCCCCACCGGAGAGCCGAGCTCGTCGCCGAGCCACCGCTCCACCTGGCGGTTCCAGTGGCCGGCGCCGAAGGGCCCTTCGCGGTGCGCGCAAAGCAGGCGGTGCCGGTCGAGTGCCGCCAGCGAGCCCGCCACGTCGCCGGCCTCGGCGGCCGCCCGGACCGACCGCGCCGAGCCGAGCACCACCTCACGCAGCACGCCCTCGGCGTCGGCCCGCGTCGGGTCGACCAGCTCGACCTCGCCGGCGGCGCGCAGCAGGTCGAGCGCCGCGTCGGCCTCGCCGTCGCGGACGGCGGCGGCGAGCGCCCCGATCCGCTCCCCGAAGCGGTGGGAGGTGCGCAGCGCGACGACCGCGCCGGGGTCGTGGCCGCCGAGACCCGCGACGAGGTCGGCGAGCACCGCGCCGGCCTCGACGGAGGCGAGCTGGTCGGGGTCGCCGACGAGCACCAGCCGGGCGTCGGGCCGGACCGCCTCGAGCAGGCGGGCCATCATCGTCAGCGACACCATCGAGGTCTCGTCGACGACGACCACGTCGTGGGGCAGCCGGTTGCCCCGGTGGTGGCGGAAGCGGGTGCGGGTGTCGGGGCGGGAGCCGAGCAGCCGGTGCAGCGTGGCCGCGGTGAGCGTGCCGAGCCGGTCGCGGTCGTCGGCGGGGAGGGCACGGGTCGCGGCGGCGACGGCCTCCTGGAGGCGAGCCGCCGCCTTGCCGGTGGGCGCGGTGAGGGCGACCCGCGGGGCGCTCGCCGACCCTCCGTCGGCGGCCTGGTCGGCGAGCAGCGCCAGCAGCCCCGCGACGGCGGTGGTCTTGCCGGTGCCGGGGCCGCCGGTGAGCACCGTCGTCCAGCGTCGCGCGGCGGCGGTCGCGGCGGCCCGCTGCTCGGCGTAGCCCTCGGGGAAGAGCCGCGCGGCGGCCCGCTCGAGCCGCTGCTCGTCGACGGTCGGCGCCGGCTGCGCGGCCCGAGCGACGAGGTCGTCGGCGACCTGCTTCTCCTCGCGCCAGTAGCGGTCGAGCGACACCAGCCCGTCGTCGACGTGGACGACCGAGGCCGCGGCGAGCGGGCTGGCCGCGACCGCCGCCAGCCACGACTCGGGGTCGGGCCACGGCAGGGTCGCGTCGAGGTCGCGGACCTCGGCGAGGTCGAGCGCCACCGAGCCGCGGCGGACCGCGCGCACCGCCAGCGCCACGGCCAGCCGGACCGCCTCGTCGGGCTCGTCGACCAGCGCGGCGACCCGCTGCGCCACCAGCACGTCGGGCGCCTCGAGCACCCCCGCCTCGTTGAACGCGCGCAACAGCCCGGCGGCCGATGCGGCGAGCCGCCGGTCGTGGGAGCCCTCGGGCTCGAACAGCTCGGTCATCCGCGCACCTCCCCCGCCAGCAGGTCGGAGGCGCCGGTCACCAGCGCGGCGGGCGGCGCCCAGCTGAACACCCCGCTCGGATGGCCGTCGACCACCGGCGAGTCGGGCCCGCACATGCCGCGGAGATAGAGGTAGAGCACGCCGCCGAGGTGCTGCTCCGGGTCGTAGCCGGGCAGCCTCCACCGCAGGAAGCGGTGGAGCACGACGGAGTAGAGGAGGGCCTGGAGCGGGTAGTGCGAGTGCAGCATCGCCGCCGCCAGCTCGGCGGGGCCGTAGTCGGCGGCCGTGATCGGACGGCCCGGCTCGCCCAGCAGGTTGGTCTTGTAGTCGGCGACGACGTACGACGGCCGGCCGTCGACGCCGGTGGCCCGGAGCACCACGTCGATCGACCCGGAGAGGTAGCCCCGCAGCGCCTGCCCGCCGAGCACCGGCCGCTCCAGCACGGCGGCGTAGGGCGCGAGCGGGTCGTCGCCGGGTAGCGCGTCGCGCCACACCGCGGCAAGGTCGCGGAGCAGGACCGACGGCCCGGCGCCGCGGGTGTCGCCGCCGACCAGCGGCAGCTCGAAGTCGAGCTCGCAGAGTCGGTCGGCCAGCGGCACGTCGGCGAGCGTGCGCCCCGGGAGCAGGGGGCCGAGCGGGGTGTGGTGGAGCGGCACGAGCGCGTCGGCGAGCGCGTCCGCCGGCGCATCGACCGGCCACCATGCCAGCTGCTCGGCGACCCGCGCCCGCAGCTCCTCGCGAAGGTCGGGAGCGTCGGGGTCGGCGTGCTCCAGCACGGCGTGCACCAGGCTGCCGAACGCCGCGCCCGCGGGCAGCTCGGCCATCGGCGACACCGGCGACCCGACGGCATCGGCGGTCTCGTCCGGC
Organism: Actinomycetes bacterium; assembly: GCA_030432975.1. Classification (GTDB taxonomy): domain Bacteria; phylum Actinomycetota; class Actinomycetes; order Propionibacteriales; family Nocardioidaceae; genus Nocardioides. The sequence continues at coordinate 3,221 of JAUILS010000002.1, forward strand.
GCGGCGAGCGCCGCCGCCGGAGGCCCCTCGTCCTCCCGCTCGACCGGCTCGTCCTCCAGCGGCTGCTGCTCCGGCTCGCTGCCGACCCCGGGGTCGGCCTCCTCGGCCCGGATCAGCCCGGAGTACGACGTCCGGCGCCAGTCGGCGTCGATCGCCCGGTCGAAGCGTCGCGCCTCCAGCGGCGGCGCCGCCCCCGGCGCCGGGACCGGCGGGGGCTGCGCGACGTCGCTCCGCTCGTGGACGGGGCCGCCCAGCTCGGCGATCAGGCCGAGCACCCGGTGGGCGTAGTCGTCGTCCTTGACGGGCATCCGGTCGGGCACCGCGGCGTCGCCGGGCTGCCGACCGAAGAGCAGCCGGTGCAGCCCGCCGTCGGGGGTGTTGGGCGTCGGCGCCCACCACGCGACGACCTGCGACTGCGCGCGGGTGAGGGCGACGTAGAGCTCGCGCAGCTCCTCGCCCGCCTCCTCCGCCTGGTGCCGGCTGACGTGGTCGTCCCACTGCGGGCCCGACCCGGACACGTCCAGCGTGCGCACGCCGGCGTCGTCGTGGAAGAGCGCCTCGTCGACGGAGTGGACGAACTTCTCGAAGGCGAAGGGGAGGTAGACCAGGGGGTACTGCAGCCCCTTGCTCGCGTGGATCGTGACGATCTGCACCGCCGCGGCGTCGCTGTCGAGCCGGCGGGTCCGCTCGCTGGTCGGGGCGTTGCGCTCGCGCTCGTCGTGGAGCCAGTGGAGCAGGCCGGTCAGCCCGAGCCGCTCGCGCAGCGCGACGTCGTGGAGCAGCTGGGCGAGATGCCGCAGGTCGGTCAGCAGCCGCTCGCCGTCGGTGCGGGCGAGCACGCGCGGCGTCAGCCCGCGCTCGTCGGCCGCCTCGAACAGCGCCGCCACCCCGCGGCCGCGGAGCAGCAGCGCCCAGCCGCGCAGGGTGTCGGCGACGGCGTCGGTGACGTCGTCGCCGGCCTCGTCGAGCTCGGTCGTGGTGTGGCCGAAGAACGCCGTCAGCGCGGCCGCGCGGACCCGCCCCGACCGGTGTGGCTGGTCGAGCGCCTCGAGCAGGGTGACCACCTCGTCGGCGGCCGGGGTGAGCAGCACGTGGCCGCCGCCGGCGACGACCGCCGGCACCCCCCGCTCGACCAGCCGGGTCTGCACCAGCTGGCCCTGGTCGCGGGTGGCCACCAGCACCGCGATGTCGCCTGCCACGAGCGGCCGGCCGTCGTACGTCGGCTCGGCGGCAAGGACGGCGGCGATGTCGGCCGCGCAGTCGGCGGCGATGTGGGCCCGGGCCTGGCGGATCGGGATGTCGCCGGACCGGGTGAGCCGGAAGCCGTCGCGCGCCACGGCGCGCAGCCGGAACGGCGCCGGATGAGGCAGGCCCGAGACGCGGGAGCCCTCGTGGGCCGCGACGACCTCACGGACCGTGATCTCGTCGTCGCCGAGGGCGGCGTTGCGCAGCACCACCTGAAGCGGCTCGACCAGCGCGGCGTCGGAGCGCCAGTTGGTGCCGAGCGTGGCGCGATGGGTCGCCGTCGCGGCCGCCGCGAGGTAGGTGACGACGTCGCCCCCGCGGAAGGCGTAGATCGCCTGCTTGGGGTCGCCGATCAGCACCACGATCGCGTGGCCGACGAACGCCCGCTCGATCACCTGCCACTGGACCGGGTCGGTGTCCTGGAACTCGTCGACCAGCACGATCCGCCACCGGGCGCGCATCCGGTCGCGGGCCGGCGCCGCACCGCCGCCGGCCGGGGTCTCCAGAGCCTGGGCGAGCCGGGCGAGCAGGTCGTCATAGCTGAGCACCCCGAGCCGGCGCTTGCGCCGCTCGACCTCGCGGCGCACCTCCTGGGCGAACGCCGCCCTGGCGCCGCCGCGGGTGTCGGGGTCGGGGTCGGCCGGCGCGAGCACGGCCTGCGGGTCGTGGACGGCGGCGTAGGCCAGCCGCAACGCGGTCGCTCGGTCATAGGGCGGCCGGTCGGTGCGCTGCCCGAAGCGCTGGAGGTAGAGGTCGTCGACGACCTCCTCGACGAGGTCGTCGAGGTTCTCGACCAGCGCGGCGCCGGCCTCGGTGTCGCCCGCGACGCCGAGCGAGCGCAGCACCAGGTGGCAGAACTGGTGGGTGGTGGCGATGGTCGCGGTGTCGAACTCCGCCAGGGCGTCGCGCAGCCGCCGACGGCGGGTCGCGAGCTCGGCGGCGTCGGCGTCGAGGAGCAGCGCGGTGACGGCCTGCCGGCGGTCGGCCGAGGCGGGGTCGGCGAGCGCGCGCTCGGCCGCGACGAGGTGCTCGCGGACCCGCTCGCGCAGCTCCTGGCTGGCGGCCCGCCCGAAGGTGATGACGAGCAGCTCGTCGAGGCGGGCGACGCCCTCGGCGACGTAGCGGGTGACGAGGGCGGCGACGGTGTAGGTCTTGCCGGTGCCGGCGCTGGCCTCGAGCAGGGTGGTGCCGGTCGGCAGCGGCCCGGTCAGGTCGAAGGGCTCGAGCTCGGACGCGGCCATCACCAGCTCCCCTGCTCGGACTGCAGCACCGGGCTCCACAGCCGCATCGCCAGCGCGCCGAACCGGTCGGTCTCGCCGGGATGCTCCTCGCCGTCGTGCGGCGGCTGGTCGGTGCCGGGCAGCGGGGCGCGGGGGCCGTAGACGCGGAGGTGTCCGGCGTCGGAGCACTCGCCGGGGAAGCGCCCGTCGTCCCAGTCGAAGCCCGCCTTGCGGCGTGCCTCGGTGACGGTCGCGTCGGTGCGGCGGAAGCGGGCGTAGGCGAACGACGCCTTGACCGGCAGCGGCAGCGGCTCGGTCAGCCCGCGGTCGCGCAGCTCGACCAGGTCGCGGAGCAGGTCGCGCGCCTGGTGGTCGGCGACCGGGCCCAGCAGCGAGACGGCGTGGTCGGCGTGGGAGCGGCTGTTGGACGGCCGGCCGACCGTGTGGGCGGTCCAGTTGCGGTCGGGGTCGGCGGCCGACAGCGCCAGCAGCCGCAGCCACGACTGGAGCCGGTGGCCGGCCCCGAGCCGGGAGTAGCTCACCGGGACCAGCCGGTCGCCGTAGACCTCCGGAACGGTGCCGCGCAGCCAACGGCCGCCGCCGAGGTCGACGTCGACGTCAACGGCCGCGGCGGGGCGGGTACGCCGGTCGAGCGCGGCCCGCGCGAGGGGCACGGCGCGGTCGAGGATCTCGCCGAGCGACCGCCAGCCCAGCCTTCCGGGGGGCAGCACGCCGCGCCGCCACTCCTGCTCGCGGGCGGTCGGGGGCGGCACGCCGGCGAGCAGGTCGTCGACCAGCCGCTCGCCGACCCCCCACTGGGCGAGCTGGTCGATCTCGACCGGCAGGCCGTCGAGCGGCTGGTCCTCCTCGTAGGTCAGGGCGACGTCGAGGCGGGTGCGGAGGAAGTCGCGCACCGGGTGACGGAAGAAGCGGAGCAGGTCGTCGAGGGCGACCTCCGGCTGGGGCTGCGGTCGGAGTGGGCCGGGCAGGAACGCCGGTGGAGGCGTGCGTGGGCCGGCGGCCGCGCGAGCCCCGGCGACAGCAGTGGTGTCGAACGTGAACGGCCGGTCGCCGACCAGCGCTCCCGGCTCGGCGTTGCGACGGTCGAAGGACTGCAGCGGGTGGCGGACCGTGACCGCGCGGCTGACCGGACCGTCGGGGCCGGCGGCGGTGTCGTCGAGGGCGTCGAGGAGCTCGCCCAGCGGGACCGCGGGTGGCCGCGGCTGGCCGGAGTAGGGGTCGGCGCCGGTGTAGGTGACGACCAGAGTCTCGGTGGCGGCCATGATCGCGTCGAGGAGCAGCTGGCGGTCCTCGCTGCGCGGGTCGCGCTCGCCGGTGACGGGGTCGCGGGCCAGCAGGTCGTCGCCGTCGACGACGCCGGCGCGCGGGAAGACGCCGTCGTCGAGGCCGAGCTGACAGACGACGCGGTGCGGCACCGAGCGCATCGGCACCATGGTGCAGACGGTGAGGGTGCCGGTGCGGAAGTTGGCCCGGGTGGGCCGGCCGGCGAGGCGGTGGCCGAGCAGCGCCCGGACGTCGGGGAGCCGCAGGTCGCCGCCGGTCGGGCCCGCCTCGGTGGCGATGCGGGACAGCTCGCGCTGCACCTGGCCGGGCTGCCAGGCGTCGTCGGGCGCTACGTCGGTGAGCGCGTCGACGCCGTCGCCGAGAGCCCGCAGCCAGTGGTCGAGCGGGTGGCTACCCACCAGCGCGTCGGTGGCGGTCACCAGCCGGTCGACGTACTCCGCGAGGCGGCCGGCCAGGTCGATCTGGGCGCTGCCGACGTCGTCGAGGGGGAGGGTGCGGTCGAGCCAGGTCTGCGCGTCGGCCGACATCGTGACGCCGGCGAGCACCCGGTCGAGGCCGAACCGCCAGGTGTTCTGGACGACCTCGGCGAGCCCGAAGTCGGCGCGGTGCTCGGCGTCGAAGGCCCAGCGCACGCCGGAGTCACGCGCCCAGGTGGCGAGCTGCTCGAGGTCGTCGTCGGTGAACCGGAAGCGGCGCCGCACCGGCGGCGCGTGGGCCAGGTCGAGCACCTCGCTCGCGGTGGCGCGGCCACCCGCGAGGTCGAGCAGCCGGGAGGCGACCGAGAGCAGCGGGTTGGTCTGGGTGAGCGCCCGGTCGGCGAGCCGCACCCGAAGGCGATGGGCCGGGTGGCCGGCCTCGCCGACGACCTCGGCCAGCCCGAACCCGGCCTGGATCAGCGGGGCGTAACTCTCGATGTCGGGGCACATCACGAGGATGTCGCGCGGCTCGAGCGTGGGGTCGTCGGCGAGCAGCCCCAGCAGCACCTCGCGGAGCACCTCGACCTGGCGGGCCGGGCCGTGGCAGGCGTGCACCTGCACGCTGCGGTCGTCGCGCGCGGCCGTGCGTGCGGCGGCGCGGCCGGTGGCGTTGGCGGCCAGGTCGGACTGCAGCCAGCCGAGCAGGGTGTCGGGCCGGCTGGGGTCGTTGCGGGCCTCGGTGGTCGCCCAGGCGGCGGGGGCGAGCGTGCGCTGCAGCTCACGGGTGTCGCGGCCCAGGGTGGCCAGCAGCGGGTGGGCGACGCGCTCGTGGCTGTCGTCGTCGCGCCGCGGGACGGGGCCGGGCAGGTCCTCGAGCGCCTGCCAGAGGGCCTCCGACGGGTGCGGCAGCCAGAGGTGGACGTCGCGGTGCTCGGCGAGGGCTCCGAGCAGCTCGACCTCGGTGGTCGGCAGCCGGGTGTGCCCGAACAGCGAGAGCCGCTGGGGCAGGTCGACGGCGTCGGGCTCGTCGGCGAGGCGGGCCAGGGCGGCGGCGTGGAGCTCGTGGGGTGGTGGGGCGTCGACGCGCGCGACGAGGCGGCGCCACAGCGGCGGCTGCCAGGCGAGATCGTCGGGGACGGCGGCGTCGGTGCCGTCGCTGTCGGTGCCTGCGGTCCAGTCGGCGAGGACCTGCGGGCGCTGCTGGGCGTAGGCCGCGAACAGGCCGGCGAGCCGGCGCGCCACGGCGTACCTCCGGCCCCGGCGCTGGTCGCCCGCCTCTCCGGTCAGCCCGTGGCCGAGGTGGCGGGCGAGAGTGTCGGCCCAAGGCTCGTCGAGGCAGGCGTCGAGCACGCCGAGGACCGCCCAGGCGAGCGGGTCGGGCGCCCACGGGTCGTCGTCGCGGGTGCCGGTGATCTCGGCGCGGAGGGACCAGGGGGTGCGGAAGTCGACGCCCGCGCAGACGCCGTCGTCTGCGGGGGCGGCTGCGCCAAGGATGTGGGAGAGGCGTTGGGAGAGCCACCGCTCCATGCCCCGCGCCGGGACCACCACCACCTCGGTGGCGAACGGGTCGGCCATCGGGGTGACCAGCAGCGCTGCGACGCCGTCGGCGAGGACGTCGGCGCGCCCGGCCCGATGGAGGTGCAGTCCCACGCACGGCACCCTACGGCCCGGTGCCGACGTGCTCTCGCGCCGCTGCGCCGCTGCCCGGCCGTCCGTGGTCCCCGTGGCTGCGTCATACGGAGCGGTCGCTCGGGTCGTATGACGTCAGCCCCAGCCAGCCCGAGACGTCATACGGAGCGGTCGCCCCGGCGCGCGGATCGTATGACGCAAGCCCCTGAGGCCGGCTGCGGGCGACTCATCGCTCCTCCGAGGAACCCATCCAGCACCCACGGTTGCGCGCTCCGCAACTCGATGCGCGATGCGAGACAAACACAAGAGCCCAGGAGTAGCGTGCGCGGCATGTTGTCCGACATCGAGATCGCCGACGCAGCCGATCTCCGCCCCATCGTTCCGCTGGCCGAGGAGACCCTCGGGATCGAGGCCGAGGCCCTGTCGCCCTACGGCCACACCAAGGCCAAGGTCTCCCTCCCCTACATCCGCTCCCTCCAGGACCGCGACGACGGCACGCTGATCCTGGTCACGGCCATCTCGCCGACCCCGGCGGGCGAGGGCAAGACCACCACCTCGGTCGGCCTCGCCGACGGGCTGTCGCGGATCGGCAAGAAGGCGATGGTCGCGCTGCGCGAGCCGTCGCTGGGCCCGGTCTTCGGCATGAAGGGCGGGGCGGCCGGCGGAGGCTACGCCCAGGTGGTGCCGATGACCGACATCAACCTGCACTTCACCGGCGACTTCGCCGCCATCGCCCTGGCCAACAACCTGCTGGCCGCCCTGATCGACAACCACCTCCACCACGGCAACACGCTCGACATCGACCCGCGCACCGTCAGCTGGAAGCGCGTCGTCGACCTCAACGACCGGGCGCTGCGCGACCTCGTCGTCGGGCTGGGCGGGGTGGCCAACGGCTACCCCCGCGAGGACGGATTCGACATCGTCGTCGCCTCGGAGGTGATGGCGATCTTCTGCCTCGCCGAGTCGATCGCCGACCTGAAGAAGCGGCTCGGCGACATCGTCATCGGCTACAACCGCAGCAAGCAGCCGGTCACCGCGCGCGACCTCAACGCCCACGGCGCGATGACGGTCCTGCTGCGCGACGCCTTCGCGCCCAACCTCGTGCAGACCCTCGAGCACACGCCCGCGATGATCCACGGCGGGCCGTTCGCCAACATCGCCCACGGCTGCAACTCCGTGGTCGCCACGCGTACGGCGCTCAAGCTGGCCGACTACGTCGTCACCGAGGCGGGCTTCGGCGCCGACCTCGGGGCGGAGAAGTTCATCGACATCAAGTGCCGCGCCAGCGGGCTGCGCCCCGCGGCCGTCGTCCTGGTGGCCACGGTGCGGGCGCTGAAGTACCACGGCGGCGTCCCCGCGGCCGAGCTCCAACAGGAGAACGTCGACGCGGTCGCTGCCGGCATGGCCAACCTGCGCCGCCACATCCGCAACGTGCGTGACGTCTACGGCCTGCCGCTGGTGATCGCGGTCAACCGCTTCCCGAGCGACACCGACCTCGAGATGAAGACGGTCGTCGACCTGGTCGCCGAGGAGGGCGTCCAGGCGGTCCCGGCCACCCACTTCGCCGACGGCGGCGCCGGCGCCGAGGCCGTCGCGCACGCCGTCCTCGAGACCATCGACGGCGCGGGAGACGACCGCTTCTCGTTCGTCTACCCCGACGAGATGCCGCTGGCCGACAAGGCCGAGGCGGTCGCCACCTGGGTGTACGGCGCCGGTCACGTCTCCTGGGACGCGAAGGCGCGGCGCCGGCTGGAGCGGATCGAGGCCGAGGGCTACGGCCACCTGCCGATCTGCGTCGCGAAGACGCAGTACTCCTTCTCCACCGACCCGGCCGCCCACGGCGCACCCACGGGCCACACGGTCAACGTCCGCGAGGTGCGGCTCGCGGCCGGCGCCGGGTTCGTCGTCCTCGTCACGGGCGACGTGATGACGATGCCGGGCCTGCCGAAGGTGCCGGCGTCGGAGCACATCGACATCGACGACGAGGGCCGCATCACCGGCCTCTCCTGAGGACAGACGAAGGCCCCGCACTTGCCCGAGATGGAAGTGCGGGGCCGCCGGTCTCCCCCAGGTCGAAGCCCTTCCGGGTGCTGGTCCGATCAGCGGCTCCGGTCAGCGAGCGACGTCGCGCCGCTCCTCGACGTGCGTCACGCGCTGCCGCTGCTGGTTCATCACCAGCGCGAGCATGATCGCGAGCGCACCGACGGCGATCAGGATCCAGCCGAGCGGACCCTCGTCCACCCAGCCCGTGCCGACGTTCACCACGTCGAAGGCGAGCACCAGCCCCGCGAGCAGCAGGATGATTCCCAGTCCGACTCCCATGTCAGCCTCCTCAGAACACTCGCCGACGGCTGCCGCCGATCGGCACGAAGTTCAGGATCAGACCGACCACGAGCAGGATCAGCCCGATGGTGGTCAGGATCGAGATGCTGGCCACGAGTCCCACGATCAGCAGGATCAGACCCAAGACGATCATTCAGTCACTTCCTTCTGGCTTGGTGCCCCGTCCGGCGCCGGAGAGGCACAGCGAGTCAAGCGACTCCGCTGGAGACTCGGTACCCCCCAAGGGGTGGGGCCATGCCACCCGGAACGGCAGTAGGATCTCGTCGTGACGATCCGGATGGCTGTGGTCAACGACTACGAGGTGGTCGTTCACGGCGTCGCGGCGATGCTGCGGTCCTACACCGACCGGATCGAGGTGGTCGAGCTCGACGCCGACTCCTCCGTGGTCTCCCCGGTCGACATCGCGCTCTACGACACCTTCGCCCAGCCGCAGGGCGACCAGGCGGCGGTCGGGCGACTGGTCACCAACCCGCAGGTGCGCAGGGTCGTCGTCTACACCTGGAACCTCGACCCCGACCTCGAGCAGGCCAGCCTCCGCAAGGGTGCCTCGGGATACCTCTCCAAGCGGCTCACCGCCGCCGAGCTGGTCTCGGCGCTGGAGGCGGTCCACGAGGGCGAGGTGATCGCCTCCGCCGACGACGCCACCAAGGCCCCGATCGCGGGCGACTGGCCCGGCCGCGAGGAGGGGCTCACCCCGCGCGAGTCGGAGGTGCTCTCGCTGATCACCCAGGGGCTCTCCAACAAGGAGATCCTCGACCGCACCGGCCTCTCCATCAACTCGGTGAAGTCCTACATCCGCTCGTGCTACCGCAAGATCGGCGTCACCAGCCGGTCGCGCGCGGTGCTCTGGGGCATCGACCACGGCTTCCAGCCCGACCGCACCCGCACCGTCGGCCCGCAGATCCCCGGCGCCGACTGACACCTCCGGTTCTCGGGCCGGGTCCCCACGTACGCCGCTGGGGGCCCGGCACGACCCTCCCGAGTGCCCGCGCGCGAGCCGCCGTGAGGTCGTCACGGATTGTCCGAAAACCCCTCTAGACCAGTCGCTTCACTCCTATCCTCGACGGGTGCGTGGAGAGCGGGGGATGGCCCGCCTGATCCTCCCCGCGGTCGTCGCGCTGACGGTGTGCAGCCTCTTCCTCGGGTTCGTCTGGTCGCAGGCGGCCCCCAGCCCGGAGCCCACGCCGAGCCAGGCCGCGGTGGTCGACCCTGTCCTGAACACGCCGACGACGGTCGTCGACGCCGACACCGGCAAGCCGCTCCCCGCCGGCTGGGTCGCGGAGATCGGCGGCGACGCCGACCCGCACCGCGTCGACGGACGCGGCCGCGTCACCCTGCGGCTCGACGCCCCCACCCTGATCCGGGTCGGCGCACCCGGGTACGCCGAGCGCGTCCTCGCGGTGGCCCCCGGACAGCAGCCGGCCGTCGACCTGGTGCGGCGTACCGCCGACAGCCTCTCCATCCGCTTCGGCGGCGACGTGATGCTGGGCCGCCGCTTCTACGAGCCGCTGGCGAACGGCGAGACCCGCCTCGAGGGCGGGGCCGGCGTCCAGCAGCACCTCGCGGTGCTCCAGGAGATCACCCCACTGCTCGGCGACGCCGACCTGACCGTCGTCAACCTCGAGACGTCGCTGGTGCGCGACCCCTACTTCCGCGGCACCCGCCCGCAGCGCTTCCACCAGACCAAGGACCTGGTCTTCGCGACCGCGCCCGCGGCGGCCATCGCCCTCAAGCGCGCCGGCGTCGACGTCGTCGACCTCGGCAACAACCACGTGTACGACGCCCTCGGTGCCGGCCTCGACTCCACCCTGCGCACCGTCGAGGCGGCCGGGCTGGCGCACTTCGGAGCGGGGCGGACGCCCGAGGAGGCCTGGCGCCCGGCGTACGTCGAGGCACGCGGCCAGACCATCGCGTTCATCGGCTGCACCACCGTCACGGGTGACGCCCACCCCGTGCTCTACGTCGCGTCCGAGACCCAGGGCGGCGCGGCAGACTGCGCGCCGACGCCGATGCGCCGCGCCATCGCCACCGCGCAGGCCGAGGCCGACACCGTCGTCGTGATGATGCACGGCGGCACGGAGTACCAACAGACCCAGGATCGCGAGGTCCGCGAGCTCAGCTCCGTCGCCGCCGACGCCGGCGCGACGCTCGTCGTCAACGGACACCCGCACGTGATCGGCGGCGTGGTCCGCGACGGTGACGCGCTCGTCGCCGAGACGCTGGGCAACCTGGTGTTCGACCAGAACCTCTGGTCGACGCTGCGGTCCTACCTGCTCCGCGTCGACCTGCGCGACGGCGCCCCGGTGCGCACCGTCGCCGACCCGTTCGCGATCTCCGACTACGCGCCGGTGCCGACCACCGGCGCGCTGGCCGACTCCTCCGCCCGGGTCGCGGCGGGGCTGCTCGAGGGGCCGCTGCTGCTCGGCTCGGGCGCCGCGACGACGACCCGCCTCCCGACCGCCGGCACCCCGCCGATCACCGGCGCCGCGGGCGAGGTGGTGCCGCTGCCGCCCGGCGCCTGGCTGACCGCCGGCCAGGACGGCGTCCTCCTCGGCGAGGACCTGCTCTACGGCACGGGCAGCATCGAGCGGATGGACACCGGCACCGACGGCGGCACCCCGCTGCTGTGGAGCCTGGGGAAGTACACCCAGGTCGGCAACGACGCCGCCTGCACCGGCAGCCGCGGCCTGCACGCCGTCCGCCAGCCCGCCCGCGACTTCGACGTCGTCGCCTACCCGGCCCACCGGGTGCCGGTCTCCCCCGGCGACCGGCTGAGCCTCGTCGTCAGCGTGGCGAAGGCCTCGCGCGGCGCCCAGGCCGAGATCCGGTGGTACGCCGAGATGGCCGGCGCCAGCAAGGACGTCGTGGTGCTGCCCCTCGGCCCGACCGACGGCCCGGCCGACGGCGACTGCCGGCAGGTGCGGCTCGACGTGGTCGTGCCCGACGGCGTGACGGCCGCGCAGCCCTATCTCCGGCTCGGCGACCCCGGCGGCGTCACCCGCGCCGGCGAGGTGATGGCCGACGACATCCGACTCGTCCGCTGGGCCGAACCCGGTGCCGGCGGCCGCCTCTACGACGTCGTCGACTTCCAGCGCGACACCACCGTCGCCCCCGCCACCGACGCCCGCTGACTGGGCCTTCCCTCGGCCCCCGCGGCGGTGGTCGCCGCCCCTTGCCCACTTCCGCGCCCGTGCGGCGACTCCCGCGCGTCCCGGGCGAGGCTGACGTCGCCGTGCACCCGCGGGAGTGGGCATCGGAGAGCTCGCCGGCCGGGTCCTGCCGGGAGGTGCCTACCATGGAGGAGAGGGGTGGATCCCCATGAGTCACGCACCGAAGGTCACGGCAGCGGCCCTGGTCATCGTCGGCCTCCTCGGGCTCGTCGGCGCCGTCATCGTCATCCTCAACCTGCACATCTACGCCGGCCTGGAGGAGGGGTACGCCGCCAGCCCCGCCGAGGTCTGGAGCTGGTCGAAGCTCCTCGCAGTGGTCGACGTCGGACTCCTCGTCGGGTGCCCCGCCCTGGGGATCTACGCCGTGGCGAGGTCGCGCCACCGACGCGAGCCCGCCGCCCCCGATGGCCCAGTGCCCGGTGCGGCTGGCCCGAGACCTCGCGGGGTGCAGTCCGAAGACGGCGTCACCGGTGCCGGCGCGGTCACGCGCCGCGCCCCTCAGATCAGTACTCGCCCTTGACCACGAAGAACGACCCGCGGATGGTGCCGGCCAGCTTCGACTTCTGCCGGGCCCACTTGAACGCGCTGAGCTCCTCGGGCGGGTCCATGCCCTCGGAGAGCTTGAACCCCACGGCGCGCTTCCCAGCATCGGCGAGGGTGTACATCACGTTGACGGCCAGGCCGGACTCGTAGAACACGTGGGTCCAGCGGATGCCGTCCACCTCGACCTCGGCCGCCTCCAACGCAGGCGACTCGATGACGATGCCGCGCTCCTGGTCGAGCACCCGCGCGACGTAGTCCACGAGCGCCGTGGCGTCGTCCGCGGCGGCGACGGCGAAGTCGACGTCGTACTTGTTCTTGAAGTAGCGCGCCTCGTTGGCGCGCAGCCCGGCGAGGGCCTCCGCGACCGGAGACGACTCCAGTCCGGCAGTGGAGACGTCCTTGAAGTCGACGATGTGCGTCATGGCTCCTCCTTGTCGTGGGCCGACTGTCCGGCGGCCGGGCTCATCCAGATGACGCCACGAGTCATCGAGCTGTGACACCCGGTGGCGCATCCGTGGCCTCACGTCACGCGGCGGCGCAGGCGAGTATCGCGGATCGAGCGTCGGCACGTCGCCGTCGCCGTAGCATGCCGACCGCAACGTCTTGACCTTCGGCGACGGGGAGACATCGTGGGCAACGCTCAAGCAGGCTGGTACGACGACGGCGCGGGCCGGCAGCGCTGGTGGGACGGCGAGAAGTGGACGGAGGAGTTCCGGCAGCCACCCGCCGACACCGGTGGGGGCCTGTCGGGGATGGTCCGCAAGATCGAGGCCGACGCGGTGGCGGGGGCGCAGCCGCGCCCAGCCCCGCAGGGCGCTAGCTACGTCGTCCTCCAGGTGATCCTCAAGGAGAAGCTCTGGGGCACCGGCTCGGGCAACCTCACCGAGCTGGAGCACGCCATCAACAGCCAGGCCGCGCTCGGGTACCGGCTGCACACCATCAGCACCTCCTCCTCTGGGAGCAAGGGCCTGGGCGGAGGGGACCGGATCCAGGCCACCATGGTCTTCGAGCGCCTCACCTAGCCACCACCGATCCGCCCGCGGCCGGGCGACGGCCGCCGGGGCCCGCGCACAAGCCCCGGCCGGCCGGCCTCAGCGGTGCTTGCCCGCCCCCAGCCGCAGCCGCAGCACCACGCCGCCGTGGTCGGAGGGCCACAGCCCCGTGGCGGGGTCGCGGTCGGCGACGGAGGTGCCCGTGACGCGGCCCTTGTCGACGGCGTACCCCTTGCCCCGGGCCGAGCGCGCGAAGACCATGTCGATCCGGTGGTCGAAGCCGTCGCCGGTGGCGTCGTCGACGGTCTCCGACAGCCCGGAGGTCCAGCCCTGCTCGGCCGGCCGCCAGCGCAGCCACTCGTCGGTGAAGCCGGCGGGCCCGGTGACCAGGTCGTACGCCGCCTTGTGCGGCACCGTGTCGACCGGCTTGACCCGGTCGTCGAGCGGGTCGGAGTTGCAGTCGCAGACGAAGATCACGTTGCGGTCGGTCGGCGTCGCGGCCAGCAGCTCGCTCACCTGCGCCAGCGCGAGGTCGGAGCTGAACGCCTCGAGGTGGGTGTTGACGAAGCGGAAGCGCTGGTGCCCCTTGCGCACGTCGACCCACTGGAAACCACGGTCGAAGCTCATCGGCACGCCGGCCACGCTGACCTGGAGGTTGTAGGCGTAGATCGTGTCGCCGCTGTCGAGCACCCGCGCCTTGCCGGCGCGCATCAGGATCACGTCGCGCATCGTCATCCGCACGTCGCGGACGGTGCCGCCCATCGTGCCGTCGAAGGGGCTGCCGGTGAAGCTCGGTGCCTCTACGTCGGCGCGCTCCCCGACGTTGACGGCGACGTAGTGCTGGCCTCGCGCGGCGAGCGCGTCGAGCAGGATCTGCAGGTAGTCGTAGTCGACCTCGGTCGCGTTGGGCACGCCGACCTGGGTGAGCTCGAGCGGCCCGCTGCGCCACAGCGCCACCTCCTGGAGCCCGACCAGGTCGGGCCGGGTGCGCGCGATCTCCTTCGCCAGCAGCCCGGTCCGCACCGGGAAGTCCGTCCGGTCGACGATGTCGCGGGTGACGTGGGTGGCGTTGGCCAGCGCGACCAGCACCTGCTGCGGGGTGCCGCCCGCCGCCTGGGCCGCGAGCGCGGCGTTGACCGGGCGGTTGATGTCGGCCCCGAGGTAGAGGTTCCGCGTCATCACCGTCACCGGTTGGCCGCGGTGGTCGTGCCCCTTCTTGCCGGCGTACGCCGGCCCGGTCAGGCCTCCGGTCAGGGCGAGGGCCAGGACCGCGGTGAGGACCACCGCGACCCCTCCTCGCCAGGTGCCGCGCGTCGTCCCCATGAGATCCTCCTTGATCCACTCCTGGGGCGATCCTGACCCTCGCGGCGCTGGATGGCAATGGTGGACGGAGGACCCGGCGCGAGTTGTGGCGCGGCCCCGGGACGGCCAAGGTAGGGGCCATGGGCACCCGCGAGTACGAGCAGGACACCACCACCCGCGGTGGGCCGTTGCGGGTCCGCACCCGCGGTCGCGCCGTGCTGTCCAACCCGATGACCAACCGCGGCACGGCGTTCACCGACGCGGAGCGGCGGATGCTCGACCTGGTCGGGCTGCTGCCCACCGGCGTCACCAGCATGGAGAACCAGTGCCGGCGGCTCTACGACCAGTTCCGCCGCACCTCGACCCCGCTGGGCAAGTACCTCCACCTGTCGGCCGTCCGCGACCGCAACGAGGTGCTGTTCTACCGCCTCCTCGCCGACCACCTCGAGGAGATGCTGCCGATCGTCTACACCCCCACCATCGGTGAGGCGATCGAGCGGTTCAGCCACGAGTTCAACCGGCCGCGCGGGGTGTTCCTCAGCATCGACCGGCCCGAGGACGTCGAGCGCTCGCTGCTCGACTACGGGCTCGGCGCCGACGACGTCGACCTGCTGGTGGCCACCGACTCCGAGGGCATCCTCGGCATCGGCGACCAGGGCGTCGGCGGCATCCAGATCGCGATCGGCAAGCTGTCCCTCTACACCGCCGCCGCCGGAATCCACCCGCGGCGGGCCATCCCCGTGGTGCTCGACGTCGGCACCGACAACCTCGGTCTGCTCAACAACGAGATGTACCTCGGTGAGAGGCATGCCCGCGTCCGCGGCCAGCGGTACGACGACTTCGTCGACCACTTCGTCACCACCGCCCACCGGCTGTTCCCCCACGCGATGATCCACTGGGAGGACTTCGGCCCGGCGACCGCGCACCACCTGCTCGAGCGCTACGCCGACCGGTGCACCTTCAACGACGACATCCAGGGCACCGCGGCCGTCGTGCTGGCCGCGATCATGGCGGGCGTCGACGTCACCGGCCACGACCTCGCCGACCACCGGATCGTGATCTACGGCGCCGGCAACGCCGGCATCGGCATCGCCCAGCTGGTCCGCGAGCGGCTGGTGCGCAGCGGGCTCACCCAGGCGCAGGCGCTCGCCCGGTTCCACGCCATCGGCATCAACGGCCTCTACGTCGACGACCAGCCCGAGCTGATGGGCTTCCAGCGGCCCTATGCCCGGACCCGCGGGGAGCTGGCGGGGTGGAGCGTGCGCGACCCCCGGCACATCACCCTCGAGGAGGTCGTCCGCGAGGTGCAGCCCACGATCCTGATCGGCACCTCCACCCGCGGCGGCTCGTTCTCCCGCGAGGTGGTGCAGGAGATGGCCGCCCACTGCCAGCGGCCGATCATCATGCCGCTCTCCAACCCGACCAGCCGCGCCGAGGCCACCCCCGCCGAGGTCCTGGAGTGGACCGACGGCCGCGCCCTGGTCGCCACCGGTAGCCCGTTCGGCGCGGTGGACCACGAGGGGGTGCGCTACCAGATCGCGCAGGCCAACAACGCGCTGATCTTCCCGGGGCTCGGGCTCGGTGTCGCCGCCTGCCGGGCCACCCGGGTCACCGAGGGCATGGTCGGCGCGGCCGCCGACGCGCTCGCCGGTCTCGTCAACGCCTACCGGCCGGGGGCCTCGCTGCTGCCGTCGCTGGCCGACCTGCGGATGGTGTCGGCGACGGTCGCGGTCGCGGTGGCCCGCGCCGCCGAGGCCGAGGGCGTGGCCGCCGAGCCGCTCACCGACCCGGTGCAGCAGGTGTTCGCGCGGATGTGGCAGCCGGCCTACCCGCCCATCGAGGCGATCTGAGGCCTGCCCCGGGTCAGGCGAGCAGCTCCAGCACGGCCTTCTCGGCGGCCTCCTGCCTGCGAGCCGGGCTGCGGAAGGCTCGCTGCGGCATCTCCATGACCGTCCCGGACTCGTAGAGGTCGAGCACCCGCGGGTCGATGTAGGAGCTCTTCGCCACCGTCGGGGTGTTGCCGAGGTACGACGCCACCTCGGCCACCGCCGACCGGACCGCCCGCTTCCGCGAGGCCGCCGAGCCGCCCGCCTCCGGGGTCTCCGCGAGGGCGAGGGCGGCCAGCACCGTGGCGTGCCAGGTGCGGAAGTCCTTGGCGGTGAAGTCGCCCTCGAAGAGCTCGTCGAGGTAGTCGTTGACGTCGGCCCCGGTGAGCGGCCGCCACCGGCGCCCGTCCTTCCAGGCCAGCAACCGCGAGTCCCCGCCGCGTCGCCGGCGCAGCGGCTGCAGCGCGGCCGCCACCTCGGGGTCCTCGATCAGCACCTCGTGCTCGACGCCGGACTTGCCGGTGAAGCAGAAGCGCAGGCCGCGCGGCGTCTGTCGCACGTGGTCGCGCTGGAGCGTGGTGAGACCGAAGGAGCCGTGCGCGTCGGCGTACACGTCGGAGCCGATGCGGAAGTAGCCCTGGTCCAGCAGGCGCACCGCGATCGCCAGGGCATGGTCGCGGGTCGGCTCCCCGAGCTGGAGGTCGCGCCGCACCCGGCGGCGTACGCGCGGCAGCTCGGCGGCCGCCTCGCGCACCCGGTCGAACTTCTTGCGGTCGCGGAGCACCCGCCAGTAGGGGTGGTAGAGGTACTGCCGACGCTCCGCCTCGTCGGTGCCGACGGCCTGGAGGTGCCCGTTGTCGAAGCGGCAGATCCACACGCCCGACCACGCCGGGGGGATGGCGAGCGAGACGATCCGCTCGACCGCGACGCCCTCCAGCCGCGCGCCCCGCTCGTCGAGGTAGACGAAGCCGCGTCCCGCCCGCCGGCGGGTCCAGCCCGGGTCGTGCGGCGAGACCGTGCGCAGTCTGGGCATCGACACTCCCTCCTCCTCCGACCCGGGCGGTACCCGCTCGGGCGTCGAGCCACGCGCGTGGCGGCGCCGGATACCATGCCCGCGTGGCGAGAGGATTCCGGTTCCCCGGCTCCGCGGGTGGGCAGCACGACTCGTGGTTCCGCATCGGCACGCTCGAGGTGACCACCAGCTGGCTGGTCGTGATCGCCTCGTCGTTCTTCCTCGTCGTCGGCGCGTTCGCGCCGGCGGTGACGGTTGCGCTCGGGCTCTTCCCCGACGCCGTCCGCAGCGGGCAGATCTGGCGGATCGTGACCTGGCCGCTGGCCAACGACATCCGCGGCGGCATCTGGCCGGTCGTCACGATCTTCTTCTTCTGGTACTTCGGCGGGATGCTCGAGGAGAACCTCGGGCGCGTGCGGATGGCGCGGCTGCTCCTCTGGCTGACGGTGCTCGTCGGCATGCTCGCCGTCATCCTCAGCCTGCCGTTCGGCGCGTTCGAGCCGATCCTGCTCGGGCTCGACACCCTCCAGCTGCTGGTCCTGCTGATCTGGATCGCGGAGCGCCCGCAGGCCCGCTTCCTGTTCAACATCCCTGCCTGGGTGTTCGGCGCGGTGATCGTGGCGATCCAGCTGCTCCAGCTGACGGCGTTCCGCTCCTGGCTGGTGCTGCTGCACTTCGTGCTCAGCCTGGTGATCGGCGCGCTGGTGGCGCGACAGTTCGGCATGCTCGAGGAGTACGCCGCCATCCCCCGGCTCGGCTCGGGCGGCAGCCGCCAGCCCCGGCCCCGCAAGCCGCGCCGGTCGCGCGGCTTCGGCGGCGGCTCGCGGGGCGGCTCGCGCGGCAGCGGAGGCGTGGTCGCCGGGCCGTGGGCAGGGTCGTCGGCCCCCCGGGTCGACTCCGACCGCGCCAAGCTCGACGCCCTGCTCGACAAGATCAGCGAGTCCGGGATGGACTCGCTGACCTCCGGTGAGCGCAAGCAGCTCGACGTGCTGCGCCGCCGGATCCGCGGCGAGTAGGCCGCTCCCCCGCCGCCGCCCCCGGCGCGGCGGGCCCGTCGATTCGGCCACGAACGAGAGGCCCGTGGGGCAGGATTGGCCTGTCAGCGACGATCCGGCCGCGCCCAGGGCGGCCACCGGGGAAAGGCGAGCGGATGCCGGTCCTGCGCCTTCTGGTGCTCGCCGTCCTGACCGCCGCGCCCTTGCTGCTCGCCGTGCCACCGGCGTCGGCCGAGGGCACCCGCGCCGACGTCAACGACTATCTCGACGAGGTCGCCGACCGAGCCACCAAGCCCGGGGTCTACGTCGACCCGGCCGTCCTCGAGGACGACCTGCTGACCGGCGACCAGGTCACCGCACTGACCCGCCAGGCCCAGCGCGCCCCGGGACCGCTGCGGATCCTGGTGCTCCCCGTCGACCGGCTGACCGTCGACGACGGCGGCAGGACGGCAGCGGATCTGGCCTACGGGCCGCGCCAGCTGGTGCGCGAGATCTACGACCGCGTCGACCGCAAGGGCACCTACGCCGTGCTGGTGGCCGCGCCCAGCGAGGAGGAGGGGCAGTCGCTCTACGCCGCGCAGTGGCCGCGCGGCGGGCCGGCGTACGACATCCGGGACGCGGCCGACCAGGCGCTGAGCTGCTGCGCCCCCGACTACGCCCCGATGCTGCGGCGCTTCGTGCGAGAGGCCGACGACCGGCTGCCGCGCGGCGCCGCGGCGAAGGGCGGCACCTCGGGCGGCGGCGGGTTCGCCGCCGAAGGCGAGGGCGGCGAGCCGGCCTCGTCCGGCGCCGACGGTCCGGGCGGCTGGGCGTTCGCGGGGATCCTGGGGCTGGCGCTGGCGATGCTCGGCCTGGGCGCGTGGTCCCACATCCGCCGATCCGGCCGCAGCACCCAGCGCCTCGACGACGACAGCGCCTCGACGCTGCGCACGGCCCTGTCGGAGGAGCTCGACCAGCTCCGACACCGGCTGGACGGCCTGGGCTCCGTCTCCAGCGGCGACGCCGAGGCGGCCGAGACGCACGCGGCGTCCATGCGGCGGCTGCTCGACCAGGCGTCGGGTCGGCTGCGCGACCTGCGCACCTCCACCGACGCCCAGTCGGTGGCGCGGACCCTGGCCGACGCGCGCTACGAGTACGCCGCGGCGTCCGCGCTCCGCGACGGCCGGCCTCGGCCGACCCGCACCCCGCCGTGCTTCGTCGACCCCCGGCACGGGCTGAGCGTCGCCACCACGACCTACGGCCCGGCCGAGCTGAGCTCGCCGGTGCCGGTGTGCGCGGCCTGCCGCGCCGAGCTGGAGGCCGGCCAGGAGCCGCGGCCCCGGCTGCTGAACCTGCACGGCTCGTGGGTCGAGCACTGGCGGGCCGGGGCGCCGGCGTGGGTCTACCTGCACGGCTACTGGGCGGGTCAGCCGTTCATGCACGAGCACTTCTCGATGCCCCCGTCGGGCTGGGCGTCCCCCGCGGCTCCGGCACCGGCCGCGTCGTCGGAGCCTGCGTCGGAGTCGTCGACGGCGCCGTCGTCCGCGCCGTCGTCCGCGCCGTCGTCGGAGTCTCCCGCCTCCTGACCGCCGGGCGCGGCGATCCTCCCGTCGCACCATGCCACCGCCGGACGTTCTCCGGTGGGGTGGGGGTTCCGCCCTCGGCGCACCCCCGCTATGGTCCGGCGAGTGGGCCGCTCGGGCCCACCTCACCTCGTGAGACGGATCATCAACCGAGGAGCAGTCGCATGCTGCGAAGGACGGTGGCAGCGCTCAGCGCCCTGCCGCTGGTGCTCGGGGTGGGAGCGTTCACCAGCGCTCACGCCGCCGACGACCAGGAAGCCACGAACGCCCCCGAGTACACCGACGGCATCTACGTCGTCCAGATGCTCGAGCCCCCCGTCGCCGGCTACACCGGCGGCAAGGCGGGTCTGAAGGCCACCAGGCCCGCGCCGGGCCGGAGCCTGGACCCGCAGGCTCCCCGGGTGCGTGACTACGTCAGCCACCTGAAGGCCCAGCAGCGCGACGCGCTCGGCTCGGTCGGCAGCCCGCGCACGCTCTACCGCTACCAGTACGCCTTCAACGGCTTCTCGGCGAAGCTCACCGCGGAGCAGGCGGCCGCGCTCGCGAAGCAGAAGGGCGTGCTCGCGGTCACCAAGCAGCGGATCTACACGACCGACACCTCGACGACCCCCGACTTCCTGGGCCTCACCAAGCCCGGCGGGCTGTGGAACAAGCTCGGCGGCCCGAAGAAGGCCGGCGAGGACGTCGTCATCGGCATCATCGACTCCGGCATCACCCCCGAGTCGCTCTCCTTCTCCGACCGCGTCAAGCGTCGCGGCGTCCCGTCCGAGTCCGGGCGCCTGGCCTACCAGCCGCTGGCCGGCTGGGCCGGCACCTGCGTGACCGGTGAGGAGTGGGACACCTCCGACTGCAACAACAAGCTCGTCGGTGCCCGCTACTACAACGCCGGATACGGCGGCGACGCCGGCATCGACGCCGAGCGTCCCTGGGAGTACAACTCCGCCCGCGACTACCAGGGCCACGGCACCCACACCGCCAGCACCGCGGGCGGCAACTACCGGACGCCGACGACCGGTGAGGCCCAGGGCCTGGGCGACAGCGTGAGCGGCATGGCGCCGCGGGCGCGGATCGCCGCCTACAAGGCGCTCTGGTCGACCGAGGCGGCCGACACCGCCGGCGGCACCACCTCCGACCTCGTCGCCGCCATCGACGACGCGGTCGCCGACGGTGTCGACGTGATCAACTACTCGATCAGCGGCACGCGGACCTCCTTCCTCGACCCGGTCGAGGTGTCCTTCCTGTTCGCCGCCGACGCGGGCGTCTTCGTCTCCGCCTCGGCCGGCAACAGCGGCCCCACCGCCGCGACGGTGGCCCACCCCTCGCCGTGGATCACGACCGTGGCCGCGGGCACCCACCCGCGCAACGGCTCCGGCTCGGTCACCCTCGGTGACGGGTCGACGTACACCGGCGCCTCGCTGGCGGCCGAGGAGGTCTCCGCCGAGCTGGTCAACTCCAAGGACGTCCCGGCGGCGGGCGCCGCCCCCGACGAGGCGCGGCTGTGCTACTCCGACGCCGACGGGGGCAACGCTCTCGACCCGGCCCAGGTGGCCGGCAAGATCGTGGTCTGCGAGCGCGGCGCTATCTCGCGGATCAACAAGAGCCTGGCGGTCAAGGAGGCCGGCGGCGTCGGGATGATCATGATCAACCCGACGACGAGCTCGGTCAACGCGGACCTGCACTTCGTGCCGTCGATCCACCTGCAGAGCGACGCGCTCGCCCCGGTCGAGGCGTACGCCGCCACGCCGGGCGCCACGGCGACGATCGCCGAGGGCGTGCTGACCTTCGACGACCCGGCGCCGTACACCGCGGCGTTCTCGTCGCGCGGTCCGCTCATCGCGGGCGACGGCGACCTGCTCAAGCCCGACCTGATCGCGCCCGGGCAGGACATCCTGGCCGCGGTGTCGCCGATCGGCAACCACGGTCGCGAGTTCGACGTCTACAGCGGCACCTCGATGTCGGCGCCGCACGTCGCCGGTCTGGCCGCGCTGCTGCGGGACAGCCACCCCGACTGGTCGCCGATGGCGATCAAGTCGGCGCTGATGACGTCGGGCTACGACGTCCTCGACGGGCCGCGGACCGACCCGTCGGTGATGTTCAGCGCCGGCGCGGGTCACGTGTTCCCCAACAAGGCCAACCGCACCAAGCTGGTCTACGACAGCGACTTCTACGACTGGCTGGCGTTCCTGTGCGGCACCAACCCGGAGGGCGTCAACCCGGCGACCTGCGCCTCCCTCGAGGGCAGCGGCTACTCGCTCGACCCGAGCGACCTCAACACGCCGTCGATCTCGATCGGCGCGCTGGCCGGAAGCCAGACGGTGACCCGTCGGGTGACCAACGTCGGCCCGCGCGCGACGCTCTACCGCGCGAGGGTCGAGCAGATGGACGGCGTCAAGGTGCAGGTGTCG
The DNA here is from genome assembly GCA_030432975.1 of Actinomycetes bacterium. Classification (GTDB taxonomy): domain Bacteria; phylum Actinomycetota; class Actinomycetes; order Propionibacteriales; family Nocardioidaceae; genus Nocardioides. The sequence goes on from JAUILS010000002.1 coordinate 25,186, forward strand.
CCGCGGAAGATGTGGCTGCGCAAGGGCGAGACCAAGGAGTTCACGGTCACCTTCACCCGGACCGACGCCGCGCTCAACGCCTACACCGGCGGCTACCTCACCTGGTGGGGCAAGCGGGTCGCCAAGGTGCGGATCCCGATGGTCGCGAACCCGGTCGCCCTGGCCGCGCCGAGCGAGGTCTTCAGCAACGGTGACCCGACGACGTTCCAGGTGGGCTTCGGCTACGACGGCCCGTTCACGGCGACGCCGGCCGGGCTGGTCCCCGCCACGGCGCAGGACGGGACGGTCGCGGACGACCCGAACGACTCGTTCGTGAAGGACGGGCCCGGCACCGACCTCAAGATCGTCGAGATCCCGGCCGGGACGACGTACGCGCGGATGTCGCTGTTCGACGAGTTCACCGACGGGGACGACGACCTGGACCTCTACGTCTACAACCCCGCCGGCAACCTCATCGCGATCAGCGGCAGCGGCACCTCCAACGAGGAGGTCAACCTCGTCAACCCGCCGCCGGGCACGTACTCCGTCTATGTGCACGGCTTCGCGACCGAGGGTCCGGACGCCAACTACACGCTGTTCTCGTGGGCGCTCGGCAGCGCCGACGAGGGCAACATGTCGGTGACCGCGCCTGCGGCGGCGACCACGGGCGGCACGGGCGAGGTCTCGCTGACCTTCAGCGGCCTCGCGCCGGCGACGAAGTACCTCGGGTCGGTGTCCTTCAGCGGCTCCGACGCGATGCCGGCGCCGACGATCGTCCGGGTCGACACCCCGTAGGCCACGCGCCTCGGTGAACCACCACGGTCAGGGAGGCCCCGGCAGCGCCGGGGACCTCCCTGACGTGCGTCCGGGGGCGGCGGGCGGCCCGGCGGAGGGCGGCTCTGCTGCGCCGGAGGGCGGCGACGCGGACGCCGCCCGGGACGCGCTGCGGCGGCTGCGGGACGAGGTCGTGGGGGCCGGTTCGTCCGCGACCGCAGGGCCGGTGACGGTCGCCGGTGTCGTGCGGTGGCTCGACCTCGAGGGCGGGGTGTGGGTGCTGGACCCCCGGGAGGGCGCCGACTCCGGCGGGAGGCTGCAACTGCTCGGCCTGGTCGAGCCCGGCTGGGCGGGGCGGAAGGTCGTGCTCACCGGCGTGCTCCGGCCTGACGTGATGACGACGGCCCAGGTGGGACCGGTCCTCGAGGTAGCCGCGGGCGAGCTGGCCGACGGCTGACCGCCTCGCGAGCGCGGCGCTGCGCAGCGCGGCGCAGGGCAGCTCCGCGCAGGGCACGGGAGGCGGGCTGGTGCGCGCGCCGCCCGGGGTGGGGATGTCTACTGGTGCGTACGACGCGCCTGGTGCGTCGTACGCACCAGTAGACATCGCCGCGCCCCCTCGCCTCACCAGGGGTCCGGCATGATCGAGGGCGGAGGTGCCGATGCTGCGAGCCACCCGCCTGGTCCTGACCGCGCTGGTCGCGACGGCGCTCACTGCCTGCACCGACGGGGCCGCACAGCCGGGCGAGCCGGCCGCGCAGTCGTCCGCGGTCGCCGAGAGCCAGGCCTCCACCTCGCCCTCCGGCGCCTCCTCCGAGGAGCCGATCGACGGCGCCGCCGACGAGTCGACACCGGCCGAGGAGGCGACGCCCACCGACGACGTCTCGCCCGTCGAGGAGCCCTCCGCCACCCCGAAGCCGTTCCCGGTCTCGCTGCCGGCCTACTTCGACCGCTCCTTCTCCGGCGGGGGTCTGCGCCTCGGCGCGGTGCGGGAGCGCACCGCCGCCTACACGTCGTACGCCGCGAGCTATCGCAGCGGCGACCTGCGGATCACCGGCGTGCTCAACGTGCCGACCGGGCGGGGGCCCTTCCCGGCGGTGGTGCTGGCGCACGGCTACATCGACCCGGCCATCTATGTCACCGGGCAGGGCATGACCCGCGAGCGCGGGGTGCTGGCGTCGCGGGGATACGTCGCCTTCCATGTCGACTACCGCGGGCATGCAGGCTCCGACAGCGACCCGGCGACGGCGCGTCGGCTGCGGACCGACTATGCCGTCGACGTGATCAACGCCGTGCAGGCGCTGCGCAAGACCCGTGCCGTGCCGGTGGACGACGACCGGATCGCCCTGATGGGGCGGTCGATGGGTGGCGGCGTGGTCTACAAGGCGCTGGAGATGTCGCCCGGGCTGGTCGGCGGGGCAGCGGTCTGGGCGCCGGTCAGCTCGCTGGAGGCCGACAACTTCAACCGCTGGATCCGCAACGACCCCTCGCGCGACGGCCTGGCCGCCGAGATCGAGCGCCGCTACGGGCTGCCGGGCCAGCCGGGCAGCCGGCGCTTCTGGCGGGAGATCAGCGCACGGACCTACTTCGACCGGATCACCGAGCCGCTGCTGATCGTGCAGGGCGGCAGCGACGACACCTGCCCGCCGCGCTGGGCGCGGGCGACCCATCGCGCGCTGCTGGCGGCCGGCGTCGAGGCCCGGCTGGCGTGGTACGACAACGAGGAGCACGCCTTCGGGCCGCAGTTCTTCGCGGCCATGGACCGCACCATCGGGTTCTTCGACCGCCAGCTCGCCGGCTGACCGTCGCACCTCCCGCCGCAGGGCGTCGTCTCGGCGGCACCCCGGGTCGGCGTGGGACGTCATACGAAGCGGTCGCCCCGACGACCCCTCCGTATGACGCAACCCCGGGTCGGCGTGGGACGTCATACGAAGCGGTCGCCCCCACGACCCCTCCGTATGACGCAACCCGCGGCGTCCCCGGGCCCCGGCGCACCGCGCAGCCTCGCGCCCTCAGCCGTCGACGAGCACCACGGTCAGCTGCCGGGGACCGTGGACCCCCTCGACCCGGTCGAGCTCGATGTCGCTGGTGGCCGAGGGGCCGCTGATCCAGGTCTGCGGGCGCCCGGGATCGAGGCGAGCCACGCCCTCCGGTACGCCGGCCACCACCTGGTCGCCGAACACCACGCACACGTGCCGGTCGGGCACCAGGCTGAGGGCGCGCCGCCCCTGACCGGGGCCGTGGTCGAGCACGATCGTGCCGGTGCGCGCGATGCCGACCGCGGCGGCCGTCACGACGACGTCGACGGCGTCGAGCCCGGCGGCGGAGAGCGAGTCCCCGACCGTCGCGCGCGGCACCTCGAACGGCAGCCCCGCCGGCACCACCACGGACGTCAGGTCCGCGAGCACCGTCTCCAGCGTCTCGGCCAGCCCGGCCGGCGCACAGCGGACGACGGTGGCGCGGTACTCCGCCACCCGCTCGGCGAACCGGTCGAGCACGACCGCACGGTCCTCCGACGGCGACTCGCGATAGCCGCGCGACACCTCCGGCGGCACGGGCGCCTCCCGCAGCGCCGCCCGCACGGCGGCCAGGATCTCCTCGCGGGCGCTCATGACGACGCACCCTCGTCGCGCCCGCCCGTCCGCCGCCACCAGACGCGGAACGACTCCTCCGGCGGCGCCGGGAGGTCGCGGGCTCCGGTCCAGGCGGCGCCGGGACCGGGCACCCGCCCGAGGGCGGCCCGCCCGCCGGGCAGGGTACGCCGGCCGAAGCGACCCGCCGCCCGGCCCACCAGCCCGGCGGCCCGCTCCACCGCGGCCAGCCGGCTCGCGCGTCCGAACGTCCAGCCGGCGGCCTTCATCGCGACCGCCTCCCCGACGTGGGACCCCGCCCCGGGGCCACGACCCCGATGCGCGTCGACGACCTGTGCCCGGAGGTCGACCAGCACCGACGGGATGTCGATCCGCACCGGGCACACCTCGAAGCACGCCCCGCACAGCGACGAGGCGTAGGGCAGCGAGTCGACCTGCTCGGACTCCCCGACACCGCGCAGCAGCGGGTTGAGGATGGCCCCGATCGGGCCGGGATAGACCGAGCCGTAGGCGTGCCCGCCCACCCGCTCGTAGACGGGGCACACGTTGAGGCAGGCCGAGCAGCGGATGCAGCGCAACGCCTGGCGGCCGACCTCGTCGGCGAGGGCGCGGGTGCGGCCGTTGTCGAGCAGCACGACGTGCAGCTCCTGCGGGCCGTCGCCCGGGGTCACGCCCGACCAGGTCGAGGTGTAGGGGTTCATCCGCTCCCCCGTCGACGACCGCGGCAGCAGCTGGAGGAAGACGTCGAGGTCCTCCCAGGTGGGCACGACCTTCTCGATGCCGACGACCGAGACCAGCACGTCGGGCAGGGTCAGGCACATCCGGCCGTTGCCCTCGGACTCGACCACCACCAGCGTCCCGGTCTCGGCCACGGCGAAGTTGGCGCCGGACACCGCCATCCGCGCCCGCAGGAACTTCTCCCGCAGGTGCTCGCGGGCGGCCGCCGCCAGCACGGCGGGCTCGTCGGTCAGGTCGTCGGGCGCCGGACGCCCGGCCGCGGCCATCGACCGACGGAAGATCTCCCGGATCTCGGCGCGGTTGCGATGGATCGCCGGCACCAGGATGTGCGACGGGAGGTCGTCGCCCAGCTGCACGATCAGCTCCGCGAGGTCGGTCTCCCAGGCCGCGATCCCGGCCGCCTCGAGGGCGCCGTTGAGGTCGACCTCCTGGGTGGCCATCGACTTGATCTTCACGACCTCGTCGACGGCGTGGTCACGCGCCACCCGGGCCACGATCTCGCCCGCCTCCTCGGCGTCGCGGGCCCAGTGCACGACCGCGCCGCGCGCCGTCAGGGACGACTCCAGCCGCTCCAGGTGCTCGTCGAGCGCGAGCAGCGCGCGGTCCTTGATCGCGGCGCCCGCGACCCGCAGCTCCTCCCACTCCTCGACCTCGCCGACCACCGCCGCCCGCTTGGCGCGGATGGTGCCGGTGGCGTGGGCGAGGTTGCGGCGCAGCTGGGTGTCGGCGAGCGCGTCCCGCGCGGCCGTCGGAAACGCGGGCATGCCCACGAAGGTGTGGCCCATCAGGAGATCCCCTCCTGCGCGGCGAGCACCTCGGCCAGGTGCGCCACCCGCACGCCCGCGCGCTGCCGCGACAGCAGCCCGGACAGGTGCATCAGGCACGACGAGTCGCCGGCGACCAGCACCTCGGCGCCGGTCTCGCGCACGTGCCGCACCTTGTCCCCGCCCATCGCGACCGACGTGTCGGCGTTCTTGACCGCGAAGGTGCCGCCGAAGCCGCAGCACTCCTCGGCGTGCGGGAGCTCGACGAGGTCGATCCCGCGCACCGCCCGGAGCAGCCGCAGCGGCCGGTCGCCGACGCCGAGCATCCGCAGCGAGTGGCAGGTGGGGTGGTAGGTCACCCGGTGGGGGTACGACGCCCCGACGTCCTCGACCCCGAGCACGTCCACCAGGAACTCGCTGAGCTCCAGCGCCCGCGGCGAGGTCTCGGCCACGGCGCGCACCAACCCCTCGTCGCCCGACCGCCGGGCGACCAGGGCGTGCTGGTGCCGCACCGATCCGGCGCAGGAGCCGGACGGGGCGACCACGTGGTCGTAGTCCGCGAACGCGTCGACGTAGGTGCGGACCAGGGGCACCGCCTCGTCGAGGTAGCCGGTGTTGACCATCGGCTGCCCGCAGCAGGTCTGCGCGTCGGGGAAGTCGACCTCCACCCCCAGCCGGCGCAGCAGCCGGACCGTCGCCTTGCCCGCGTCGGGGAACAGCCCGTCCGCCAGACAGGTGACCATCAGCGCGACCCTCACGGGCCTAGCCTCTCATCGTCACTCCCAGACGACGTCGAGCTCCTCGCGGTGCCCGAAGCGCTGGAGGTGCTCGGCGACGACCTGCGCGAAGCGGTCCGCGTCGTCGTCATCGGGCACGGACGCCGCGATGACCAGCCAGCCCGCTTCGGCGCGCAGCTCGACGACCTGCCCGGTGTCGAAGCGGATCACCGTTGCGCCCTCCTCCTCGCCGGCCGAGCCCTTGCGGGCCCAGTGGCCGGCAAGCTGCTTGGCATAGCGCTCAGGGCGGTCGGTGAGCATGGTGCCGTGGCGAGTCTGCATGGGTCTCCTCGGGCTGGTCGCCTCGTCGGTCGATGGAGTCGACGGTACGGCGGACCGAAACCACGGATCGGGGAGGGTTCCGGTCACCAGATGACGGCAACCCTCCCCGATCCCGCCCGGCGGGCTCCTCGGTCGTCGTGACCGCTGCGACGCGGCGCCGCGCGGCCGCGTGAGCGAGTGAACAGCCGAAGCCCTGGGTCGTCGCGAGATCCGGGGCTAGCGTGAAGGTGGACCAGCCCGGAAGGCCGACGTGAGGCCTGCGTTCGGGCACGCCACAGTCCTCCGGGGGCCCGCGGAGGCGATCATGTGGGTCCGGCGCACACTCTGTCTGCTGACGGTGGCCGCACTCGGGCAGGGGGTGGTGGGGGCGCCCCCGGTCGCTGCGGCCGGTCCGGCGCCAGCCTCGCCGGCCGTCGGCGCGGTCGCGGCCGAGGACACCTGGGGTCCGGTGCAGCGCTTCGAACGCAACCCGTGGGGTGAGGCGATGACCGTCGACTCCCGCGGCGCCACGTTCGCGGTGTGGGCATCGACCAAGACCTGGCCGCACAGCATCAAGGTCGCGCGGCGTACCGCCGCCGGCACCTGGAAGGACCCCGTGACGATCGGGCGCGGCAACAACCCGGTCGTCGGCGTCGACGCCAAGGGCACCGTCACCGTCGCCTGGGAGCGGGAGCGGACCGGCCTGACGACCGGGGTGTGGGCGGCCCGCAAGGTGGTCGGCAAGCCCTGGGGCAAGCCCGTCCACCTGTCGGCCGACAAGGCGGCCCCCGGCTACCCCGACGGGGGTGACGTCCGAGGGGTCGCCAACCTCGCGCTCGCTGTCCACCCGAAGGGCGCGACCCTGGTCGCCTGGGAGTGGAGCAACCGGACGTTGCCCAAGATCCAGACCGTCTTCCGGCCGGTCCGCGGTCCGTGGCGCGGCGTCGTCGGCCTGACCCCCGCCTCGAACGCCACCGGACCCCTGGTGGCCTTCGGCCCCACCGGACGTGCCTGGGTGGCCTTCAGCCGCACACCCGTCGACGGTCCGACCGCGGTGAAGGTGCGCGACCGCCGGCTCGACGGCTCGTGGATCGCCCCGGTGCGGGTCGGCATCGGCCAGCTCGGCGGACTCGAAGTCAACCGCTTCACGGAGGTGACCGTGGCGATTCGCAGAGCCGGCGCGGTGCGGACGGCGCTCTGGTCGCCCGTGGCGGGGTGGCAGATCCCGATCCTGGCGACGCCCGCGGACGCTCATGTGCAGGAGTGGTCGTTCGCGAGCAACCGGCATGGGGATGCCGTCGTCGTCTACAACCGGCCCAACGGTCGCATCGATGTCGCCCGCCGGGTCGGCAAGAACGTCTGGCTGTCACCCGTGACCCTGGCCGACCCCGGCGGCAACTCGCTGCCGACCGCGGCCGTGAACGCCGCCGGCGACATGTTCGCCGCCTGGGGCAGCTACGGCCTGTGGGCGGCCTATCGACCCGCCGACGGGGACTGGCATGCCACGACGACGGTGCAGCCCGACACGGGAGTCGACGTGCTGGAGTCGACCCTGTCGCAGGTCACCCCGGCCGGCGACGCCGTGCTGATGTGGGACCAGGAGGCGCGGCCGTTGCGGGTGCGCGTGATGACCCCGTCGTGAGATCGCGAGGCGGCTGGTGTGACGTGTCACGATCGGGGCATGTCGGCCAGCCGCTTCCCGTTCCTCTTCGCCCCGAGCTATCGCCTGCCCGCGGCGGCGTTCGGCGTGACGCCGTGGACGGCGTACGTCGACGTGGACGACGAGCACCTCACGGCTCGGTTCGGCCTCTGGCGGTTCAGCACGCCGCGGAGCAACATCGCCCAGGTCTGCGTCACCCATGACTACGCCTGGCTGAAGACGGCCGGGCCTGCCCATCTGTCCTTCTCCGACCAGGGCGTCACGTTCGCGACCAACGGCGACCGGGGCGTGTGCGTGCAGCTCCACGAGCCGGTGCCGGCGATCGCGCCGTTCGGGATGCTCCCCCACCCGGGGATCACCCTGACCGTCGCCGACTGCGACGGCTTGGCCGCGCTGCTCCGCGGCTGACCGTCAACCGCTCGGGTTGAGACGCGCGTAGCCGAAGGCCAGCGCCGTGGCGATGCTCAGCCAGCAGGCGTACGGCGTCAGCAGGGCGCCCAGCCACCAGGCGACGCGCGCCTCGAGCACGAGCAGCAGCCAGGTCAGGACCGCGGCGCCGGCCAGCGACCAGGCGGCCGCATCGAGCCGGTGCGGCACGTAGAAGAGGTAGGCCCAGGCCAGGGCCAGCACCACGGAGACGACCAGCACCCCCAGGATGCGCAGCCCGGCGCCGGTGGTCGCCTGCTGCGCGACGACGAGTCCGGTGCCCGCGAGGGCCAGGAAGTTCAACGGCCAGATGACACCGAAGACGAGGTCGGGCGGCTGGAACGACGGCTTGTCCAGGGCGGCGTACCACCCGGGCTCGTGGCTGACCCAGACGGTCGACAGCACGGCGTAGGCCACCACGACGGCGACGAACGCCACGCTCAGCAGGGTGCGGTCCATCGGCTCCTCGAGTCGGATCGGGTCACCCGGCCTGCGGACGCAGGCTCCACCGGACCAATACCCCGATCTTGTCGATCCGGTGCTCGGGGTTGCCGAACCGGTCCGACCAGTAGTTCCCGGCCGCGCGGTCCTCCGGCGTCGCGCAGGTGGAGAGCGTGATCATCGCGCGTGTCGGACGGGCGCCGGGCCGGCCCGGGACCGCGGCCCGCTGGGCGGCCAGCGAGGCGGCCGATCGGAACGAGGTCTGCCGGGTCTGCACGATCCGGTAGACGTAGCGGACCTGACGCGTGGTGACCACGACGCGGTCGCCGCGGCGCAGCTCGGGGAGCCGGGCGAACGCGCGAGTCGAGGAGGTGCGGTGGGCGGTGACCTGGTAGTTGCCGACGCCGCCCGGGCCGACGCCGCCGCGCGGCCCGTGCGGGCTGGCGGCGCGCCCGCGGTCCTGGATCACGGTGCCCGGGGCGTCGTCGGTGCGGCCGCGGTAGGGCACCACCGTCAGACCCGCCACACCGATGGTGGGGATCGCCATCGTGGCGCGCTGCGGGCTGCCGGCACGCGGGGGTTCGGGATCGGCCTCGGGGGTGGGCGTCGGGGCGGGTGCCGAGGACGGAGGCGGCCGCATCGCCGGCGCGGCGGCGGGCTGCCGTGAGCCGTGCTCCGCGGCCGGCTCGCCGGCCCCGCGACCGGCGTCCGCACACGCGGAGACGACGGTCGCCGTCACGACCGCCGCGGCCATCCGTGCCCACACCACCCCCTCGACGCTAGCGCGGGCGCCCTGACAGCCGGGCGCCCGCGCCGTACGTCGCCGAGCACTCAGGGCACACGGGTGGTGGCGTACTCCACGTCCACGAGGGGAGGCTGGTCACCCGCCAGGGCCGCCCTCGCTCGTGGGTCGTCGTCGAGCGTGTCGCGGAGGAACGCCGTGGTGTAGTGCGCGACGACGTCGAGGGGTCGCTCCTCCCACACCGCGTCGGCGCACAGCGCGTCGCGCCAGAACGAGTCCTGGGTCCAGGGCAGGCCCTCGCACGAGTCGAGGAAGATCATGTGGCCGGCACCGGGGAAGCTGACCAGCGACCTGCTCTCGCTGCCCGCGTGGTCGTAGGCAAGCTGGGCACCCCACGTGTACGGCGTACCGTCGTCGACCGTGCCGCCGAGCGCCAGCACGGGGACCGTCAGCTCCCCGAGGCCGCGCTCGTCGAACGGGTAGGCGTCGCCGGCCATGGAGACGACCGACGTCACCCGCGGGTCGCCGAGGGAGGGCCACAGGCCGGAGGGCACCTCGGGAAGTCCGGCCCGGGCGGCCATGTCCGCCTCCCGGGGGAGGACGGGGTCGCAGAAGAACCTGAGGGGATCCTCCTCGGTCAGCCCGGAGCACCGCGCGCGGTAGGCGTCGAAGTCGAACCGGGCGCCACCGGCGGCGAGGGCGGTGTAGCCGCCGTAGGAGTGGCCCACCACGGCGATGTGGTCCAGGTCGACCAACCCCGCGAGGGGCGCCCGCGGCCGGGTGAGACGCTCGGCGTGGTCGATGGCCCGACGGATGTCGGCGGGCCGGTCGACCAAGGCCTTCCAGAACCCGGTGAGCGAGCCGTCGAAGATCTCGCGGTGCTCGGGCCCGAGCACGATGTAGCCGCGGGAGGCGTAGTGCTCGGCCAGCGCGCTGTAGACGATCGGGCTGAGGCCGTAGCCGTGGGAGAGGACCACCAGGGGGTAGGGCCCGCCGTGGCGGCGCGGTCGGGCGTTGCGGATCGCCCGGCCCTCGGAGGTGATGACCGTGCCCGGCGTGAACTGCTCGTCGAACTTGTTGGGCGCGGTGTAGGTGATGCTCGCGGGCGCGTTGTCGGACCGGGAGGTGGGATACCACGCGCGCAGCGTCAGGCGGTGGTGGTGGCCGCCGGGGACGGTGAAGACGCGGTAGCCGACGGCTCGCGGGCCACGGTCGGCGTACGCCAGCGACGGCGACGCCGGGTCCGGCGCTGCGGCGACCGTTGACGGGTCAGCCGAGCTGGACCCGCTGACCAGCATCGCCGTCGCGAGGACGGCGACGAAGCCGAGCGCGGCGATGAGTCGAGGTGGGCGGTCCATGGGGTTCCTTTCGAGAGGGCTCCGGGGCGCGGCGCGGCCGGAGGTGGGCCGCACCGACGGCGCGGACCTGGGGAGGAGGTGCCCCTCCCGCGGGAGGGGCCGCGGGGCCTACTTGATCTCGGAGCGGCGGAGCGTCGTCAGCCCGATGGCGAGGGGTACGACGATCCAGATCGCGGTGGTCGAGGCGAGCATCGCCCACTCCTCACCCGTGTTCGTGGTGCCCTCGAAGAGCGCCACCTGGGTGTCGTTCCAGTCGATCCACGGCTGGAGGTCGGAGAACCACTCACGCACCAGGGCGAGCAGCTCGAGGACCCCGGGCAGCACGAGGGAGACCACGAAGTAGCCGACGATCGCCGGCGCCGAGGCCCTCAGCACCACGCCCAGGGTGAAGCCGATCGCCATCCCGACCAGGTTGCCGAGCACGATCTGAGGGGCTGCCGAGAGCGACACGTCCCAGACGGTGTCGACGCCGGCGATCGCGGAGCCGGCCAGGTTGCCGACCGCGCCCACGGCGAACGCCACCAGCATCGAGCCCACGCCGACCAGGGCCGTGGCCATCGCCTTGGCCCCGATCACCCGGCCGCGACTCGGCACGAGGGTGAACGTCGTCAGCCCGCTGCGCTGGCTCCACTCACTGGTGACGGCCAGGATCGCGATCATCGGGAGGATCACCGACATGGGGAGGCCGATCGCGGACGTGAAGCGCGCATAGGTCACGGAGCTGTCGGGGGCGAACACGATGACCGCGCCGGTGGCGAGGAGCGACAGCGCGCCGATGCTGATGAGCATCCAGAACCCCGCGCGGGTGTCGAACATCTTGCGCAGCTCGATCCGCACGAGCCGGGCGGTCGGGATGGCCGGAGCGGCGCGGCCTGACGGGGCGGCGTCGGTGGTGGTCGGGGGGACGGTGGTGGCGGTCATGCGGCTGCTCCTTCGCGCTGGGTGTCGGCCGTGAGGGACAGGAACATGTCCTCGAGCCCGGCGGCCTCGGCGGACCGGAGCTCGGTGAGGGCGACGCCGGCGGCCAGCGCCACCGCTCCGACCGTGGCAGGGTCGGCGTCGGTGCGCAGGGAGCCGTCGCCGGCGAGGGTGCTGGGGATCCCGGCCTGCTCGAGCGCGTGCGCGAGGTCTCGGGGCGACGTCGACCGGGCCAGGGTGCCCGCCGCGGCCAGGAGCTCGTCCTTGCTGCCGGACGCGACGATCCTGCCGTTGCCGATGACGACCAGGTCGTCGGCGACGACCTCGACCTCGTGGAGCAGGTGGGAGGAGAGCAGCACGGTGCCACCCCGCTGCGCGAAGCCCGCCAGCAGGTCGCGCATCCACCTGATGCCGGCGGGGTCGAGGCCGTTGGCCGGCTCGTCGAGGATCAGCACCCTGGGGTCGCCGAGCAGCGCGGTGGCGAGGCCGAGGCGCTGCCGCATCCCGAGGGAGTAGTTGCGCACGCGCCGCTTCGCCTCGGTGGGCGTCAGCCCGACCAGCTCGACCATCTCGTCGACCCGTCGCCGAGGCAGGCCCATGGTGTCCGAGGCGAGCGTGAGGATCTCGCGTCCGGTGCGGCCGGCGTGCTGGGCGGAGGCGTCCAGCAGGACCCCGACCTCCCGGCCGGGGTTGGGGAGGTCGGCGAAGCGGACGCCGTCGATGGTGGCGGAGCCGGCCGTCGGTGCGGTCAGCCCGACGACGACCCGCAGGGTGGTGGACTTGCCGGCGCCGTTGGGGCCGAGGAAGCCCGTGACGCGGCCGGGCCGGGCGGTGAAGGAGACGTCGTCGACGGCCGTGAAGCCGGCGTACCTCCGGGTGAGTGATTCGACAGTGATCATGGCGTCAAGCCTGGTGGCCGGGCTTGCCGCACGGATCGGTCCCGCGGCCGGTCTTGTGTCGACCTAAAGGAGGAGTCCGCACCGGCCCCTGGGCTCGGGGCAACGGCTTGCGCAAAGCTGCGCCGCAGCGACGCCATCCGGTCGCTGCGACCGTGACCACCGACGGGCCCGACGAGCTCGTCCTGACCCCGCCCGCCGTTCAAGCGATTCAGGGACAACTGCCCGAGGCCGTCGCGGCAGCAGTCATCCGGTTCCTGACCGACGCCTTGATGGAGCACCCGCAGCGCGTGGGGAAGCCGCTTCGTGGCGACCTGGCCGGCATCTGCTCCGGGCGGCGCGGTACCTATCGGGTTCTGTGTCGCATCAACGAGGGCACGCACGAAGTAGTCGTGCCTCGGATCGACCACCGCCGCATCGTCGACCGCGGCTCCTGAACGCCGCCCCCAGCGGCCAGCCCAGCAGGCCGCGGTAGTACATGGCCGCCGTCGCGGCGGATGGAAGTGGCAGGATTCCCCGCAACTCCGCGAGCGGCCCCTCAGAGCTGATCGCGGGGCACCGCGTCCACCAATTCCTCGAGGTTGCTCCGGGTGCCCAGGTGGGCTCACCCGGGGAAATGATCGGGATCAACGGCCGGGGAGGTCTTCTTCAATTCTGTGAAGCGTGCGTAGGCGGAGTCGTACAACTTCTGAGCCACCCGGAGATCCGTGGCGGTAGGACCCGTTCGAGGTAGGTCGTAGTTTGAGTCGCGCATTGCGTCTTGGACGGCCTCAAAGCCGACGCGAGAGGAGTTGTGGGCACCCGCACGCTCGGCCGGTTTGACAGCGGCAATGAACGTCGAAAGGCCCGCCGCTGCAATGGTGAGCGCCGCCGCCCAGGCCGTGTGGTCCGCGACAACCGTCAATGTGCTGATAGCCGCGGCGAAAGCTGCCGCCCAAGCAGTCCACAGCGCTGCGGATGCCCACCGCCCCGCGCGCCGCGCATGCGGCCCAGTCCGTGACCACGAAGCGAGTTCGACAAGCTCCATCTTGACCCGTAGCTGATGCGCTCGCGTTGACATGTCATCGGGCCTGCTGTTCGCACTCTCCATGATCGCTCCCATCGTCCGAGTCCCAGGAAGTCTCACGCTGATTGTCTCGTCCGGGTGCCGACGCCCAAAAAGGGTCGCGTTGCGCGGATGGCGGCGCCGCCGGATCCAATCTTGCCCTCCCTTGCTGAAATACGGCCGCGGGCGCACGCGGCGGTAGGGCAGAGCGGGGGCGCAGGCTAGACGGCGATATGGGCCACACGCGTCACGGGGAAGTCATACGTGGCGGTCGCCGGGACAGCCGGAACGTATGACGTCAGCGCGCCTGAGCCCGGTGGCCAGCGGATACGGGTCAGTACGACGTGTCTGGTACGTCGTACCAACCCGTATGGCCGACTCCCCACCGTCCGGATGTGTCTTGGTGGCGGTGCCGCACCATGAGACGGCGCCGACGAGCCGGAGTCGAGCAGGACAAGCCCGGCCACCGCCGCCCGCCGAAGATCAGCGCAGCAGCGCGTCCACCCAGACCATCTTGTCGACGACGGCGGGGGCGAGCACGAACGGGTAGAGGTCGCCGTGGCCGAGCGAGCGGTTCATCTGGTTGAGCGCCGCGGAGAGCGGGACCCAGGTGCCGCCGACGACGTCGCCGAAGTCGCGGGTGGCGAGCTGCGGGTCGACGCTGAGGCCGGTCTGATGCGCGGTCTCGAGCGCGTCGCGGATGTGCAGCACGTGGGCGAAGGTCTCGGCGAAGTCCTCCCAGGGATGCATCGTGGCGTACGCCGACACGAAGCTCTCCTCCCAGCCGGCGGGCGGTCCCTGGGCGTAGTGACGGTCGACCGCGTCGGCGTACGACGCCCGCTCGTCACCGAAGACGGCGCGGAAGGCCTCGACGTCGCCTCCCTCGACCAGCACCGTCCAGTAGTAGTGGCCGATCTCGTGGCGGAAGTGACCGAGCAGGGTGCGGTAGGTCTCGCCCAGGTCGAGCCGGACCTTCTCGCGGTGCACGGTGTCGCCCTCGGCCAGGTCGAGGGTGATGATGCCGTTGGCGTGGCCGGTGGTGACGTCCTCGGCGACGCTGGAGAGAAGGTCGAAGGCCAGCCCCCGCTCGGTGTCAGGGTCGTGCGGCTCCACGGGCAGCCCGATCCGGTCGAGCTCGTAGAGCAGCCGCCGCTTGGCCTGCTCAGCCCGGTAGTACTGCGGCAGGCCCTCGAGGTCGCCGTCGTTCGGCCGGGTGCGGGTGAGCGAGCAGGCGAAGCACTGCTCGCCGGCGACGTCGGGGATCCAGTTGCATCCGTTGAGGTCGAGGTTGACGCACCCGGCGAGCCCGTCGAGGGGCCGCAGGTCGCGCTCGACACGGGAGTAGCCGAGGGCGCGGCCGCAGCGCAGGCAGACGGTGTTCTCGTAGGCGAGCGTCTGGCCGCAGACGCAGGTGAAGGAACGCACCGGACGACCCTACGGGGTGGTGGGTTGCCCGCCCGGCTGCCCGGCCGGGTCCCCGTCCGAGACCGGCACCACGTCCACCTCCACGGCCATCGTCGACTCGGTCGCCTCGGTGAAGATGACGCCCTTCACCGGCGGCACGTCGGCGTAGTCGCGGCCCCACGCGACGGCGATGTGCCGGTCGCCGGTCTCGGTGTCGTTGGTGGGGTCGACCGACAGCCAGCCGTGGCCGGGGATCCAGCACTGCACCCAGGCGTGGGTGGCGTCGGCGCCGACCAGCCGCGGCTGCCCCGGCGGCGGGTCGGTGGCCAGATAGCCGCTGACGTAGCGGGCAGCGAGGCCGTGGCTGCGCAGCCCGGCGATGGCGACGTGGGCGAAGTCCTGACAGACCCCGCCGCGCAGCCGCAGCACCTCGGGCACGCGGGTGCTGACGCTGGTGGCCTCGGGGTCGTAGTCGAACTCGTCGTGGATGCGGTGCACCAGGTCGAGCACCGCCTCGACCAGCGGGCGGCCGGGGGTCAGCGACCGGCCGGCGTACTCGTGGACCTCGGGGCCGAGGTCGACCAGCGGCGAGCCCAGCGTCACCTCCGCGACCAGCGCCGCCTCGGGCAGGTCGCCGCGGCCGAGCGGGCGGGCGTCCTCCCAGCGCACCTCGGCCCGAGCCGGATCGGGCTCCTCGAGGCCGCAGTCGACGACCGAGCGGGCGCCGACCCGGAGGGTGCGGTGCGGCTCGGTGACGTGGAAGTACGTCGCGTGGTTGCCCTGCGCGTCGAGGTGGCCGCCGAGGTCGGCGTGCCCGGGGTCGGTCCACAGCTCGTGCTCGACCACGGCCTGGCCGCCACCGTCGCGCGGCCGGCAGTAGGCGAGGCCGAAGGAGTCGGTGACGTCGTCGTCGTAGGTGTACGTCGTCACATGGGAGACCTGGTAGCGCCGGCTCATGACGCCACCCCCGTCGCCCGCAGCCGCAGCGCCGGGCCGAGCGGCCGGGGCGCGACCGGGTGCCAGAACCAGGTGGCCGCCACCGCGTCGGACAGCGCGGCCAGCCCCTGCTCGAGCTGCCCGCAGACCTCGACCAGCGCCTCGCGCCGCGCCAGGTGGAAGTGCTCGACGTCGCCCTCGGCGGCGGTGGGCGCGGCGAGCTGGGGGCCGGTGTGCGAGGCGAGCAGCCCCGCCAGCTCGTCGAGCCGTGCGGTGACCCGCTCGACGCGGCCGCCGCCGGGGAGCCGGCCGAGGTCGGCGCGGACCCGGTTGAGCTGGAAGGCGACCGACCGCGGGTTGCTCTCGTCGAGCAGCAGGAGGTCGAGCATCGTCTCGACGCCCTGCGTGCCGGCCGACCGGCGGCGGTGGGTGAGGACGCTCTCGGCGGCGGTGAGCACCGACGTGACGAGGTGCCGCTCGATCCACAGCGGCTGCGCCTCCCCCATCGTCCACTTCACCAGCGTGGTCAGCTGGGTGGCGCGCTCGATGCCGCGACCGATGTCGAGGAGGTGCCATCCGACATCGTGGACCATGTTCTCGACGGTGATGCCGGCCAGCGCGAGGGTGCCGGAGAGCACCTGGCTGCCGGCGTCGAGGATCTGCGGGCCGCGGACGACGGGGGCCTCGGCGAGCCCGTCGAGGGCGCGGTCGATCCCGCCGATGACCGTGAAGACGTCGGTGGACAGCTGGTCGCGCACGGCGCCGGTCGCGCCGGTGAGCGCCTCGATGGCCTGCGCGACCGAGCCCGGGCGGCTCTCGTCGACCAGCAGCGCACGCAGCTCGGCGTCGAGGGCGGAGTCGGCGACGGCCGTCTCGCCGACGAAGCCGGGATAGGTCGCGGTCGCGTGGGTGAGCGCCCGCGCCAGCACGTCGACCGCACCACGCCCCGGGTCGGCGTACCAGACGGGGAGCTCGGTCGCGAGCCGGCGCAGCGCCAGCAGGTGCCGGGTGGTGCCCTCGGCACGCTCGGTGTAGCGGCCCATCCAGTAGAGGTTCTCCAGGGCGTGCGGCACCATCGGCACGCCCGCCGGCGCGGCGACGGCGTGCTCGGCCGGACCGGGGAGGCCGCCCGCCCCCTCGCCCGCCTTGAGCACCCAGACGTCCTTGCTGAGCGGCACCCGCTCGCGGCGACCGGTGGCGGCGTCGAACGTGTCGGGCACGATCCGGCCCAGGGCCCCCGGCAGCACGGCGTACGACGACCGGTGGGCGACCCCGAACAGCCGTAGCGTCAGCGGTCGCGCGCCCAGCCCGAAGCCGGCGACGGTCGGTGTCGTCGAGAGCGGTAGCACCTCCTGGCCGACGTAGCCGCCCGGGTCGGCCCGCAGCCGGTCGCGCCAGCCCTCGCGCTCCTCCTCGCTGAGCCCGGGCCCGAAGGCGCCACGGTCGCGGCCGGGGTTGACCGGCCGGATCACCAGCCGGTCGAGGTGGGAGACCAGATGGTCGAGCCCGGCGGGGGTGCCGCCCCACCAGGCGTCGGCCGACGGCAGCAGCAGGCTCTCGTCGAGCAGCGCCTCGCACAGGGCCGGGAGCAGCGGCGCGAACGCCGGCGACTCGACCAGCCCCGCGCCGAAGCCGTTGGCGCAGACGACCGCCCCGCGCCGGCAGGCCTCGAGGAAGCCGGGCACGCCCAGCTCGGAGTCGGGCCGCAGCTCCAGCGGGTCGCACCACACGTCGTCGACGCGGCGCAGCACCACGTCGACCGGCCGGCGGCCGTCGAGCTCGCGGGTCCAGACCCGCCCCTCGCGCATCTCGAGGTCGGCGCCGGTCACCAGGGGGAAGCCCAGCAGGGAGGCGATGTAGGCCTGGTCGAACGCGGTCTCGCTGTGCCGGCCGGGGGTGAGCACCACGACCCGCGGGCCCTCGATGCCGGGCGCCGCCAGGTCGGTCAGCGCGTCGCGCACGACCCCGAAGTACGCCGTCAGCCGGTGCAGCTCGGCCGACTGGTAGGCGTCGGGGAGCAGCCGGGCCACCACTCGCCGGTTCTCCATGGCGTAGCCCAGCCCCGACGGCGCCTGGGCGCGGTCGCTGATCACCCGCCACGATCCGTCGGCGGCGCGGCCCACGTCGGTGGCGGCGACGACCAGCCGGGGCCGGCCGGCGGGCAGCCCCCAGGCGGGGCGGACGTAGCCGTCGAGCCGCCAGAGGAGCTCGGGCGGCACCAGCCGCGAGGTGAGCAGCCGGCGCGGGCCGTAGAGGTCGGCGAGCACCGCCTCGAGCAGCCGCGCGCGCTGGCTCGCCCCGCGCTCGAGGTCGGACCACTCGTCGTGGGTGAGGACCGTCGGCAGCGGGTCGAGCCGCCACTCGGTCAGCCCGCCCCGGCGGGCGAGCGCGTCGCCGGTGGCGGTGGCCGGCAGCGGGTTGTAGGTGACGCCGTCGTCCTCGAGCAGGCGGTGGGCCTGGCTGCGGGCGGCGCGGAAGGACTCGGCGTCCCAGGTGTCGAGGGCGAGCGTCTCCCAGCCGGGTCGCGGGTCGCCGTCGGCGCCGACGAGCTCGTCGTAGCGGCTGCCGACCGCGTCGCGGTAGGGGCCGAGGAACGCTGCCGTCACGCTAGCCGCCCCACGCCCTCGGGACCTGGCGTCGCAGGTCGAGGGTGTGGGGGTACTCGGCGGACCGGGTGCGGCGCGCCTCGGCCTCGACGGCCGCCACGTCGACCTCCCCGGTCATGAACCCACGCTCCTCGAAACGGCTGGCCCGCCGCGCCTCCGCCTCCTGGGCGTTGACGGGGGGCACGTCGTAGGACCTACCCCCGGGGTGCACCACATGGTAGGTGCAGCCGCCGAGCGAGAGACGGCGGGACAGGTCGACGACATCGAACTGCAACGGGGAGTGGACGCCGATGGTCGGGTGCAGCGCGGAGTGCGGCTGCCAGGCGCGGTAGCGCACCCCCGCGACCAGCTCGCCGGTGCGGCCCGTCGGGGTCAGCGGGAGCGGGACGCCGTTGCAGGTGACCGCGTGCCGGCCGGGCACCGCGGAGGAGACGCGCACCTGGAGCCGCTCGACCGAGGAGTCGACGTAGCGGGCGGTTCCGGTGCCGGTGGCCTCCTCGCCGAGCACCCGCCACGGCTCGATGGCCTGGCGCAGCTCGAGCTCGACGCCACCGCGCACGACGGTGCCGATGCGAGGGAAGCGGAACTCCAGGAACGGCGCGAACCACTCCTCCTCCAGCGGGAAGCCGTGGGCGCGCAGGTCGGCGACGACCTCGGCGATGTCGGCCTCCGCCCCATAGGGCAACAGGAAGCGCTCGTGCAGCTCGGTGCCCCAGCGGATCAGCGGGGCGACGTACGGCGACTCCGCGAAGCGCGCCACCAGCGCCCGCACCAGCAGCGCCTGCACCAGCCCCATCTGGGCGTGCGGCGGCATCTCGAAGCCGCGCAGCTCCAGCAGCCCGAGGCGGCCCCGCGAGGAGTCGGGGCTGTAGAGCTTGTCGATGCAGAACTCCGCCCGGTGGGTGTTGCCGGTCAGGTCGGTGAGCAGGTGGCGCAGCGCCCGGTCGACCACCCACGGCGGGCACTCGCCGTCGTCGCGGGTGAGCCGCTCGATCTCGGCGAAGGCGATCTCCAGCTCGTAGAGCGACTCGGGCCGCCCCTCGTCGACCCGCGGCGCCTGGCTGGTCGGGCCGACGAAGCGGCCGGAGAACAGGAACGACAGGCTCGGGTGGTGCTGCCACCAGGTGAGCATGCTGACCAGCAGGTCGGGGCGCTGCAGCATCGGCGAGCGCTCGGGCGCGGGCCCGCCCAGCGTCAGGTGGTTGCCACCGCCGGTGCCGGTGTGGAGGCCGTCGAGGTCGAACTTCTCGGTGCCGAGCCGGGCCTGGCGGGCCACGTCGTAGAGCAGCTCGGTGACCCGGGTGAGCTCGCCCCAGGACGCGGTCGGCTGCAGGTTGACCTCGATGACGCCCGGATCGGGCGTGACCATCAGCGAGACGACGCGGGGGTCGGGCGGCGGGCCGTAGCCCTCGATGACGAGGGGGACGCGGACGTCGGCGACGGTCTCGTCGACCAGGGCGAGCAGGGCCGCGAAGTCGTCGAGGTGGTCCAGCGGCGGGAGGAAGAGATGGACGAAGCCGTCGCGAGCCTCGACGACCAGGGCGGTGCGGGGCGCGTCGGCGGCCTCGTCGACCGGGAGCACCCTGGCGTGCGGGCGGCCGTGGCCGAGCGGCTCGCGCTCGTGGAGGTACGACGGCTCCGGGTCGACGCGTGGGTCCACCCAGGACACCGAGTCGAGCGGGAGGCGCAGGCCCGCCGGGGAGTCGCCGGGGAGCAGCACCAGCCGGCCCCGCCGGAAGCGCCACTGCGGGCTCACCCAGGCGCCCTCGCCCTCCTCGTCGGGGTGGAGCGGGAGCACCCACGCGACCGGGTCGCCGGCCGCCTCGTCGAGCCTCGCCACGTCGGCGAGGGTCGGCTCGTCCGCGTCGGGCGGGTCGCCGGCCGGCCGGCGTACGTCGGCTACGAGGGTGGCGAGCGGGTCCTCGTGGGCCGCCACGACCTGGTCGAGCGGCAGCCCGAGGCGCTCGGTCAGCGCCGCCGCGAGCAGCTCGGCCGCCCGGTCGGCCTCGTCGTCGGGCTCGTCGGCCCACGGGTCGGCGAGCAGCTCGGGGTGCTGCCACAGCGCGACGCCGTCGGTGCGCCAGAGCAGGGCGATCTGCCAACGGGGCAGCGGCTCGCCCGGGTACCACTTGCCCTGGGCGCGCTGGACCACGGCGCCGAGCCCGAACACCTCGCCCAGCCGCCGCGCCAGGTCGGTGGCCAGCTCGCGCTTCTCGGGTCCGTCGGCGTCGGTGTTCCACTGCGGGCTCTCCATGTCGTCGATCGACACGAAGGTCGGCTCGCCGCCCATGGTGAGCTCGAGGTCGGCCTCGGCCAGCCGCTCGTCGACCAGCTCGCCGACGTGCTGCACGCGGTGCCACTGGTCGGGGGTGTAGGGCAGGGTGACCCGCGGGTCCTCGTGGAAGCGGGTGACGACGTTGGCGTAGTCGAGGGTCGACTCGCACGGGTCGACCAGCCCGGTGATCGCCGCGGCGCTGGTGGGGTGCGGCGTCGCGGACAGCGGGATGTGCCCCTCCCCCGCGAACAGCGCGGAGGTCGGGTCGAGACCGATCCAACCGGCGCCGGGCACGAACACCTCGGTCCAGGCGTGCAGGTCGGTGAAGTCGGCGGTCGGGCCGCTGGGGCCGTCGAGGGCCTCCTGGTCGGCCGCGAGCTGGACGAGGTAGCCGGAGACGAAGCGCGCGGCCAGGCCCAGCTCGCGCAGCACGCTGACCAGCAGCCAGGCGGAGTCACGACACGAGCCGATGCCGATCTGCAGCGTCTCGTCGGGCGTCTGCACGCCGGGCTCGAGGCGGATGGTGTAGCCGACGGCGTCGTGGACGGTCTTGTTGACGTGCCAGAGCAGGTCGACGATCGGGCGGCCGCCGAGGTCGCCGAGCCTGTCGACGAGGGCTCGGACCAAGGGGCCCGGGCCGGCACTCACCCCGGAGGGGCCGCCGGGCTCGGGGACGCTGCGCAGGTAGGGCTCGAGGTCGACGGCCTGGTCGCCGTACGGGAACGGGTAGTGCTCGGCCCACTCCTCGACGAAGAAGTCGAACGGGTTGATCACCTGGAGGTCGGCGATCAGCCCGATCACGACCTCCAGCCGGTCGGTCTTCTCCGGGAACACCAGCCGGGCGACGTGGTTGCCGAACGGGTCCTGCTGCCAGTTGAGGAAGTGCTCCTCGGGGATGACGGTCATCGAGTAGGCCTCGATCGGCGTCCGCGAGTGCGGCGCCGGCCGCAGCCGCACCGAGTGCGGGCCCAGCGAGACGCGCCGGTCGAAGGTGTACGTCGTCCGGTGCTCGATCGACACCTTGATGCCCATGGCCAGACCCTAGGCCGTGGATGTCACGACCGTGTTTCGGTGTCCGGCCCGGCGTGTGGGCCCCGGCCGGTGGCCCTCGCGGCGCGGGTCAGCCGCTGCCGCCGACGTCGAACTCGTAGGCCTCGTAGACCAGGTCGGCGCCGCGCTGCCGGTGGCCCATCAGGAGGTTGAGCACCGCGGTGCCCGCGTCGCGCACCGCGCGGACGTCGACGTCCGGACCGCCGACGAGGTCGAGCAGCGCGGCCACCTGCTCCTGCATCGTCTCGTGCTCCGCGGTCAGCTGGGCGACCGGTCCGGACAGTCGTGGGGCCGCGACGACGAGCTCGCGGTGGAGTCCGTCGGGCCCCTCCGTCACCGCGATGTGCTCCCGCAGGCCGACCTCCAGCCCCCGGACGGCGGCCCGCACCTGCTCCGCCCAGCGGCCGGCCTGGCCGTTGGACGGAGCGGCCAGGGCG
This sequence comes from Actinomycetes bacterium, assembly GCA_030432975.1. Taxonomy (GTDB): domain Bacteria; phylum Actinomycetota; class Actinomycetes; order Propionibacteriales; family Nocardioidaceae; genus Nocardioides. The sequence continues at coordinate 47,260 of JAUILS010000002.1, forward strand.
AGCTCCAGGTCGCTCATCGCCGCTCTCAGCTCGACGCGACGCTGCCGCAGCGTCGTGCCGAGATCCCGGTCGAGGTCTGTCGAGTGCGAAGACATGACGCCCTCCGATCCGCGCGCCCCTCGGGGCTGATGCCCCCATTATCCCTCGCGGGGCGGCTCGCGGCAGCGGCGCTTCTCACACCTCCAGCGCGACCCCGGTCTCCCGCTCGGAGAACGCCCACAGGCTGTCGAGCACCCGGTCGGACGTGCGACGCGGGTGCGGCACCTTGACGGCCGGGCCGCGGGTGACGAACAGCGGGCCGTAGAGCTCGCCGCTCGCGGCCGCCGGGTCGGTCGCCGCCCGGATCTGGGGCATCGCGCCGTCCTCCAGGCTCATCCCGGTGTAGCGGGCCGCCCACGCCCAGAAGGGCCCGGATCGGCCGCCGCCGCCCTCGCGGACGGTGCGCGTCTGCAGGTCGCTGTGGGTGAGGCCCGGGTGGGCGGCCAGGCTGAGGGCGTCGGCACCGGCCCGCTCCAACGTGCGGTGCAGGCCGAGGGCGAACTCGTAGTTGGCGAGCTTGGAGGTGCCGTAGGCCTGCCACGGGTCGTAGCGCTCCTGCTGGTGCGGGTCGTCGGGACGGACCCGGCGCCCGGCCATCATCGCCATCGAGGTGACGGTGACGACGCGGGCCCGCGGGGCGGCCAAGATCGCCGGCATGAGCAGGGCGGTCAGGGTCCAGTGGCCGAGGTGGTTGACGCCCAGCTGCATCTCGAAGCCGTCCTCGGTCTGCCGCTGCGGCGTCGCCATCAGGCCGGCGTTGTTGACCAGGATGTCGAGCCGCTCGTGGCTCGCGCGGATCTGCTCGGCCGCGCGGCGCACCGAGGCCTGCGAGGCGAGGTCGAGCTCGACGAGCTCGAGCGACGCGTCCGAGGTCGCCGCCCTGACCTCGTCGACGGCTCGGGCGGCCTTCTCCTGGTCGCGCGCCGCCATCACCACGTGGGCACCCCTGGCGGCCAGCACCGTCGCCGTCTGCAGGCCGAGGCCGCCGTTGGCGCCGGTGACGACCGCCGTACGCCCGGTCAGGTCGGGCACGGAGTCGGAGGTGAAGGTCATGTGGCGGGTCCTTCCGCGTCGTGTCCTCCCAGCCTGCCCCGCCGGTGGTGACGGCGCCCCACCGACGGCGCCACGCCGACGGCGCGTCGCCGACCTCGCCGGAGCCCTGGGAGGATCGGGACATGAGCCCGGAGGTTGCGACCGTCTTCTGGCTGGTCGTCGCGGCGCGGTTCGTGTTGCCGCTGTTCATCCCGAAGTATCCGCTGCCGGCGCTGCTGGCCTGTCTGGTGTTGGACGCAGCGGACCAGACGATCTTCCAGTCCTTCGGTTTCGACCCGCCGGGCTACCAGGGCTACGACAAGGCCATGGACAACTTCTACCTGGCGATGGCCTTCCTGTCGTCCATGCGGAACTGGACGAGCCTTCCCGCGATGGGCGTCGCCCGCTTCCTGTTCTTCTATCGGATGGTCGGGGTGGTCCTCTTCGAGCTCACCGGATGGCGGGCGGTGCTGCTGCTGTTCCCCAACACCTTCGAGTACTTCTTCATCGCCTACGAGCTCGTCCGGACCAGGTGGAACCCGCTCCGGGTCTCGCTGCGGTCCTGGATCCTCACCGCCGCGACGATCTGGGTCGTCATCAAGCTGCCCCAGGAGTACTGGCTGCACGTCGCCCAGCTCGACTTCACCGACACGGTGCGCGACGTGCCCTGGTTCGGCCCGGCCGTCGTCGTGGGCGTGCTCGCGCTGCTCGCGGTGCTGCTCCTCGTCGTGCGCCCCCGGCTCCCGCAGCCCGACTGGAGCCTGCGCATCGCGGCGGACCCCTTGCCGTCGGCGATGGACGGTGCGGACGAGCGCTCCGCCTGGGCGAGAGCGCACGGCAGGGTCTGGTCGGCCGACACGCTCGAGAAGGTCGCGCTGGTCGGGCTGCTCAGCCTGGTCTTCGCCCAGGTCCTCGACCTGGAGGCCTCGAACCTGGAGCTCGTCCTCGAGCTGGCGGCACTCGTTCTCGCGAGCACCTGGGTCAGCCTGGCGCTGGCGCGCCGCGGTGCCCTCGGCATCGAGTCGCTGGCCCTGGCCCTGCTGGTCAGGCTCGCGCTCAACTTCGGGATCGTCATGCTTGCCGTGTGGAGCCCGCTGAGCACCGGCCCGGGGCCGGACACCCGCTGGACCGCCGTGGCGTTCTTCGTCGTGCTGCTCAGCCTGCTCACCACGGTCCACGACCGCTTCAGCCCGGTGAGCGGCTATCGGCGGGAGCAGGCGCTGCTCGCAACGGCGTAGCCGCCGCGCGCAGCGCATCGGCGCGCCCGTAGGGATTCGAACCCCAAACCTTCTGATCCGTAGTCAGATGCTCTATCCGTTGAGCTACGGGCGCCTGTCACGAGGACTGCACGAGGATAGCCGAACGGGTGGGGGATGCCGAAATCCCTTCCGGCCGCCCGAGCCGCCCACCGATCGCTCTCAGTCGGCGGCGCGCGGGTCGACCTCCGCCGCGACGCCGTCGGGTGAGTCCTCGTCGCCGTGCCAGTGCGGGGTCTCCTCCTCGTCGTCGAAACCGCGGGCGACGACGATGTCGGTGGACGAGTGCAGCAGGATCGACAGCACCACCGTCATCGCGACCAGGTGGAACAGCTCGTCGCCGCTGTCGATGCCCGCGTTGAGGACGTAGAGGCCATAGACCACGGACGCGAAGCCCTTCGGGCCGAACCACATCGCGGCGAACTGCTCCCGCTTGGTGAGCTCCGCGCCCCAGAAGGACACCCACAGCGCCACGGGCCGGGCGACGAAGATCGCCAGCACCACGAACACCCACCCGCCGAGAGGTACGTCGGCCACGAACGACGGCGTGATCAGCGCGCCGAAGACCAGCAGCGCCGCCAGCTTGAGCAGCTCGGCCACCAGCTCGCCGAACTCCACGAACGTCTCGCGCTGCCGCTCCCCGGTGGTGGCGATCGTGATGCCTGCCGCGAAGGCGGCGAGGAAGAGGTTGGCGTGGGTGGCCTCGGCCAGCGCCAGCACCAGCAGCCCGATCGCGACGGCGTTCAGCGGCTCGTAGTGGGCCGACGCCCGGAACCACCGGGTGCGCTCGAGCCGGATCGCGGCGTAGGGCACCACGATCCCGATCACCAGCCCGAGGGCGAGCTCGGCGGAGAGCTCGCCGACGTGCAGGTCCTCCTCGCCGGCGGCGATGGCGAGGAGCACCACGACGAACGGCAGCGCCAGCCCGTCGTTGACCCCGGACTCGACGTTGAGCAGGTGACGCAGCCGGCCGGGCACCTTGTCGTTGCCGACCAGCGCGGCGGCGAAGACCGGGTCGGTCGGGGCCAGCACCGCCCCGAGCAGCAGCGCGTCCACCCAGTCCAGGCCCGCGACGTAGTGGGCGAGCACCGCCGTGACGACGAGGGTCAGCGGGAGGCCGAGCAGCAGCGCGCGGCCGGGGAGCCGCCAGGCGGAGCGGAGGTCCTGGAAGCCCACCCGCATCCCGTCGGTGAAGAGCACCGCAAAGAGCGCCAGCTCGGCGAGGAGGCCGACGATGTCGTCGTCGCCGGTCACGTCGATGACGTCGAGCACCCCCGGGCCGAGCGCGAACCCCGCCACGAGGAACAGCACGGCGGTCGACAGCACCGTGCGATGGGCGAGGTGCGAGACCAGGACCGCCAGCAGCAGCACGGCGGCGTACGCCAGCAACAGCACGGCAAATCCCCCTCTGCGTGTGGCCTGGGACACACGAATCCTACGGATGGATCGATCCAATAGGCGGACCGGTCCCCGCTCCCTATCGTCGCCCCCAAGACCGGGCGACAACGAGGTCCTCCGCCGATCCAGAAAGGTGCGAGGGGAACGAACATGGTCGATGTGGATGAAGTCCTCGACGAGGCAGGCCTGAAGAACCAGCACGTGCGCGACTACGTCGCCCACTGGGCCGCGATCACCCAGCCCGAGCGCATCGAGGTCGTCACCGCAGACGACGACGCGCGCCTGCTGGCCGAGGCGGTCGAGGCCGGCGAGCTGCTGCCGGCCGGCGAGGGCCGCTACTACTCCCGCAGCTACTACAAGGACACCGCCCGCTCCGAGGAGCGCACCGTCGTGGCCACCAGCCGCCCCGACGACAAGGGCGTCTACAACAACTGGAAGCCCGCCGCCGACGTCACCGCGATCCAGGTGGAGCGGATGCGCGGCGCCTCGGCCGGCAAGACGATGTACGTCATCCCCTACCTGATGGCGCCTCCCGGCTCGCCGCTGGAGAAGTACGCCGTGGGCGTCCAGCTGACCGACACCCGCCCGGTCGTGCTGCACATGATCCGGATGTCGCGGGTCGGCATCGAGTACGTCGACAACCTCGCCGAGCCGGAGACGTTCGTCCGCGCCGTGCACGTCACCGGCGACCTGGAGAACCTCGGCCAGGGCACCGACGACGACCAGCGCCTCTTCGCCACGGTCGCCGACGAGCGGACGATCCTGCACTTCGGGTCGTCGTACGGCGGCAACGCCCTGCTCGGCAAGATCGCCCACGGCCTCCGGCAGGCGTGCTACGACGGCCGCGAGTCCGGCATCTTCCTGGCCGAGCAGTTCATGCTGCTCGGCATCACCGACAAGCAGACCGGCCAGCGCTGGCACATCTGCGGCGGCTTCCCCAGCGCCTCGGGCAAGACCAACCTGGCGATGACGCTCGCCCCCGACGCGCTCGGCGACCGCTACCACGTCGAGTTCTACGGCGACGACATCGCCTGGCTGTGGGTCAACCCCGACGACGGCCGGGTCTACGGCATGAACCCGGAGTACGGCGTCTTCGGCGTCGCCAAGGACACCAACGAGAAGACCAACCCGACGGCCGTCGACTCGATCGGCGAGGGCTCCGGCGTCATCTTCACCAACGTGGCCTACAACGAGCAGACCCAGGAGGTCTGGTGGGAGGGACGCACCCCGCAGCCGCCGGCCGACCTCGAGGGCTGGCTGGACTGGAAGGGCGAGCGGATCTCCGACCGCGAGGCCGGCGACGACTCCCCGTGGGCCCACCCCAACAGCCGGTTCACCACGACGCTGGCCAACGTGCCCAACGTCGCGAAGGACTTCGCCGACCCGGCCGGCGTGCCGATCGACGCGATCATCTTCGGCGGCCGCACCCGCGACCGCGAGCCGCTGGTGCGCGCGATCACCGACCTGGCCGAGGGCGTCTACGACGGGCTGACGCTGGGCGCCGAGGCGACGTTCGCCGCCGAGGGCGTCGACGGCCACCTGCGCTACGACCCGATGTCCATGCGGCCGTTCATGGCCTACGCCGAGGGCGACTACGCCGCCCACTGGCTGAAGATCATCGGCGCGGCGACCGAGCAGCCGATCTTCGCCCACGTCAACTGGTTCCAGCGCGGCGACGACGGGCATTTCCGGTGGCCCGGCTACCGCGAGAACCTCCGCGCGCTGCTGTGGCTGATGCGCTTCAAGGACGGCGACGTGACCGGCGTGCCGACGCCGGTCGGCGTGCTGCCGACGCAGGAGGAGCTCGAGCTCACCGACGTCGACATCACGCCGGAGGACCTCGAGCTCATCCTCAGCGTCGACACCGACCGGTGGCGCCAGGAGATGGGCTTCCGCGAGGAGCACCTCGCCCAGTTCGACCGCCTTCCCGAGGCGATCTGGGAGGCCCACCGCCGGGTCGCGAGCGACCTGGAGGGCTGAGCTCCGACGTCACACGAATTGGCCGTCGACGGCTCAGACCGGCCGAATCTGTGTGAAAATCTGCCCAGGGCGGGCAGAGGAGGGGCGACGTGACGGGGTTCGGCCCGGGTGACCGGGCTCTCTTCGAGGCCGAGGCGACCGCGCTCTACGAGACCGCGGTGGCCGCCGGCGGCCTGCCCACCGACGACCCCCGGATCCACCCGCGCAGCGCCCTGCGACCGGCGTTCGAGCTGCTGCAGCGGCTCGGCCTGCTGATGCTCGACGAGGAGACCGAGACCTGGTTCCCGGTCGACCCGACGACCGTCCAGTCGCGGGTCGTGTCCCCGATGAGCCAAGAGGGCGCGGAGCTGCTCACCGAGTCGTCCCAGTGGGCCACGGCGTTCTCGGGGCTGGCGCAGACCTGGCGGCGCACCCCGGGCAGCGACCGCGGACCGATCACCGAGGTGCGCGGCGACGCGATCGGCCCCTACATCACCTCCCTGGTCGCCGACGCCGAGAAGGAGCTGCTCACCGCGCAGCCGCAGACCGGCCGCAACGCGACCAGCCTGGCCGCCGCCGCGGTGCGCGACCTGGCGGCGCTCGAGCGCGGGGTCCACATGCGCACGCTCTACCAACACTCGGCCCGGCGCAGCTCCATCACCCACAAGTACGTCGCCTCCGTCACCGCGCGCGGCGCCGAGGTCCGCACGCTCGACGAGTTCTTCAAGCGGATGATCGTGGTCGACCGGCGGGTGGTGGTGATCCCGAGCCACGAGGGCGACGGGGCCGCGCTGGCGATCCGCGAGCCGTCGCTGGTGGCCTACCTCGTCGACATCTTCGAGCGCACCTGGGAGCGCGCGCGGCCGTTCAGCAACCGCGAGACGACGATGATGCGCCAGGTCGCCGCCGAGCAGCGCGCGATGACGATCC
>JAUILS010000135.1 GCA_030432975.1 Actinomycetes bacterium
CCGGTCGCCGGCGGCGGGCGGCGTGCCGCCCCGGCTGCGGCACCGCCGGCGGGGGCTCCGGCGCCACGGCGGGCTCCTCCGCCCACTCCTCCCCCGCCCACGACCCCTCCCGCCGGGACTCCCACGGGCGCGCCTCTCCCGACCACGATCCGCCCGGCCACGACTCCCCCGGCACCGGCCGGACCCGGGTGTGTGTCCAGGCGTCGTCCGCCGGCTCGCGCAGCACCGCCACCTCGTCGCCCAGCATGGCCAGCCGCCGGGCGACCGCGGCCCGGTGCTCGTCTCGCGCTCGGCCTCCTCGCATGGCCGCCACCGTAGGCCCGGACCGAGGACGCCCGCAGCGGCGCCGGCGGCGCCTGTGGACAACCCGACGATCACCGTCGTCCGGGACGGTCTCGGGCGCGCGCCCACCGCGGCCGGCGTCCACCGGTCTCCGTCTGCAGACGGAGGCGACAACCCGCTCCGCGCCCGATGTGCCCAGCGCGCGACGCGCGTTGAGTGGTGCTCAGGGACCACCGAGCGGGAGCACGGCAGGCAACCCCCTCCGAGTCCCACCCACCCAGCAGAAGGGAGAAGGCCATGACCACCGCCGCACACCACGTCGGCCTGACGGTCACCCACCTCACCAAGAGCTACGCCGGCACCGAGGTGGTCCACGACCTGTCGTTCACCGTCCGGCCGGGTCGCATCACGGGCTTCCTCGGTCCGAACGGCTCCGGCAAGTCCACCACCATGAAGATGCTGCTCGACCTGGCCGCGGCCGACCACGGCACCGCGACGGTCCGCGACGCGCGCTACCGGGACCTGTCCCACCCGGCCGGCACCGTCGGCGTCGTGCTCGAGCCCAACGCCTTCCACCCCGGGCGCTCGGGGCGCAACCACCTCCGGGTGCTCGCGCTGGCGGCCGGCGTCCCGTCCGCCCGTGTCGACGAGGTCCTCGACACCGTCGGGCTGGCCCCGCGGGCCGCGCGACGCCGGGTCGGCACCTACTCCCTGGGCATGAAGCAGCGGCTGTCCCTGGCCGCCGCCCTGCTCACCGACCCTCCCGTGCTGGTGCTGGACGAGCCGGCCAACGGGCTCGACCCGCAGGGCATCCGCGAGCTGCGCGACCTGCTGCGGGCCCGTGCCGAGCGCGGGCACACCGTGCTGGTCTCGAGCCACCTGCTGACCGAGGTGCAGCACCTCGTCGACGACGTGGTCGTCATCAGCGGCGGTCGCCTGGTCACCAGCGGCACCGTCGCCGACCTGACCGACAGCGCGGCCCTCGTTCGCACCCCCGACGCCCCCGTGCTGGCCGCCCGGCTGGCCGACCTGGGCGCCCGGGTCGAGCACTCCGACGCCGAGACCCTGGTGGTCTCGGGCCTCGGCCTGGACAAGATCGGCCGCGCCGCCCTCGAGCTCGGCGTCGCCCTCCACGAGCTCTCCCCGCAGGCGAGCTCCCTCGAAGACGTCTTCTTCGCCCTCACCGGTTCCACCACCACCCACGAGGAGGCATGAGCATCATGACCTCGACCCACCTCATCCGCAGCCAGCTCCTCAACCTCGCCACCACCCGGATGCCGGTCGCCTTCGGCGCCGTCATCGTGCTGCTCGCGACCGTCAACGGCGTCGCCGTGGTCGTCGGCACCGACATGGACGGCTCCAAGACGTTCATCTCCAGTGGCGCCGACCAGCAGTCGCTGGTCGCGTTCGCGGCCAACGCCCTGATGCTCGCCGCGCTGTTCGGCGCCACCGCCGCGGCCCGCGAGTACGCCCACAACACCGCGATCGCGACCTACCTGATCACCCCCCGCCGTCCGCGGGCCCTGCTCGCCCAGCTCACCGCGATCGGTGCCGCGGGCGCCGTGCTCGGGCTGCTGGGCACCGCCTGCACCGTCGTCGCCGTCGCCGCCACGCTGCCCTTCACCGACTACGGCTTCCTGATGTCGGCGACCGACGTGCTGCGCGTGCTCGCCGTCGCGGCGTTCGCCGGCGCCTCCGGAGCGGTCCTGGGTGCGGCGCTCGGCACCCTGGTCCGCAACACCGGCGGGGCCGTGAGCGCCACGGTCGTCGCCCTGGTGATCGCGCCGCCGGTCGTCGTCCAGCTCGTCAGCGAGGCGGCCCGCTGGGTCCCGATGGCCCTCGCCACCGCGGCGTCCGGGATCCCCGGCGAGACCGGCACGGCGACCTCGCTGGTCGGCATCGCGGCCTGGGCGCTCCTGCCGGCTCTGCTCGCCGTGTGGGCGGTCCAGCGCCGAGACGTCGTATGACGCGCCGGCGGCCCCGCGACCGGCACCCGGCACCGCGCGCGGGAGCCCGCCTCACCGGACCGGTGACCCGGAGGGTGACGCCCTCCGGGTCACCGGTCTAGCGTGGGGCTCGCCCATGGCCACCATCCAGCGCGACTCCTCCAGCCAGGCAGCGGGCCCGCTCGCGGCGCTGGCCGGACACCTCCACCCGACGGAACCGCAGCCGATGCGCGGCCCGTTCACCCGCTGGCCCCGCACCGCCGACGCGGTCCTCGCCGGCCTCGTCTTCGTCGCGGCGCTGCTGTCGGTGGCCGCCAGCCAGCTCGACCCCGGTGAGGCGTTCACCGTCGACACCATGGTCGGCCGCCCGCTCGGCGCCTATCTCCTGCTGGCGGTGGCCTGCGTCGCCCTGTTCTGGCGCCGCGCGCACCCCGTCGCGGTGGCCGCGACGGTGTTCGCTGCCGGACTGGCCTGGGCGGCAGCGGGATATGGAGACGGCGAGGACGTCACCTTCCTGGTGGCGGTCTATGGCGCCGGCCGCTACTGCACCGACCGCCGGGTCAGCTTCGCGGTGCTGGTGGCCGCCTTCTCGACCAGCGTCCTCGGGTCGGTCATCGACGCCAGTCAGCGGGTCGACGTCTGGCCGGCCGTGGTCGTCACGGCGCTGCCGTGGTACGTCGGCGTCCGGGTCCGCGAGCGCCGCGAGTACCTCGCCCTCCTCCGCGAGCGTGCCGAACGCCGTGAGGCCGAGGAGCAGGCCCGGACCCGGGCGGCAGTCGCCGACGAGCGGGCCCGGATCGCTCGCGAGCTCCATGACGTCGTCGCCCACCAGGTCTCGATGATGACCGTGCAGGCGGGTGCCGCCAAGATGGTCGCCCGCGAGGACCTCGACGCGGCCGTCGGCGCGATGGGCGACGTGGAGACGGCCGGCCGACGCGCGCTGGGCGAGCTCCGCCACCTGCTGGGGGTGCTGCGGCCCCTCGGCGACGACGATGTCCATCCCGGCGACGACCCGGCCGACGACCGGGCCGACGACCGGGGCCTCGGCCCGCAGCCGCGCCTCGCCGACGTCCCCTCGCTCGTGGAGCGGCTGCGCGACACCGGCGCCGAGGTGCACCTGACGACGGGTGAGCTGCCCGAGCTCTCGACCGCCGTCGACCTCTCCGCCTTCCGGATCGTGCAGGAGGCGGTGACCAACGTCCTCAAGCACGCCGGCCGACACCCTCGGGTGGACGTCTCCGTGACGACGGAGCCCGGCTGGCTGGACCTGCGGGTGACCAACACGGTCGACCGGTCGTCGGCGCCGCGGGACCTCCCGACCTCCGGCTACGGCCTGGCCGGCATGCGCGAGCGGGCCGGGCTCCTCGGCGGCACGCTCTCCGCCGAGAGGACGACCCCCGACGTCTTCACCGTGCATGCCCGGCTGCCGCTGCCCCGGGAGGCCCGATGACCATCACCGTGGCCGTCGTCGACGACCAGGCGCTGGTCCGCCGCGGGTTCGCCATGGTGCTCCAGCACCAGCCCGACATCGAGGTGGTGGCCGAGGCCGGCACCGGTCGCGAGGCCGTCGAGGTGACCCGACAGCACCGTCCCGACGTGGTGCTGATGGACATCAGGATGCCCGAGCTCGACGGCCTGGCCGCCACCGCCGAGATCATCGCCGCCGCCGACTGGCCGGTGAAGGTGGTCATCCTCACCACCTTCGACCCCGACGAGTACGTCTACCGGGCCCTGCAGGCGGGGGCCAGCGGCTTCCTCCTCAAGGACCTCCCGCCGGAGAACCTCGCCCCCGCGATCCGCACGGTGGCCGACGGCGGTGGCCTGCTCGACCCCTCGATCACCCGGCGGCTGATCGGCCGCTTCGCCCGCTCCCTCGCCGAGGACACCGCGGCGGCGCGCCGGCTGGCCACGCTGACCGAGCGCGAGCGCGACGTGCTGGTCGAGCTCGCGAAGGGGGCGACCAACGCGGAGATCTCCGAAGGGCTCTTCATCGGGGCGGCGACCGTGAAGACCCACGTCTCCGCCGTCCTCGCCAAGCTGGGTCTGCGCGACCGCGCCCAGGCGGTGGTGTTCGCCTACGAGAGCGGGCTCGTCACGCCGGGCGAGCACGACGTGGGCTACTAGCGGGTCAGCCGTCCGAGGCCAGCCGCGGGGCGACGCAGAGCGCGACCATGCCGGGGCCGACGTGCGCGCCCAGCACCGCGCCGAGCTCGCCCGACCACACCGGCCGGCCCTCGAGGTTGTCGGCCAACCGGTGCGTCAGCGTGTCGACCAGGGCCGCGGCGCGCTCCGGGCTGGCCAGGTGGGAGACGCACAGGTCGATCGACTGCGAGCCGGCCGCCTCGACGGCGAGGTCGGCCAGCCGGGCGAGCGCGCGGCTGGCGGTGCGCACCTTCTCCAGCGTCGACACCCGGCCGTCCTCCAGCGTCAGCAGCGGCTTCACGGCGAGGGCGCCCCCGAGCAGGGCGCTGGCGGCGCCGATCCGCCCGCCGCGGCGGAGGTACTCCAGCGTGTCGACGTAGAAGTACGACGACGAGGCCGCGGCCCGGGCCCGAGCCGCCTCGGCGGCGTCATCGAGGGAACCGCCCGCGTCGAGCGCCGCGGCCGCCGACAGGGCGGCGTACCCGGTGGCGACGCCGACCTCGCGCGAGTCGACGCAGGTCACCGGCACGGACGCGTCGCGCGCGGCCAGCAGGGCCGCCTCGAACGTCCCACTCATCTCGCCCGAGAGGTGGATCGACAGCACCGAGGTCGCCCCCGACGCCGCGGCGGCGTCGTAGGCCGCCAGGAACGTCGCCGGCGCCGGCCGGGACGTGCTGACCGGGACGAACTCGCGCAGCGCCTCGGCGACCCGGTCGGGCGTGGCGCCGCCGGTGCCCTCGTCGAAGACGTCGGCGCCGATCACCACCTGCAGCGGCACCACCACGATCCCCCGCCGCGCAGCCACCTCGGGCGGCAGCATCGCGGTGGAGTCGGTGACCACCACCGTGCGCTGCGCGTCGTCGGTCCCGGCCATGTCCGCAGGCTACCCGGACCGGGCTCTGGCCCGGCCCGGGTGCGTGCGCTCAACCGACCCGGGTCACTTCACCCGGGCGAACTCCCCCGACTCCACCCGCTCGCGGTGACCGCGGATCTCGTTGCGCACGGTGCGGGCGAGGATGTAGAGGCCGATCACGTTGGGGATGGACATCAGGAAGATCATCGAGTCGGAGAACAGGATCACCGGGCCGAGGGTCAGCGCGGCGCCGATCACGACGAAGACGCAGAAGACGACCTTGAACACCATCTCCGCGGTCGGGCTGTCACCGAACAGGTAGCCGGTCGCCTTCATGCCGTAGTACGACCACGAGATCATCGTCGAGAAGGCGAACAGGATCACCGCCAGCGCCAGCACGTTCGGGAACCACGGGATGACGGACTCGAACGCACGAGACGTCAGGCTGACCCCGCCGATCTCGCTGGCATCGGGGTCGTCCCAGGCACCGGTGATGACGATCGTCAGCGCGGTCATCGTGCAGATCACCACGGTGTCGATGAACGGCTCGAGCAGCGCGACGAAGCCCTCGGTGGCCGGCTCCTTGGTCTTGACCGCGGAGTGGGCGATCGACGCCGAGCCGATGCCGGCCTCGTTGGAGAAGGCCGCCCGCTGGAAGCCGACGATGAGGACGCCGACGAAACCGCCCGCGATCCCCTCGGGGCTGAACGCGCCGGAGACGATGTCGCCGAACGCGGCGGGCACCTGGCCCAGGCTGCCGAGGATCACGACCAGGCACGCGGCGAGGTAGATCGCGGCCATGAACGGCACGATCTTCTCGGTGACCCGGGCGATCGACTTGATGCCGCCGATGATGACCGCGCCGACGGCGATCGCGAAGAAGACGCCGATCAGCCAGTTGAGGTCGGCGAAGACGCTGTCCTCGCCGCCGGTGACGTTGACGATCTGCACGGTGGCCTGGTTGGCCTGGAACATGTTGCCGCCGCCGATGGCGCCGCCGATGCAGCAGACCGCGAAGAAGGCCGCGAGGAACTTGCCCAGGGGGCCGCTCCCGGTGACCTTGGCGACGGCGTCGCGCAGGTAGTACATCGGCCCGCCGGAGACGGTGCCGTCCTCGTGCTCGTGGCGGTACATCACGCCGAGCGTGCACTCGGCCATCTTGGTGGCCATGCCGAAGAAGCCGGCCATGATCATCCAGAACGTCGCCCCGGGGCCACCGAGCGAGATCGCCACGGCGACGCCCGCGATGTTGCCGAGGCCGACCGTGCCGGACACGGCGGTCGCCAGCGCCTGGAAGTGCGACACCTCGCCGGCGTCCTCCGGCTTGGAGTAGCGCCCGCGGACCAGGTTGATCGCATGCGGGAAGCCCTTGAACTGCGGCAGCCCCAGCCAGAAGGTGAAGAACACCGCCGCGATGATCAGCCAGACCACGATCAGGGGGAGGTTGGCATCGCCCACCGGCACGGCGTAGAAGACGACCTCGGCCAGCTTGTCGGCGATCGGGCCGAACCAGTCCTCGACCTGCTCGTCGATGGTGGCCAGGGGCAGCAGCCCAGCGGTCGCGGCGCTCACGGGATCACCACCACCGGCACCGGGGCCTCCTGGACCAGGTGGGCGGGATAGCTGCCGAAGATGGCGCGCTTGACCCGGCTGTCACCGCTGCGACCCATCACGATCAGGTCGCAGCCGCGCTTCTCGGTCTCCTCGATGATCAGGTCGACCGGGTCACCGTGGCGCACCACGGTCTCGGGCTCGACGCCCTCCTCCTCGGCGGCGGCCTTGGCCGGCGCGATGACCTGCTCGGTCGCGGCCGCGATCTCCTCGTCGCGGCGGCGGTGCCGCTCCTCGTTCTCCGAGGGCGTGTTGAAGGAGTACGGCGACCACGGGATGACGTGCACGACGGTCAGCCCCGTGCCGTCCCGTTTGGCCAGGGCCGCCGCGAAGCGCACGGCCCGCTCACTCGGTTCACTCCGGTCGACTCCGACGACGATGCCACTCACACGCGTCACCCACTTCACTCGCTGGTGCCTCGCCCGGGTGCGCCGTGGCGCGCGGGCCGTCCTGGCACCGTAGCCAGTGGGTGTGATCCGTGTCACTCATGGTGTCCCACGGAGTGAGCGGTCACTCGGCCAGCGACACCGGACCGCCGACGTTCTCCTCGATGTCGTTGCTCGTGGCGACCAGCAGGGCGTGCGACAGCTCGCTGAGCGCCCGGCAGGTGGCCAGCTCGTCGCCGATCTCCGGGACCTGCCGGTCGGACGGGTGCTTGCGGGCGACACCGCTGGCGCGCAGCTCGGTGCCGGCGTCGGTGTGCAGGACGGCGTCCGCCTTGGTGTGCTCGCCGTCTTCGTACAGGAACAGGTCGACCCGCCAGGTCTTGGTGGTGGTCACGACGTCCTCCCCTGGGCCGGCGCGTCGTGGGACCTCCACGACGGCGCGTGGATGGCTTTTGCTCATCGTGCACCCGGACCCGCCGGCCGCGAAAGGACCTGCCTCACACTCCGCGCGCAGGCTCGCCCCGGGCGCCCGGGACCCGGGTGTGAGGCAGGTCCTGGCGGGGCGAGCGCCCCCGGGTCCATGCTGGAGCCGTGGCGGCCGCCGACCGGCCGGCGCGGCCGGGGCGGCCTCCGGTGAGGAGGAGCGATGTTCGCCGCGAAGGGTGACCGGCTGGTCGTGCACGGCGCGCACGTCGGCGACCACGACCGGGACGCGGAGATCCTCGAGGTGCGCGGCAGCGACGGCGGGCCGCCGTACCTCGTCCGGTGGTCCGACGACGGTCACGAGAGCCTGGTGTTCCCGGGTCCGGACGCCACCGTCCACCACGACGCCTGACCCTCGCCCGGCCCGACCGGGAGTGGTCAGACGACGACGTTGACCAGCTTGGGGGCGCGCACGATCACCTTGCGGATCTCGCGCCCGTCGATGGCTGCCTGCACGGCCGGCTCGGCCAGGGCGGCGGCCTCCAGGTCGGCCTCGGAGACGTCGGGTGAGACCTCCAGGCGCGCCCTCACCTTGCCCTGGATCTGGACCACGGCGGTCACGGACTCCTGCACCAGCAGGGCCGGGTCGACCTCGGGCCAGCCGGCGCGGGCGACCGTCGGCTCGTGGCCCAGCCGCTCCCACATCTCCTCCGCGGTGTAGGGCGCGACCAGCGACAGCACGATCGCGACCGCTTCGGCGGCCTCCCGCACGGCCGGGTCGGCCGGCCCGACGCCGGTGTCGATGGCCTTGCGGGTGGCGTTGACCAGCTCCATCACCCGGGCGACCATCACGTTGAAGCGGTAGCCCTCGACCAGCTCGGCCGCGTCGTGCAGCGTCTTGTGGGTCACCTTGCGCAGCGCCGTGCTGTCCGGGGAGACGCCGGTCGCCGGGTCGGTCCCCGGCTCGGACGTGACGTCGCCGGCCAGCCGCCAGGCCCGCTGCAGGAAGCGCAGCGACCCCGCGGGCGAGACCTCGGCCCAGTCGATGTCGTCCTCCGGCGGGCCTGCGAAGACCAGGGTCAGCCGCACCGCGTCCACGCCGTACGCCGCAAGTTGGTCCCCCAGACTGACGCCGTTGCCCAGCGACTTGCTCATCTTCTTGCCCTGGTTGATGACGACGCCCTGGTTCAGCTGGGCGGAGAACGGCTCGCGGAA
>JAUILS010000136.1 GCA_030432975.1 Actinomycetes bacterium
ACACCTCGTAGTCGTCGCGCAGCGACGCGTGCGAGGCCGCGAACAGGCGTCCCACCTCAGCCCAGTCGTGGGCCTCCACCGCCGCGACGGCCTCGCCGACCCGGGCGATCTCGGTGACCACGTGACGGGCACGGCGGCGCAGCCGGTCGTCGGCCAGCCCGGCGACGCCCTCCGGCGTGGCGTGGCGCAAGGAGGGCACCCCGAGGATCCCGGCGGCGCGCTCGCAGTCGGCCCGCCGCGCGGCGTACCCACCGTCCACCAGGGCGTGGCTGACGGTGGTGTCGACCACGAGCAGCGTCAGACCGTGCGCGTCGAGCCCGAGCGGGACCGTGCGCCGGGAGTGGTCGTCGAAGTCGAGCAGCAGCGCGGCGTCGGACTCGGCGAACAGCGAGATGCTCTGGTCCAGGCCCCCCGTCGGCGCCCCCGCGACCTCGGTCTCCGCGCGCATGCAGCCGCGCACGAGCAGCTCGCGAGAGGCGGCGTCGAGGCCGTGGCCCAGCAGCGCGAGCACGCCGACAGCGACCGAGCACTCCAGCGCCGCCGAGCTGGAGAGCCCGGCGCCGACCGGCACCGTGCTGTCGACCACGACGTCCAGCCCCGGCAGATCCAGACCCGGGACGGCCGTGGGTGCGGTGGTGAGGGCCCAGAGCACGCCGGCGACGTAGGCCGGCCAGCCCTCGACCCGGCCCGGTCCGAGGTCGTCGACGCCGCCCTCCCAGGTCTGCTCGGCCTGGGCGCTGCGGATGGTGAAGCGCCCGTCCGACCGCCGGCCGAGGGCGGCGTACGTCGCGTGCGGCAGCGCCACTGGCAGGCAGAGTCCGGCGTTGTAGTCGGTGTGCTCGCCGATCAGGTTCACCCGGCCGGGCGCCAGCGCCAGCTGCTCGGGCGGGCGGCCGAGAGCGGCCTCGAACGCTGCTGCGACCCGGTCGCTCATGGTCGCGGGCGTCGACGCGTCGAGGAGCTGCACGGCGCCCAGCCTAGAGGCGACGGTGCGGGTGGGTCGCGGCCGTCCGGATCGGGCTCAGTCCCGGGAGGAGCGCGCGGTGCGGCCGCGCACGACGCCGACCAGCCGCTGGATCTGCTCGTCGTCCCGCTCGACCAGCCAGGCCAGCCCGACCCGGGTCGGGTCCGCGCCGGTCACGGGCCGGTAGGTGACGTCCTTGCGGTGATGCAGCCGGGCCACCGCCATCGGCATCACGGCGACGCCGGTGCCCGAGGCGACCACCTCGACGGCCTCGCGCTGGCCCATCGGCGGGAAGTCCAGCTGCGGCTCCCGGAGCTCGAGCCCCGGGGGCGGGGGCAGCACGTGCTGCTCGTGCGCGAGGTCGGCGAGCGCCACCTCGTCGTACGCCGTCAGCACGTGGTCGGCCGGCACGACGACCACGGCGCGCTCCTCGTAGAGCCGCACGAGGTGGAGCCCGGCGCGGTCGACGGGCTCCCGCACCAGTGCGGCGTCGAGCGTGCCGTCGCGGAGCAGGGTCTCCTGGTCGGCCTCCGAGACCGGCACCAGCTCCAGCGGCTCGCGGGGGAAGCGCTCCCGCCAGCGGGCCGCCCAGCGGTCCGGGGTCGCCCCGGTGACGAAGCCGAGACGCAGCGGGGAAGGGGTGGCCACGACCCGAGCCTAGAGGGCGCGGCATCGCCCCTGGGCCGTGGCGCGTGGGACGGACGGGGCTGGATGACAGTCGCGTGACACCGCCGCGACGACCCGGTGAGCGACACGCCGGACCCGGCTTGACCGGCCGGTGCGGCGCGGCTTTGATGGCCGGACTAGACAGGGTTGACGCACACACGGCCGGGCTCGGGCCGGTCCTCTCCAGATGGGGCTGGGCAATGAGGATCACTGCATGAACACCTACACCTGTGCGACCTGTGGCGTCGCCGTGCCGCGCCACGAGGCGGCCCTCCGGTCGGTCGCGCTGCGCCAGGTGGCCTACTGCCGCCCCTGCTTCGAGGAGCTCATGACGCTCGTGGTGCCCGCGCCGCGGGTCGCGGTGGACGACCTGATCCGGCCCGAGGCGGTCTAGCACCCCACCCGCGCACCGCAACAGGTGGTCTATACCCCTGGCTCGGGTCCTTGACCCGTTCCCCTGACGGACGTTGACTGAATGCGGGTCTGTGCAACTTGCTCGAGGCAACTCGTCTCGGGCCGCCTGCGTGCAGGTGGAAACCATTCATGGGGGATGGTCGCGATGCGGATGTATGAATGCACCAACTGCGGTGAGCCCGTCGCCAGCAACGAGGCGACGCTGCGCTCGGTGGCGTTCCGTCAGGTGGCGTACTGCCGCACCTGCCGGGACGAGGTCTTCGAGACGGTCGAGGTGCCCGCCCCGCGCGGGACCGCCGACCAGCTCGTGCCCACCCGCCACTGAGCCACCGTCGGCGCCGGTGACCGGCCCTCCCCGGGCCGGCCACCGGCGCCGCGGCGCGCCCCCGGTCGCGTCCCCACCACCAGCACCTAGCATCGAGCCCGTGCGCGCACTCGTGATGGAGCAGGTCCGAGCCCCGCTCGCCCTGGTCGAGGTCGACGACCCCGAGCCCCCGCCCGACGGGGTGGTGGTCGAGGTCCGGGCCACCGGCCTGTGCCGCAGCGACTGGCACGCCTGGGTGGGCCACGAGGACCTCCGGCTGCCACACGTGCCCGGGCACGAGCTGGCCGGCACGGTGGCCGCGGTGGGCGACGGCGTCAGGCGGTGGCGGGTCGGCGACCGGGTCACCGTGCCCTTCGTGGAGGGCTGCGGCCGGTGCGAGTGGTGCGCCTCCGGCAACGCCCAGGTCTGCCCCCAGCAGGGCAGCCCGGCTTCTCGCACTGGGGGTCGTTCGCCGAGCTGGTGTCGCTGCGGGCGGCCGACACCAACCTGGTGACGGTGCCCGAGGAGGTGGGCTTCGAGGCCGCGGCCAGCCTGGGCTGCCGGTTCGCGACGTCCTACCGCGCGCTGGTCGGACGAGCGCGGATCGAGCCGGGGGAGACCGCCACGATCGTCGGCTGCGGCGGCGTCGGGCTCAGCGCGGTGATGATCGCCCGGGCGCGCGGCGCCCGCGTGATCGCCGTCGACCGGCACCGGGCCGCGCTCGACCTGGCGCGGGCGGTCGGCGCCGACGAGGTGATCCTCGCCGACGACGACGTGCCGGCGAGGGTGCACGAGCTGACCGACGGCGGCAGCCACGTCGCCGTCGACGCGGTGGGCAGCGAGCAGACCTGCTCCGACGCCGTGCTGAGCCTGCGCCGGCGGGGACGCCACGTGCAGGTGGGGCTGCTGCCCTCGGTCGCAGGGATGCCGCGGGTGCCGATGGAGCGGGTCATCGCCTGGGAGCTCGACCTTCTCGGCAGCCACGGGATGGCGGCCCGCGACTACCCGGAGATGCTCGGCCTGATCGCCGACGGCGCGCTCCGCCCCGAGTCGCTCGTGGAGCGTGTGGTGTCGCTGGAGGAGGCCGCGACGCTGCTGCCGGCGATGGACACCGCCGCGCCGGCGGGGATCACCATCATCGACCCGCGACGCCGCTGAGGAGCACGAAACCCCGGGTCGGGGACCCGGGGTCTGGTGTCCGAGGGGGGACTTGAACCCCCACGCCCGATAAAGGGCACTAGCACCTCAAGCTAGCGCGTCTGCCAATTCCGCCACCCGGACGAGTGCGCAGGAGACTGTAGCAAAGCGGCGGGGTGAACTCCGCATCGCGGCCGAGGCGTCGGACACCCCCGCAGGGAGGCCGTGCCAGGATGACGGGCATGACCTCCCCGAGCGCTGCCAGCGGCCCCGACCGGCCGGCGTACGACCCGGCGGGAGAGGTGGTCGGGCTCACCAGCGAGCTGATCCGGATCGACACCTCGAACTACGGCGACGGCAGTGGTCCGGGGGAGCGGAAGGCGGCGGAGTACGTCGCCGCGCTGCTCGACGAGGTGGGCATCGGGTGCGAGGTCGTCGAGGACCACCCGGGGCGCACCCAGATCGTCGCGCGCTGGGGCGGCGACGGGTCCCGCGACGACGCGCTGCTGGTCCACGGCCACCTCGACGTGGTGCCGGCCGAGGCCGCCGACTGGCAGGTCGACCCGTTCTCGGGAGACGTGCGCGACGGCTATGTGTGGGGTCGCGGCGCGGTCGACATGAAGGACTTCGACGCGATGCTGCTGTCGGTGGTCCGCGCCCGGGCCCGCGCGGGCGCGACCCCCGGCAGGCCGCTGGTGCTGTGCTTCACCGCCGACGAGGAGGCGGGCGGCTCCCAGGGCGCGCTGCCGCTCTACCGCGACCACGCCGAGCTCTTCGACGGCTGCACCGAGGCCGTCGGCGAGGTGGGCGGCTTCTCGGTCACGGTGCGCGGGCGCCGGCTCTACCTGCTGGAGAGTGCGGAGAAGGGCATGGCCTGGATGCGGCTGACCGCTCGCGGTCGGGCCGGGCACGGCTCGATGCTCAACGACGACAACCCGGTGACCGCGCTGGCCGAGGCGGTCGCGCGGATCGGGCGGCACGAGTGGCCGGTGCGGCTGACGCCGACGATGGAGGTGCTCCTCGCGACGGTCGCCGAGCTGGCGGGGACCGAGGCCACCCCCGACAACGCCGAGGCGCTGGTCGCGGAGTTCGGCGGCGCCGCACGGATGCTCGGCGCGGTGCTCCGCAACACGATCAACCCGACGATGCTCGGCGCCGGCTACAAGGTCAATGTGATCCCGAGCGAGGCGACCGCGCACGTCGACGGGCGGTTCCTCCCCGGCTACGAGGACGAGTTCTACGCCACGCTCGCGGAGCTGTGCGGCGACCAGGTCGACTACGACTTCGTCACCAGCGAGCCCGCCTGGGAGATGCCGTACGCCGGCCGCGTGGTGGAGGCGGCGACCCGCTCGGTGCTCGCCGAGGACCCCGAGGCCCTCGTGGCGCCGTACCTCATGAGCGGCGGCACCGACGCGAAGTACTTCACCCGGCTCGGCATCCAGACCTACGGCTTCGCGCCGCTGCGGCTGCCCGACGACCTCGACTTCACCGCCCTGTTCCACGGGGTCGACGAGCGGGTGCCGGTCGACGCGCTCGAGTTCGGCGCGCGGGTCTTCGACCGGTTCCTCGACGAGGTCTGAGCCCGTCCGCCGGCTCAGACGCGAGGCTGGAGCCCGACCGGCGGCCGGAACCGGATGATCTTGCGGCGCAGCACCACGCGGCGGGTGCCGTCGGGGGAGACCCGCACCCGGTCGAGCTCCCAGCCGCCGTGCTCGGCCCGGTCGACCAGCAGCCGGGTGACGAAGCTGCGGGAGAAGTCGCGCGGGATGACCAGCCGCTCGAACTCCCACTCGACCCCGCGCGACGGGGCTCGCCGGTCCGCGCGGGGGGCCACCTCAGGCCCCCGAGACGTCGTCGAGGGCGGCCACCAGCTCGTCGGGGAGGGTGAGCTCCTCGACCTCCAGGGCGGTCGCGAGCTGCGCGGCGGTGCGTGCCCCCACGATCGGCGCGGTGACCCCAGGGCGGTCGCGGACCCAGGCCAGCGCGACCTGCAGCGGGGTCCAGCCCAGCCCGTCGGCGGCCTTGGCGACCGCCTCGACGATGCGGGTGCCGCGCTCGTCGAGGTAGGCGCCGACGAAGCCCTCGAAGACCGGCGACGCGGCGCGCGAGTCGGCGGGGGTGCCGTGGCGGTACTTGCCGGTGAGCACGCCGCGGCCGAGCGGCGACCACGGCAGGACGCCCAGCCCGAGCGCGCGTGCCGCGGGCAGCACCTCGGCCTCGATGCCGCGGTTGACCAGGGAGTACTCCACCTGGGTGGAGGCGAGCGGGGTGCGGCCGGGGACGGCGCGCTGCCAGGTGGCGGCCTGGGCGGTCTGCCAACCGGTGTAGTTCGACACCCCGACGTACGCCGCCCTGCCGGACGAGACGGCCGTGTCGAGCGCCGCCAGCGTCTCCTCGAGCGGGGTCTCGTCGGTCCAGACGTGCACCTGCCACAGGTCGACGTGGTCGACCCCGAGCCGGCCCAGCGAGGCGTCGAGGGTGCGCAGCAGCGTGCCCCGCGAGGTGTCCGTGACCCGCTCGCCGGTGCGTCGCGAGATGCCGGCCTTGGTCGCGATGACCACCTCGTCGAGGGCGACCACGTCGCCGAGCAGCGAGCCGACCAGCGACTCCGAGGCGCCGTCGCCATAGCTGGCCGAGGTGTCGATGAGGGTGCCGCCGGCCTCGGCGAAGGCGGCGAGCTGGTCGCGCGCCTCGTGCTCGTCGGTGTCGCGTCCCCAGGTCATCGTCCCGAGGCCCAGCCGCGAGACCTTCAGGCCGGTGCGGCCCACGAGGCGCTTCTGCATGGAGTGCAGAGTAGTCACCCGTCGCGGGCCGCGGGCACAGGGACGCGCGTCGCGGACCTGGGAGGCCGCCCCGCGCGACCCGTCCACGGACGGCACGTCGACTTCGGCCCGGGGCGGGCGCTGTCTACGCTGGTCCCGCCGACCGGGCGCCCGGGTCGGCGGGCCGACCCGGAGAAAGGACCCGCGTGAGCTATCTCGAGGCCGTCATCCTCGGCATCGTGGAGGGGCTGACCGAGTTCCTCCCCGTGTCGAGCACCGGACACCTCACCATCACCGAGAAGCTGCTCGGGCTGCCGGTCGACGACCCCGGGGTGACGGCCTACACCGCCGTGATCCAGGTGGGGGCGATCGTCGCGGTGCTGATCTACTTCTGGGGCGACATCGCGCGGCTGGCCGTGGCGTGGTGCAAGGGGCTGGTCAAGCCGGAGTACCGCGGCACCTTCGACCACCGGATGGGCTGGTTCGTGATCCTCGGGTCCATCCCGATCGGGATCGTCGGGCTGGCCGCCAAGGACCTGATCACCGGGCCGCTGCGGTCGCTGTGGTGGGTCGGCGGTGCGCTGGTGGCCTGGAGCGCGGTGATGTGGTGGGCCGAGCGGCAGGCGACGCAGGAGCGGGGCGAGAAGGAGCTCACGCTCCGCGACGCCCTGGTGATCGGCGCGGTCCAGTGCCTGGCCCTGATCCCCGGCGTCTCCCGCTCGGGCGCCACGATCTCGGCCGGGCTGCTGCGCGGGCTCGACCGGGTCGCGGCCACGCGGCTGAGCTTCTTCCTGTCGATCCCTGCGCTGACCGCGGCCGGGATCTACCAGCTCAAGGACGTCGTGGGCAGCGGAATCGGGATCGGGCCCACCATCGTGGGCACCGCCGTCAGCTTCGTGGTGGCCTACATCTCGGTCGCCTGGCTGCTGCGCTTCGTCGCGCACCACTCGATCGCCTGGTTCGTGCCCTACCGCGTGGTGCTCGGCGGCTCGCTGCTGGTGCTGCTGTCGGCCGGCGTGATCTCGGCGACCTGAGGCTCCGCCCCGGGCACCTCCACGCCGGGCACGTCCGCCAGGTCGAACCAGACGGGCAGCCCGCGCTCGCGCGCGATCCGCACGTCCTCGTCGGCACCGTGGGCGCACCGGGGAGACGCAGGACGCCGTCACAGTGCGCCAGGAGGCGCTCCGCCGTGGGGTAGAGCACCTCGGCGGCCAGGGGGTCGAGTGGCCCGAGGCCGCCGGCGCTGTCGAGGACCGGCAGCGCCACCCACTCGCCGATCATCGGCAGGTGGCCGGCCCGGAACAGCGGCCAGGCGGCCTGCTCGAGCCGGGTCAGGTTGGCGGCCATCCGCGTCGGAAGCGTCGTCGCGCGGGAGGCGGCAGTCGCATTCGGGGTGTCCGAGGACAGCATCCGCCGCGACCTGCGGGACCTCGCCGCCGAGGGCCGCTGCCGCAAGGTCTACGGCGGCGCCGTCCGCGTCCCGCTGGCCGAGGGCGACCTCACGGCCCGCCGGGCCATCGCGCCGGACGGCAAGGCGGCCGTGGCCCGCCTGGCGGCCGGGCTCATCGCCGAGGGCGCGGTGGTCATGCTCGACGGCGGTACGACGGCACACGAGGTCGCCCGGGCCCTGCCCGCCGACCTGGCGTGCACGATCGTGACGCCCAGCCCCACGGTGGCCGTGGCGCTCGCGGACAGGCGGCGCGTCGAGGTGAGGCTGCTCGGCGGGCTGCTCTTCCGCCACTCGATGGTGACCGTGGGTGCCGAGACCGCCGAGGCCGCGCGGCGGGTGCGCGCCGACCTGGCCCTGATCGGCGTGACCGGCGTGCATGCGGACCACGGCCTCACCACCGGCGACGCGGAGGACGCGGCGATAAAGCGGGTGCTGGCCGAGCAGTCAGCGGAGACGGTCGTCCTGGCCACGGCGGAGAAGCTGGGGGCGGTGAGCCCGCACCAGGTGCTTGCCCTGCCGGACGCCGACCTGATCCTCACCGACGGAAGTCCGGAGGACCCGGTCGCGCGCGAGCTGGTCCGGGCGGGTGCCTCCCTGCGGTTCGCGTCGGCCTGACGCCCACGCCGCCCGAGCACCCTCAGAACCAGCCGGACCGCTTGAAGAACCAGAACAGCCCGCCCATGGACGCGCCCATCAGCGACAGAGCGAACCAGAAGCTCCCCGCCCAGGTCGGCGACGGCACCAGGGTGAAGTTCATGCCGTAGATCCCGGCGATCAGCGTGGGCACCACGACGAGCGCGGCACCGGCGGAGATCTTGCGCATGTCCTCGTTCTGCTGCACCGAGATCGAGGCCAGGTGGGCGTCGAACGCGGCCGACAGCAGGTTGTCGAGGGAGTCGATCGACTCCGCGACGCGGAGCAGGTGGTCGGCCACGTCGCGGAAGAACGGCGCGGCCTCGGGCGCCACCCCGGCCACGGTGCCCGCCACGAAGCGCCGCATCGGGTCGCGCAGGGGCAGCACCGCCCGGCGTACCTCCGCGATCTCGCGCTTGAGGGTGTAGATGCGGGCGCTGTCGCGGGTGCG
>JAUILS010000137.1 GCA_030432975.1 Actinomycetes bacterium
CCGACACCACGGCCGTCGGCCGGTTCCCCCTGTATGCCCGCACCGCCGTGCACTACTACTCCGACCCGGCGCACCGGGAGGAGCTCGCCCAGCGTTGGGAGACCGGCGTCCGCGGGCTGCTGGAGGCGGCGGAGGCGGGCTCCGACCACCAGCTCGCGTTCGCGCGGGCCTTCGCCGGCGCCGCGCGGTCCGAGGCGAGCCTCGACCTGGTCGAGGGCCTGCTCGAGGGCACCCGCACGCTGCCGGGCCTCGACGTCGACACCGACCTGCGCTGGACGCTGCTGTCGGGGCTGGCCCAGCACGGCCGGGCCGACGCCGACCGGATCGAGGCCGAGCTGGCCCGCGACAACACGATCTCGGGTCAGGAGCAGGCCGCCACGGCCCTCACCGTGCGTCCCACGGCCGAGGCCAAGGCCCAGGCCTGGCGCGACGCCATCGAGCGGGACGACGTGGCCAACGAGACCCAGCGGCAGATCGCCGCGGCGTTCCAGGTGGCCGGTCAGGGCGAGCTGCTGGCGCCGTACCTCGACAAGTACCTCGAGATGGCCGACACCATCTGGGAGGAGAAGGGCACCCAGCGGGCCTCGACGGCGCTGATGCTGATGTTCCCGATGCCGCTGATCTCGGACGAGACGCTGGCGCGGGTCGACGCGTGGCTCGAGAGCTCACCGGCCAACCCCGCCGCGAAGCGCTACGTCCACGAGGGCCGCGCCGACATGGCGCGGGCCCTCGCGGCACAGGCGAGGGACACCCAGGCACACGCGGCCGGATAGCGACGGCCGGATAGCGACGGCCGGGCAGCGTCCGGCGGCGAGGGTCAGTCGTCGTCGGACGCGGCCTCGAGCGCCTCGGGCCGGTCGGGCTCGAGCATCTCGTCGAGGCCGGTGGTGTTCTCCGTCGCCGTCACGACCGGCGCGGAGCGGGCGGCGCCCGCCCAGCGCGGCAGCAGCGCCAGCGCGGCGGTGAGCGCCAGCACGGCGAGCGGTGCGAACACGAAGACCGTCAGCGCCTCGAGGCCGCTGACCGGGTCGGGATCGCTCCACCCCTCCGGCACGGCCGATGCGGGGCCGGCGAGCAGCAGGCCGGCGAGCGCCGGCGTCGCGAGGGCGAGGGCGCGCCAGGCGCCGCGGGCGAGGGGGCTGCTGAGGGTCACGGCGCCAGGATAACGGCCCGGGCGCCGCGGCGTGGACCACGCCCCGGCTCGCCCGCCGTCGGCGACCGCCCACCCGCCCGCCATACTGGCGACCATGACCTGGGACGACCTGACGTGGGCGGCGGCGGGCCGGTTCGTGGTCGGCTGGCCGCTGACCGTGCTGCTCCTGGTGGTGCTGGGCCTGCTGGCCCGGTGGCTGCTGCACCGGATGATCGACCGGCTGGTGCGCCGCACCGAGGACGGGGTCCTTCCCGACCGCCTCGCCCACCTGGGCAGCGACCCGAGCCGCCGCCAGCAGCGCACCCGCACCATGGGGAGCCTGCTCAAGAGCATCATCACCGGCGTCGTCTTCTCGGTCGTCGGGATGATGATCCTGAGCGAGTTCGTCGACATCGGGCCGATCCTGGCCAGCGCCGGCATCCTGGGCGTCGCCCTGGGCTTCGGCGCCCAGAGCCTGGTCAAGGACTTCCTGTCGGGCATCTTCATGATCTTCGAGGACCAGTACGGCGTCGGCGACGTGATCGACGCCGGCGAGGCCACCGGTACGGTGGAGGCGGTCGGGCTGCGCGTCACCCGGCTCCGCGACATCGACGGCACGGTGTGGTACGTCCGCAACGGCGAGATCATCAGGGTCGGCAACAAGAGCCAGAACTGGGCCCGCACCGTGCTCGACGTCGGCGTCGCCTACGGCGAGGACATCACCCGGGTCCGGCGGATCCTCGAGGAGGTCGCCCACAGCCTGTGGGAGGACGAGGAGTTCCGCGGCGTCATCATCGAGGAGCCCGAGGTGTGGGGGGTCGAGGATCTGGCCGCCGACGCCGTCACCGTGCGGGTGACGCTGAAGACCGCACCGCTGGAGCAGTGGCGGGTGGCGCGGGTGATGCGCGAGCGGATCAAGGCCCGCTTCGACATCGAGGGCATCGAGATCCCGTTCCCCCAGCGGGTCGTCTGGCAGCGCTCCGACGCGGCCGGGCCGGACGACGCGGCCGGTCCGCCCCCGGACGACGACGATCCCGGCGCCGACGACCAGGCGAGCGGGTCCACCGGGGCGGACCCCAAGCAGGAGCAGCAGGCATGACCAGCTTCTACGACGAGATCGGCGGCATGACGACCATCGCCACCATCGTGGCGAGGTTCTACGAGGGCGTCGCCGACGACGAGGTGCTGCGCCCGCTCTATCCCGAGGAGGACCTCGGCCCCGCGCAGGAGCGGCTCACCCTGTTCCTCGCGCAGTACTGGGGCGGCCCGACGACGTACTCCGACCGGAGGGGGCACCCCCGGCTGCGGATGCGCCACGCGCCCTACGCCGTCACGCCGCTGGCGCGGGACCGGTGGCTGCTCCACTTCCGGGCCGGGCTCGACGCCGCCGGGCTGACGCCCGAGCAGGACCAGAGGTTCTGGGAGTACGCCCACCACGCGGCGATGTTCATGGTCAACACCATGGACGAGTCGGCGCAGGCCTGACCGCTCAGCCGCCGCTGGCGGCGACCAGCCGGTCGCGCAGGTCCGCCGGGGGCGGGGTCGGCCGTCCGGTCTCGGGATCCCAGAACACCACGGTGACCCGGGCCCGCGAGAGCACCGTGTCGCCGTCGCAGATCTCCGCGACCTGCGTCATGGAGGTGTTCCCGACGCGCTCCACGTGCGTCCAGAGGTCGTAGGTCTCCCGCCGGAACAGGATCGGCACGTGGTAGTCGACGTCGATCTGGGCGACCACGGTGCGCAGCCCGAGCGCGCCGGGCGCCGGCCCGGCGTCGACGGCCCCTGCTCCCGCGCCGAGGAGCCGTGACATCAGCGCGATCCGCGCCTCCTGGAAGTACTCGAAGTACTTCACGTTGTTGACGTGGCCGTAGACGTCGACGTCGGAGAACCGGACGTGGACCGGGTAGTGCCCGTCCGGGAGGTGCGGCACGTCCGGGCGGGCCGCCCGCGGCGAGCGCTCACCGGGCTCGTGGAACCGCTCGAGCCCGGCCCGCTCCTCCTCGGTCAGCCGACGCGGCCGCTCCGTGCCGAAGACGTACGGCGTCAGCACCGTGCTCGCCCGCAGGTACGTCGTCCGGTCGCCGTCGTCCGCCGCCCCGTCGACCACCTCGTAGGCGATCGTGAACGAGGCGGCGCGGATCTCGGTGACCCAGCACTCGATGCGCACCGGCCGGAAGCGGAACGTCAACGGGGCCAGGTAGGTCACCTCGTGGCGCACCACCACGACGCCCTCCGCCAGGTCGTCGACCCGCCGGTCGGGCGCGTGCACCCGGAGCATGTCGACCCGCGCCTCCTGCAGGTAGTCGACGTAGACCACGTTGTTGACGTGCCCGAGCAGGTCGAGGTCGGCCCACCGGACGGGACACTCGTAGACGTGGCGCACTCCCCGATCGTCGCAGACCCCGGCGGGGCGGCGGGTGAGCAGTCTCACGGGCGCGGGCGGGCGGCGGGCCTGGGGCCGGGTCTAGGGTGGCGAGAGCCGCACCCCGGACCGTCCGGGACTCCGCGCCCCTTTGGAGGTCGTCATGCCCGAGGCCGTCATCGTCTCCGCCGCCCGCTCGCCCATCGGCCGCGCCGGCAAGGGCTCGCTCAAGGACGTCCGCCCCGACGACCTCGCCGCCACCATCGTCCGCGCGGCGCTCGACAAGGTGCCCGCGCTCGACCCGAGCAGCGTCGACGACCTCTACCTCGGCTGCGGGCTCCCCGGCGGCGAGTCCGGCTTCAACATGGCCCGCGTCGTCAACATCCTCAACGGCATGGACGACGTGCCGGGGGCCACGATCACGCGCTACTGCGCGTCGTCGGTGCAGACCACCCGGATGGCCTTCCACGCGATCAAGGCGGGCGAGGGCGACGTGTTCGTCTCCGCCGGGGTCGAGACCGTCTCCCGCTTCGGCCACGGCACCTCCGACTCCTGGCCCGACACCACCAACCCGCGGTTCGCCGACGCGGTGGCGCGCACCAACGAGATGGCCCAGGGCGGCCAGGACTGGCACGACCCGCGTGAGGACGGCCACCTGCCCGACATCTACATCGCGATGGGTCAGACGGCCGAGAACGTCGCCCGTCAGCGGGGCCTCTCGCGCCAGGAGCTCGACGAGTTCGGGGTGCGCTCCCAGAACCTCGCCGAGAAGGCCATCGCCGACGGCTTCTGGGAGCGGGAGATCACCCCGGTGACGACCCCCGACGGCGCGCTGGTGACCGGCGACGACGGCCCCCGGGCCGGCGTGACCTACGAGGCCGTGTCGCAGCTGCAGCCGGTCTTCCGCCCGGACGGCGTCGTGACGGCCGGCAACTGCTGCCCGCTCAACGACGGCGCCGCGGCCGTGGTCGTGATGTCCGACGCCAAGGCCGCCGAGCTCGGCCTCACTCCGCTGGCCCGCATCGTCGCCACCGGGGTGTCCGGCCTCTCCCCCGAGATCATGGGCCTGGGGCCGGTCGAGGCGACCCGGCGGGCCCTCGCCCACGCCGGGATGTCGATCGGCGACATCGACCTGGTGGAGATCAACGAGGCGTTCGCGGCGCAGGTCGTGCCGTCGTACCAGGACCTCGGGATCGACCTCGACCGGCTCAACGTCAACGGCGGAGCCATCGCGGTCGGCCACCCGTTCGGCATGACCGGCGCCCGGCTGCAGAACACCATGCTCAACTCGCTGGACTGGCACGACAAGACGACCGGCCTGATCACGATGTGCGTCGGCGGGGGCCAGGGCATGGCCCTGATCCTCGAGCGCCTCTCCTGAGCGCAGGGGGGGCCGGCGGAGAGCCGGCCGCGCGGGCTACTGCCGGATGTCCATCTCCGGGTGCCCGACGATCAGCTGGTCGGCCACGGCGTTCATCACCCGGCCGAGCGCCTCGAAGTCGTCGTCGCTGGCCAGGTCGACCAGATGGTTGCGGACGCCCGTGACGTGCGTGTGGGCGGCCTCCTGCAGCAGCTCCCAGCCCGCGGGGGTGAGCCGGGCCAGCACGCCACGGCGGTCGTCGGGTGAGTCGCACCGCTCGACCAGCCCGCGACCCTCCATCCGGCTGACGGTGTGGGTGACCCGGCTGCGGCTGTGGGCCAGCGCCCCGGCCAGCTGGGCCATCCGGAGCTGCTTGTCCTCGCTCTCGGAGAGGCGGACCAGGATCTCGTACTCCGCGAGGGACAGGCCGTGGGCCTCGCGCAGCTCGTCCTCCAGCTGGTCGCTGAGCAGCGTCCAGCCCATCACCAGCCCTCGCCAGGACCTCTGCTGCGACTCGTTGAGCCAGCGCGTACCCCCGCTCATGGGCACAGTGTAGGAACCCGGCGCGCCACGACGGCGCTGCCGCGCGGGCACGGCGTGGCCTCCCGGCGAGTCCTCGAGCCTCGCGGGGTCCGGACGGCGCTCAGTCGCGGGTGAGCCGGCGGTGGGTGACCCGGTGCGGACGAGCCGCCTCGGCACCCAGCCGCTCGATCTTGTTCTCCTCGTAGGCCTCGAAGTTGCCCTCGAACCAGAACCACTTCGCCGGGTCCTCGTCGTCGCCCTCCCAGGCGAGGATGTGGGTCGCGACCCGGTCGAGGAACCACCGGTCGTGGGAGGTCACCACGGCGCAGCCCGGGAACTCCAGGAGGGCGTCCTCCAGGGACTGCAGCGTCTCGACGTCGAGGTCGTTGGTGGGCTCGTCGAGCAGCAGCAGGTTGCCGCCCATCTTGAGCGTCAGCGCGAGGTTGAGCCGGTTGCGCTCCCCGCCGGACAGGACGCCCGCCTTCTTCTGCTGGTCGGGGCCCTTGAAGCCGAAGGAGGCGACGTAGGCCCGCGAGGGCATCTCGAAGTTGGCGACCTTGATGTGGTCGAGCCCGTCGGAGACGACCTCCCAGACGTTCTTGTCGGGGGCGATGCCGCCACGGCTCTGGTCGACGTAGGAGATCTTGACGGTCTGGCCGAGCGTGAGCTCGCCGTCATCGGGCTGCTCCTGCCCGGTGATCATCCGGAACAGCGTCGTCTTGCCGACGCCGTTGGGGCCGATCACACCGACGATGCCCGCGCGCGGCAGCTTGAACGACAGGTCGTGCATCAGCGGCCGGTCGCCGAAGCCCTTGCTCAGGTCGTCGGCCTCCAGCACGACGTCGCCCAGCCGAGGGCCCGCCGGGATGTTGATCTCGGCGGTGTCGATCTTGCGGTTGCGGTCGGCCTCGGCGGCGAGCTCCTCGTAGCGCTGCAGGCGCGACTTGCTCTTGGCCTGGCGGGCCTTGGGGTTGGACCGCACCCACTCGAGCTCGCGCTCCAGCATCTTGGCGCGCTTGGCGTCCTTGGCGCCCTCGATCTTGAGGCGCTCCTTCTTGGTCTCCAGGTAGGTGGAGTAGTTGCCCTCGTAGGGGTGGGTCTTGCCGCGGTCGAGCTCGAGGATCCACTGCGCGACGTTGTCGAGGAAGTAGCGGTCGTGGGTCACGGCCAGGACGGCGCCGGGGTACGACGCCAGGTGGCCCTCCAGCCACTGCACCGACTCGGCGTCGAGGTGGTTGGTGGGCTCGTCGAGAAGCAGCAGGTCGGGCTGCTGGAGCAGCAGCTTGCACAGCGCGACGCGACGCCGCTCGCCACCGGAGAGGTTGTCGACGAGCACGTCTCCGGGCGGGCAGCGCAGCGCGTCCATCGCCTGGTCGAGCCGGCTGTCGAGGTCCCACGCCGAGGCGTGGTCGAGGTCGGTCTGCAGGTCGCCCATCTCGGCGAGCAGCGTGTCGTAGTCGGCCTCGGGGTCGGCCAGCTCCTCGGAGATCTGGTTGAACCGGTCGAGCTTGGCCTTGATCGCGTGGACGGCCTCCTCGACGTTCTCCTGCACCGTCCTGCCCTCGGTCAGCGGCGGCTCCTGCTGGAGCATGCCGACGGTGGCGTCGGGGTCGAGGATCGCGTCGCCGTTGTTGGGCTGGTCGAGCCCCGCCATGATCTTGAGCAGCGAGGACTTGCCGGTGCCGTTGGGGCCCACCACGCCGATCTTGGCGCCGTGCAGGAACGACAGCGTGACGTTGTCGAGCACGACCTTGTCGCCGTGGGCCTTGCGCACGTTGCGCAGGGTGAAGATGTAGTCAGCCATGATGCGCTCAGCCTACGGGCGCAGGCACGCGGGAGCCGATTCGGGGCGAGCCAGCGGGACGGGCGCTCGGCGAGCCGCCCGAGCGCCCTCACGCGGCGGTCTCGACCGCTTCCTCGCCGTCGGCGCCGGACGACGCTGCGGGTGCCGGCGTCACGACCTGGCCGTCGGAGTCGAGGTCGGGACCGGCCTCGTCGTAGGAGTGGATGACCTCGCGCACCGCGGACTCGTCGACCCCGCCGCCCTCGCGCCTGGCCCCTCGCGTGAACGCGCTGGTGCCGAGGTTGAGGTCGTGGCCGACCGAGTGGGCCACCACGACGTAGCGGGTCGAGGTGGTGCCGTCCTCACGCTTCCAGACATCGGCGACCAGCCGGCCCTGCACGACCACCGGGTCGCCGTTGCCGACGCACGCGTGGACGTGCTCGGCCAGGCGG
This sequence comes from Actinomycetes bacterium, assembly GCA_030432975.1. Lineage (GTDB taxonomy): Bacteria > Actinomycetota > Actinomycetes > Propionibacteriales > Nocardioidaceae > Nocardioides. The sequence continues at coordinate 7,612 of JAUILS010000137.1, forward strand.
CGCCAGGCCTTGACCGTGAACCACGAGGTGGGGCCGTTCTCCCACCGACCGCTGCGGAAGCGCCGCGGGGTGCTGCCGACGCGGAAGGTCGCGACGGGCACCCCGTCGGAGACCTCGGCCAGCGTGACGTCGCTGCCGACCCATCCGCAGAAGGTGATGTGGGTGTCGTTCATGTCTGGCTCCTCTGCCCTCCGCGGGCCCGGGTGCCCGCCTGCCAGCCACCCTGCTCCTCGGCGCCCCGGAGCGGGCGGCCGCGCGCTCGGCCTGTGGACGACGAGGCTCAGCGGCGCGCGCGGGACGAAAGGTGGCCCGGCCCGCCCAGAACTTCTGCCGGGTCGACCCGAACGCCTGCCGGGTCGCCCCGAACTTCTGCCGGGTCGAACCGAAGGGTCAGCGCAGGGCGATGGCGAGGTTGTCGCGCACCTGTTGGTACGCCGCCAGCTCGGCCTTGATCGGCTCCACGACGAGCTCCTCGGAGACCTCGTTGATCGCGCTGCGCAGCCGGGCGTCGGCGGCGCGGGCGCGCCGCCGGGCGGTCAGGGCCACCAGCACCCGGGCGACCAGCGCGAGCAGGAGTCCCGCGCCGATGCCGCCGGCGAGCAGCCACAGCGGAATCGCCACGCCCTGCCACGACGGGGTGCCGGGGTCGGGCACGTTGAGATAGGCGCTGGCCGCCAGCAGGGCGAACCACCCGAGCCCGACCATCGCGGTGAGGATCAGCAGCCACTGCACCACGCGCAGCAGCCCGGCCCAGACGGGGATCCGGTCGGCGCCGAGGTCGGTGCGGGCGAGCGCGGCGTCGAGCCGGTCGTGGAGGTCGTCGAGGCGCGAGGTCGAGGCGTGCCGCACGGCGGACGCCCACGGGTGGGCCATGCCGCGGGAGACGTCCTCGGCCAGCGCGCGCACCTCGGTGTCGACGCGCGCCTGCTGCATCTGCGTCGGCTTGGGCATCGAGGTGCGGGCCGTGCCGGTCAGCTGCTTGCCGACGGCGCCCAGGTCGAGGTGGAGGCGCTTGAGCGGGTCGGGCCGCAGCTTGCTCACCCAGGCGACCAACGGCCAGCCGGTGGCACGGTTGGCGCGCATCCGGGTGGACTTCTCCACCGCGTCGACGACCGTCGGCACCCCCGCGGCGTCCGCCAGCG
>JAUILS010000354.1 GCA_030432975.1 Actinomycetes bacterium
CTCCCCGGGATGCCCGCGCCGCAGCCACGGTGAGGCCCGCGGCCATGACGCTCACCGTGCTCTACGACGCCGGCTGCCCGCTGTGCTCGGCCTTCCGCACCCGGCTGGAGGCCGAGCCGCAGCTGGTGCCGCTGCGGTTCGTGCCGGCCGCCTCCGAGGAGGCGCGGCGGCTGTTCCCCGCGCTCGACCACGAGCGCACCCTGCAGGAGATCACCGTGGTCGGCGACGACGGGGCCGTCTGGACCCACAATCGGGCCTGGGTGACCTGCCTGTGGGCGACGGCGCGCTTCCGGCCGCTGGCGGAGCGGCTGGCCGAGCCGCACCTGATCGGGCTGACCAAGGTGATCGCCACCGCGGCGGCCGGGCTGCGCGAGCTGCTGCCCCGGACCACGCCGGCGGCCGGCGTACGGGAGGCGGACGGTGACTACGCTGACGGCTGTGCCGGACCGAGCTGTGCCCCCTCCTGAGCAGCCCGCGGGCGGGCTGACCCCGAAGGCCGCCCAGACCCGGGCGCAGATCCTCGAGGCCGCGCTGGGGCTGTTTCGCGAGTCGGGCTACGACGGCACCACGATGCGCGGGGTCGCGCGGGCGGCCGACGTGTCGCTCGGCAACGCCTACTACTACTTCGCATCCAAGGAGCACCTGGTCCAGGGGTTCTACGACCAGATCCAGGTCGCCCACGCCGAGGCGGCGGCGTCGGCACTGGCCTCGGAGACGGGCTTTCCCGAGCGGCTGCGTGCGGTGCTGGAGACCTGGGTCGACGTCGCCGCGCCCTACCACGAGTTCGCGGGGGCGTTCTTCAAGAACGCCGCCGAGCCGCGCAGCCCGCTGTCGCCGTTCAGCACCGAGTCGACGGCGGCCCGCGAGGCGAGCATCGCGCTCTACCGCCGCGTCGTGGAGGGCTCCGACCTCAAGGTCGCCCCCGCGCTGCGCGCGCAGCTGCCCGAGCTGCTGTGGCTGCTCCAGATGGGCGTGGTGCTCTTCTGGGTGCACGACGACAGCCCCGCGCAGCGGCGTACCCGCGACCTCGTGGCCAACGCCGTACCCCTCGTCGACCGGCTGGCCCGCCTCACCCGCCTCCCCGTCGCCCGCGGCCTCGCCGACGACGTGGTCGCCCTCGTCCGGAAGGTCCGTGGCTGAGGGGGTGGTGCTTCACCATGCTGGGTAGGTGAAGTGGCACTTCGCACGCCCGATCGGTCGTGCTCAGTGCGGCTTCGACCACTCAGCATGGTGAAGCAACAAACCCCTACGACCCCTCGGCGAGCTCCCGGGAGCGGTCGCGGGCGGCCTCCATGGCGGCGAGGAACGCCGCGCGGACCCGGTGGATCTCCAGCTCGCGCAGGGCAGAGGCGGTGGTGCCGCCGGGCGAGGTGACCTGCTCACGCAGCACGGTCGGGTGGGTGCCGGTCTCGCGGAGCATCTTCGCCGACCCGACCACCGTCTGGACGACCAGGTCGGCGGCGGTCGCCCGGGGCAGGCCGAGGTGGACGCCGGCCTCGATCATCGACTCGACCACGAAGAAGAGGTACGCCGGCCCGGAGCCGCTGATCGCCGTGACGGCGTCCTGCTGCTGCTCCGGGATGCGGAGCACGCGGCCCACCGAGCCCATCAGCGCCTCCACCTCCCGCAGATGGGCC
>JAUILS010000138.1 GCA_030432975.1 Actinomycetes bacterium
CGGCACCCCGTCGCTCAGTGCCTGGCCCGCGGTGCGCGAGCCGAGGTCGGCCATCACGAACTGGTCGGCCCAGTGGTGGGCGTAGCCGGCGCCCAGCGCGTGCTCGAGGCGCGACCAGAACTCGGTGTGCCTCATCCGGCGGCCTGTCCGTCGATGTCCCACCGGTGGTGGACGACATCGTGCAGGTGGTAGAGGCCGAAGGTCTCGACGGTGAAGACCGACCCGTTGCTGCGCCGCCCGGGGCGCTGCCACTGCTCGCCGCGCACGCCGGCGTAGACGGCCGCGACGTCGGCCGCGGCCGCGGTCAGCTCGGGCCCCACGACGGCCGGGTCCTGGAGGTCGTAGCGCTCGGCGAGCGCCGACTCGTCCTGGTCCCAGTTGGCGAACAGCGGGTCGTCGCCGTCGAGCATCAGCCGGAGGCGCTCGGCGAAGAGCCGGTGCACGTCGCGCACGTGAGCGGCGTACTCCGTCGGCGACCAGGTCTGCGGGTCGGGCCGCGTCGTCGCCCCCTCCGCCGCGAGCGCGGGGAGGTAGCCCTCGGCGTTGCGGGTCAGGAGCGCCGGCAGGTCGGCGACGTCGACCGCCGACGCGTCGAAGCCGCACTCCGGACAGGGGCGCTCGAGCACCCAGGTCCAGTCCTTGGTGTCCGGCTCGATCGACATGCGGACATCCTGCCAGGAGGGTCCGACCGGGTCGGCGGGCGGACGTCATACGAACCGCGCGCCCAGGCGACCGCACCGTATGACGCACCCGAGCAGCACCCCGGGGGCCGTCACGCGAACCCGCGACTAGGTGAGCAGCAGGCTGTCGAACCGCCGCCGGACGATGCCGAGCCCGACCAGCCCGACGACGAGCAGGTAGACCACGGAGAAGGCCGACCCCCAGGTCACCAGCCCGGTGGTCAGCTCGCGGCACAGCACGACGCCGCGGTAGAGCGGCGTCAGCTCGACCAGCCAGCGCACGCCGGCGGGGTAGGCCTCGACGGGGAAGAAGGTGGCGGAGAACAAGAACATCGGCAGCTGCACCAGCGTGACCTTCTCGAAGTCCTGCCAGCTGGTGAAGTAGGTCGTCAGGGACATGCCGACCGCAGCCGTGGCGAGCGCGATCAGCAGCGTGGCGGGCAGCGCCAGCAGCGCCCACCACGAGGTGACATAGCCCATCGCGAGCATCACCAGCAGGAAGGCGGCGGAGTAGGTGCCACCCCGGGCCAGGCACCACGCCACCTCGCCGCGCGCGACGTCGGAGGTGGTCAGCGGGGTGGCCAGCATCTGGTCGTAGACCTTGTCGTACTTCAGCTTGAAGAACATGTTGAAGGTGGAGTCGAGCAGCGCCCCGTTGGTCGCCGAGGCGGCGAGCATCGCGGGGGCCACGAAGGCGGCGTAGGGCACCGCCTGACCGTGGTAGTCGAACGACTCGACGAGCTTGCCGACCCCGATGCCGATGGAGAAGAGGTAGAGCACCGGCTCGAGGAACCCGGTCACGAACAGCGGCCACGCCTTGCGGTAGGCAATGGTGTTGCGGTCGAGGATGCGCAGCATCGCCTCGACGGGCGGCATCACCCTCGCGCGGGCGGTCTCGGGCTCGGTCGACGTCATCGCGTCAGTCCGCCAGCCGCTTCGCGAGCCCGGTCACCGACAGCCACCAGCCGACCACGACGAGGGCCACCAGCACGACGACGTGGAGCAGGGCCAGTGGCCAGTCGACGGTGCCGAGGGTGAGCATCCGGGTGAGGTCGACGCCGTGCCACAGCGGCGTCAGCCGGGCCACCCACTCCAGGGCCGGCCCGAGGTTGGCGATGGGGAAGAACGATCCGGAGAACAGCACCAGCGGCAGCACGCCGAGCCGGTAGACCAGCCCCAGCCCCTCCTCGGCCCGCAGCCGCACGGTGTAGGCGTAGGTGATCGACGCGAACGCCAGCCCGATCAGCAGCTGCACCGCCCAGGCGCCGACCGCGCCCCACCAGGTGGCGAACAGGCCGAACGGCGCGATCACCACCACGAACACGGCGCTCGCCGTCGCCAGCCGGAACAGGATGAACGAGAAGTGGCCGGCAACCAGGTCGGAGGTGCGCAGCGGGGTGGCCCGCATGGAGTAGTAGACGCGGTTCCACTTGACCATGCCCATCACGGGGTAGGTCGTCTCGCCGACCGCGGTCTGCAGCGACTGAGCCGCCAGCATCCCGGGCACGACGAAGGCGAGGTACGACGTCGCGCCCTCGAGCCGCGCGGGGTCGACGTCGACGAAGCCTCCCAGCAGCACGCCGAACGCGACGACGTTGAACAGCGGGACCAGGAAGGAGGAGACCACCGAGCCGCGCCAGGTGCGGCGGTAGACCGTCAGCCAGTAGTCGGTCTGGCGGCGCACCCCCTCCCACGCCGGCAGCCGCTCGGCCAGGTCCATGCGCGGCAGCGTCGATGCCATCTCGCCCCTCCCTGGCCGCTCAGTCCACCAGGGTCCGGCCGGTGAGCCGCAGGAAGACGTCCTCGAGCGTGGAGCGACGCACCAGCACCGCGGCCGGCTGCAGCCCCCGCTCGTGCACCTGCGCGATCACGGCCTCGCCGTCGTGGCTGTAGACCAGCAGCCGGTCGGGGAGCACCTCCACCCGCTCGCCGAGGTCCTCGACCTTCGCGGCGAGGGCGTCGTGCTCCCCCACCCCGAAGCGCAGCTCGGCCACCTCGCGGGTGGAGTGCTCGCGGATCAGCGCCATCGGCGAGCCGTGGGCGACGATCCGCCCCTTGTCCATCACCACCAGCCGGTCGCAGAGCTGCTCCGCCTCGTCCATGTAGTGCGTGGTCAGCACCAGCGTCACGCCCTGCTGCTTGAGCCGGAACAGCTGGTCCCACAGCAGGTGCCGCGCCTGCGGGTCGAGGCCGGTGGTCGGCTCGTCGAGCAGCAAGAGCTCGGGCCGGTTGACCAGCGAGCGCGCGATGGTGAGCCGCCGCTTCATCCCGCCGGAGAGGTCCTCGACCTTGCTCCGGGACTTCTCGGTCAGCTGCACGAACGCCAGCAGCTGCTCGACCCGCTCGTGCACCTCCCGCTTGGGCAGCCCGAAGAAGCGGCCGTAGACGTAGAGGTTGTCGGCGACGTTGAGCTCGTTGTCGAGCGTGTCGTCCTGCGGGCAGACGCCGATCCGCGCTCGGATCTGCGCGCCGTGGGTGCCCGGGTCGAGCCCCAGGATCGTCAGGTCGCCACCGGACCGCGGCGAGACCGCGGCGACCATCCGCATCGTCGAGGACTTGCCGGCGCCGTTGGGACCGAGGAACCCGAACGCCTCGCCGGGCCGGACCTCCAGGTCGATGCCGCGCACCGCCTCGAACTCGCCGAAGGACTTGCGCAGCCCCCGTGCCCGGATCATCGGCTCCCCGAGACCCTCGACCGCCGAGTCTCCGGCCCCCGCCCCGTCTGCGTCCACCACGAGCGCGACCCTAGCCCCCTCCGCGGACAGCCGCCCACGGGGTTTGCTGCCGGCCGCCGCGCGGAGCGGCTGCCCGGTGGCCGGACGTCGTACGCTGGCCGGACGGGGCTGCATCCGGGGGCTGACACGAGGAGCTGACATGGCGACGATCGGGCTGACCGACGGAGCGACCGCGACCGGGATCCTCGGGCTGGGCGTCTACCGCCCGGAGCGGGTGGTCGACAACGAGGAGATCTGCCAGGTCCTGGACTCCAGCGACGAGTGGATCCAGAGCCGGTCCGGCATCCGCACCCGGAGGTACGCCGGCGAGGGCGAGTCGCTGCTCGACATGGGCGAGCGGGCGGCCCGCGACGCGCTGGCGTCGGCCGGGGTCTCCGCCGACCAGGTCGGCACCGTCATCGTCGCCACCTCGACCCACACCCAGCACACGCCGGCCGCGGCGCCCCAGATCGCCCACCGCCTCGGCTCCACCGCCGCCGCGTTCGACCTGGTCGCGGGCTGCGCCGGCTTCTGCCACGGCCTGGCCGTCGCCTCCGACCTGGTGCGCGGCGGCAGCTCGTCGTACGTCCTCGTGATCGGCGTCGAGATGCTCAGCACGTTCCTCGACCCGACGGACCGGTCGACGGCGTTCATCTTCGGCGACGGCGCCGGCGCTGTCGTGGTGGGGGCGGCCGACGAGGCCGGCATCGGACCGGTGGCGTGGGGCTCCGACGGCGCTCAGTCCGACGTGATCATCCAGACGCCGCGCTGCGAGCACATCGACGAGGACCACCCCCCGGTGGTGCAGATGCAGGGCCAGGCGGTCTTCCGGTGGGCGCCGTTCGCGATGGCCGACGTGGCCCGTGAGGCGGTGAAGAGCGCAGGGCTGTCGCTCGGCGAGCTCGACGTGTTCGTGCCCCACCAGGCCAACCTGCGCATCACCCAGCTGCTGACGAAGAACCTCGGGCTCGGCGAGGACGTCGCGGTCGCGACCGACATCGTCGACTCCGGCAACACCTCCGCGGCGTCGGTCCCCCTCGCGATGGAGCGGATGCTCCGCGAGGGGGCGGCCAAGCCCGGCGACCTCGCGCTGCTCATCGCCTTCGGCGCCGGGCTGAGCTTCGCCGGCCAGGTGGTCCGGGTGCCGACCCTGGGCTGACCGTCCTCCGCAGCGGGCCACCGGTCTAGTCCGGGGGCGGTGACGCGTCCACCTGGCGGGTCCCGGGGTGCGTCGTCGGGATCGCCGACCTAGGCTGGCCACGCAGGATCGGTCGCTGCGTGGGGCGCGACCGAGGAGAGGCACACATGCGTCGGGGGCCAGCCGCCCTGGTGGGGGCGATCGCGCTCGTCGCCTCGGCACTCAGCGTCGTCGGGGCGCCGTACGCCGGAGCGGCCGCGCCGCCGGCGATCACCTCCGGGGTGACCGCGCTCTACGAGATGAACGAGCCGCCCGGCACCACGGTCATGCTCGACAGCAGCGGCAACGACAACCACGGGGTCGTCGACCCGTCCGGCGTCGAGTCCGGTGGCGTCTACGACGGTGAGACGGCCTACCACTGGGTCTACCGCTCGCCGACCGAGCCGCCGGCGTCTCCCGAGCGGGTCGTGCAGGTGGCCGACTCCGAGGCGCTGGAGCCGGTCGGCCAGGACTTCACGCTCGAGCTGCGGGTCCGCTTCACCGACAAGTTCGGCAACATCGCCCAGAAGGGCCAGGCCACCACGCCCGGCGGCCAGTGGAAGGTCCAGGCGCCGAAGGGCATCCCGTCCTGCCTGTTCAAGGGCTCCGAGGGCCGGGTCGCCACCGGCGCCAAGACGGCGCTCGACGACGGCCGGTGGCACACCCTGACCTGCGTGCTCGACGACACCGGCGTGACGATGTACGTCGACGGCGAGTACCGCAGCCGCAAGTCCGGCTCGACCGGAGTCATCGACAACGACTTCCCGATGACCATCGGCGGCAAGACCGAGTGCGACCAGGTCTCGGTGACCTGCGACTACTACACCGGCCAGATCGACCGGCTCCGGATCACCAAGGGCCCCAACCAGGATCCGACGGCGGCCTTCGAGTCCGACTGCCCGACGCTGACCTGCGCCTTCGACGCGACGACGAGCGTCGACGCCGACGGCGACGTGGCTCACTACGACTGGTCGTTCGGCGACGGCACCTCCGGGACCGGTCCGACCCCCACCCACATCTACGCCGAGAGCGGCACCTACCGCGTCCGGCTGACCGTCCGCGACAACCGCGGAGCGACCAGCTCGGCGGTGCGGTGGATCGACGTGTCCGGGATCCCGGTCGTCAGCGCCGTCGAGCACGTCGGCACGAACGTCGGCGTCGGCAACAACGCGGCGCCCAGCGTCGCGCTCCCTGCCGGCGCCGCTGCGGGCGACCGGCTGCTGCTCGTGCTCTCGCTCAACAACCTGACGAGCACCGTGGGAGAGCCGACCGGTATCGGCCCCCTGACCCCGCTCGGGGGCAACGTCGCCAAGACGCTCTCCACGACCGTCTGGACGTCGACGCTGGCGGAGGGCGACCTCGGCGGCACGGTCACGGTCCCGCTCACCGGCGGCAACGCGAAGTACACCCTGACCGCCGCCGTCTACGCCGGCGTCGCCGACGACCCCACCCTGGCCGTGGCCCACGACGCGGGCGTGACCCCCGCCAGCGTCCGGCTGAGCCCGGTCGTCAGCGGCATCGCCGACGGCTCCTGGGTGGTGTCCTACTGGGCCGACAAGTCCAGCTCCACCACGGCCTGGACGCCCGACGCCTCCGTCGTGACCCGCGGCACCGCGTGCGGCACCGGCAGCGCCCGGATCTGCAGCGCGCTGGCCGACTCGGGCGCCAAGACCCCGGCCGTCTACGGCGGCGTCCCGGCCACCGTCGACGCCGACTCGTCCTCGGCCGTGATGTGGTCGGTCGTGCTGCCGACGGCGGCCACGCCGCCGCCCCCCAACCAGCCGCCCACGGCGTCGTTCACCACGACCTGCACCGCGCTCACGTGCACCTTCGACGCCAGCGCCTCGAGCGACCTCGAGGGGCCGCTGGCGGGCTACGAGTGGACCTTCGGCGACGGCGCGACCGGGAGCGGCCCGGCGCCCAGCCACGCCTACGACGCCCCCGGCACCTACGACGTCACGCTCACGGTCACCGACGGCGACGGAGCCACCGGCACGGCCACCCAGCAGGCGACCCCGGACGGCGAGGCCCTCCCGGTGACGTACGCCGGCTCCGCGGCGGCCGCCGGGTCCGGTGCGCAGCCGGGCGTGGTGCTCCCGGCCGACGTCGCGGTGGGCGACCGGCTGCTGCTCGTGCTGTCGGTGAACTCCACGGGGCCGGCGATCCCCGACCCGGACGGCTGGACCCGCCTCGACACCACCACCGTGAAGACGCTGGTCACCACGGTGTGGACCAAGACGGGCACGGCCGCCGACGCGGGGGCGACGGTCACGCTGTCGCTGTCCTCCGCGGTCAAGTGGTCGCTCGCCGCGGCGGCCTACCGCGGGGCCGACACCACCGCCCTGCCGGCGTTCGCGATCGACACCGACGCGACCTCCGGCACCGCGCGCCCGGTCCCGTCCGTGGTCGCCCCGGCCGGCTCGTGGGTGGTGTCGTCGTGGGCGGACAAGTCGGGTACCACCACCGCATGGACCACCGACCAGGCCACCGCCCGCCAGGCCGTCTGCGCTCCCGGTGGCGGCCGGGTGTGCAGCCTGCTCGCCGACTCGGGCGGGCCGGTGACCGGCGACTACGGCCCGGTCGTCGCGAGCACCGACGCGGAGTCCAACTCCGCCACCCTGTGGTCGGTCGTGCTCACCCCCGCGGGCTGACCGACGACCCGCTGTCGGCGGCGTACGTCAGGATGGGGCGGTGACCGCCCTCGACCGCTTCAGCGAGCCCACCCGCAGCTGGTTCGCTGCGGCGTTCGCCGCGCCCACGGCCGCCCAGGAGGGCGCCTGGGACGCCGTCGCGGCGGGACGGCACGCGCTCGTGGTCGCCCCGACCGGCTCGGGCAAGACGCTCTCGGCCTTCCTGTGGTCCCTCGACCGGCTGCTCACCACGCCGCGCCCCGAGGAGCGCAGCCACCGCACCCGGGTGCTCTACGTCTCCCCGCTCAAGGCGCTGGCGGTCGACGTGGAGCGCAACCTGCGCGCCCCGCTGGCCGGCATCCGGCACACCGCCGAGCGGCTCGGTGCGCCGCAGGGCGAGGTCACGGTCGGCGTCCGCTCGGGTGACACCAACGCCGCCGACCGGCGGCGGCTGGTGAGCCAGCCGCCCGACATCCTGATCACCACCCCCGAGTCGCTGTTCCTGATGCTCACCTCGCAGGCCCGCGAGACCCTGCGCGGCGTCGAGACCGTGATCGTCGACGAGGTGCACGCGCTGGCCGGCGCCAAGCGCGGCGCCCACCTCGCGGTGACCCTCGAGCGGCTCGACGCGCTGCTGGAGCGGCCGGCCCAGCGGATCGGCCTCTCGGCCACCGTGCGGCCGCACGAGGAGGTGGCCCGCTTCCTCGGTGGTGCGGCGCCGGTCGAGATCGTCGCGCCGCCCAGCGACAAGGAGTGGGACCTGCGGGTGGTCGTCCCGGTCGAGGACATGACGGCTCCCGGCGGGCTCGACGGCGACACCGAGGAGGAGTCCGAGCGCGCCACCTCGATCTGGCCCCATGTCGAGGAGCACGTCGCCGACCTGATCCAGGCACACCGCTCGACGATCGTGTTCGCCAACTCCCGGCGGCTCGCCGAGCGGCTGACCGCCCGGCTCAACGAGATCTCCGAGGAGCGCTCCGGCGACGCCACCCCCGACCCCGACGAGACCGGGCCCCCGGCCGAGGTGATGGCGCAGTCCGGGCAGTCGCACGGCGCGGCGCCGCTGCTGGCCAAGGCCCACCACGGGTCGGTGTCGAAGGAGCAGCGGGCGCTGATCGAGGACGACCTCAAGCGGGGCCGGCTCCCGGCGGTGGTCGCCACGAGCAGCCTCGAGCTGGGCATCGACATGGGCGCGGTCGACCTGGTCGTCCAGATCGAGTCGCCGCCGAGCGTCGCCAGCGCGCTCCAGCGCGTCGGGCGGGCGGGTCACCAGGTCGGCGAGGTCTCTCGCGGCGTGCTCTTCCCCAAGCACCGCGGCGACCTGGCGCAGACCGCCGTCGCCGTCCGCCGGATGCGCGAGGGCGCCATCGAGGAGCTGCGCATCCCC
>JAUILS010000355.1 GCA_030432975.1 Actinomycetes bacterium
TCGTTCGGGATCCGGGTCAAGGAGGACCTGCCGCGGATCGAGGCGGCGCTGGCCGGGCTGACGGCGTACGTCGAGCGGGTCGTCGACGACCGCGCCGCCTCCCCCCGCGACGACCTGGTGACCACGCTGCTGCAGGCCCAGGAGGGCGAGGGACGGCTCAGCCGCGACGAGCTCGTCGTCTCGCTGGTGTTCCTCGCGTTCGCCGGCATGGAGACGACTCGCAACCAGATCGGGCTCGCGGTGCAGACCCTGCTCCGGCATCCCGACCAGTGGCGGCTGCTCGGCGAACGCCCCGACCTCGGGCGGGCGGCCGTGGAGGAGGTGATGCGGGTCAACCCCACCGTCACCTGGGTGACCCGCGAGGCCGTCGAGGACGTCGACCTGCACGGGCTGCACCTGCCGGCCGGGTCGATCGTGCAGGTGCTCTCCCACGCCGCCGGGACCGACCCCGTCGCCGTGTCGGAGCCGGCGTTCGACCTGCTCCGCGCCGACGAGCGGCCGCCCCACCTGGGCTTCGGCGGCGGGGTGCACCACTGCCTGGGCCACTTCGTGGCGCGCACCGACATGGCGGTGGCGCTGCCGCTGCTGGCCCGGCGGATGCCCGACGCGGTCGCCGACGGGCCGGGCGCGTGGCTGCCGGTGTCGGGCAACACGGGGGCGCTGCGCTTCCCGATCCGCTTCCGCCCGCAGGGGTGAGCCGGGCCACGGAGCGCCGCCACCTCCCTGGCAGGTCCCTAGACTGGAGACATCGACAGAGGGAGGCGAGTCCCCATGGGATTCCTCGACAACGTCAAGTCCGCCGCCAAGGACCTCACCGAGAGCGTCGACCAGCAGCTGACGTCGACCAACGCGGGGCGGGATGCCGAGCGCCACTATCGCGACCTCGGCATGATGGCCTACCTCAAGGAGACCGGCCGGACGGTCGAGGTTGCCGACTGGGAGCGGGTGCTCGGGGCGCTGAAGGGCTACGAGGCGCAGGGCGCGCTGGGCACGTTCGTGCTGCACACCACGCCGCACCCTCCGCCGGCCGCACCTCCGCCGGCTCCCCCGCCGAACCCGCCCACGCATCCGCCGGTGATGTAGCCGGCCCTCGAGGGGTCATCCCGTGAGGTGGTGCACGTAGCACCACCGCCAGTCCTCCCCCGGCTCGGCGCTCTGCATCACCGGGTGCCGGGTCACGGTGAAGTGACGGTCGGAGTGCTGCCCCGGTGAGGAGTCGCAGCAGGCGACCAGGCCGCAGGCCAGGCACTGCCGCAGCGACACCCAGACCAGCCCTTCGCGCAGGCAGTCCTCGCAGCGCAGCTCCTCGGCGGCCGGGGGTTCGGCCACGGGGAAGGCCTGCAGGTCGGGGCAGTCGTCGCCCTGCCGGCTGGACTCGGGCCGGCGGCCGGCCCGGATGTGCGCGCGCTCGTCGCTGGCCGCCTCGAGCATCGACTCCTCGAGGTCGAGCGCGGCCAGCACCTCCGCCACCACGTCGGAGGCGACCGTGCCGCCGCTCCGGATCTCCAGCACCCGGGCCCGCTCGGCCGCGATCATCGTGCGGCGCGCCCGCGCGTAGAGGTCGCTCGGCGCCTCCGCGTCGACGTTGGTCGAC
>JAUILS010000139.1 GCA_030432975.1 Actinomycetes bacterium
ACCCAGGACGAGCTGCGCGACACGGTGGCCGCGGCGCTCCCCGACAACGTCGTCGCGATCACCGGCGAGCAGGAGGCGGAGGACAACGCCGAGGGCCTCGGGCAGGCGCTGACGTTCATCCGCACCTTCCTGCTCGTCTTCGCCGCCATCTCGCTCTTCGTGGGCGGCTTCCTCATCGTCAACACCTTCGCGATGCTGCTGGCCCAGCGCAGCCGAGAGCTGGCCCTGCTGCGTGCGCTGGGCGCCTCCACCAGACAGGTCTTCGCCTCCGTCGTCGCTGAGGCGGTCGTGCTCGGCCTGGTCGGGTCGACCCTGGGCCTGGGCTTCGGCCTGGTGCTGGCCAAGGGGCTGCAGGGGCTGTTCTCCCTGGTGGGTCTCGACCTCGCCGGCCAGTCGCTCGTGGTCACCCCCGTCACCGTGCTGGCGTCCTACGTCATCGGGGTGCTCGTCACGGTCCTCGCCGCGGCGATCCCCGCCTGGCGCACCCGCCGGATCGCACCGGTGCAGGCGCTCGGCGACGTCGTGGCGCTGCCGGAGTCCTCGCTGGTCAAGCGCTTCATCGGTGGCCTGGTGCTGCTGGCCGGCGGCGTCACGCTGATGGCGCTCGGCCTGCTCGGCGACGTGCCCCGGGCGGGGTGGGTCACCCTGGCGGGCGCCGTGGGCGTGCTGCTCGGCGCCTCGCTCGCCTCGCCGGTGCTCGGTCGGCCCCTGCTCAACGGCGTACGCCGGCTCTTCTCGGGCGTCTTCGGCACCGTCGGCAGGCTGGCGGGGGAGAACACCCGCCGCAACCCGCGGCGCACCACCTCGACCGCGTCGGCGCTGATGATCGGACTGGCGCTGGCCGGTGCGGTGGCGATCCTCGCCAGCTCCGGCAAGGCCACGACCGCCACGGTCATCGAGGAGTCCTTCGCGGGTGACTTCGTGATCGGCAACGTCAACCAGCAGCCCTTCTCCGCCGCTGTCGCCGACCGGGTGGCCGAGGTCGACGGGGTCGACCAGGTGATGCGGGCGCGCTACGGCGTCGGTTCCCTGGACGGCCAGTTCTCGCTCGTCGGCGGGCTCGACCCCGAGGGCCTCGGCTCGGTGGTCGAGGTCGAGGTGGTCGAGGGCGACCTGGCCGACTTCACCGACGGCACCGTGGTCGTCGACACGTCGTTCGCCGAGGGCCGCGACCTGCAGCCCGGTGACCCGGTGACGTGGACGTTCGCCCAGGGGCCGGTGACCTACGACGTGGCCGCCGTGATCGAGCCGGCGCCCTTGCTCCTGCTGCCGGCCACGACGATCGACACCCTGGCGGAGGCGGGGTTCCCGCAGGAGGACGCCACCGTCTTCGTCGCCGGCCCGGACGCGAGCGCCGACGACCTCGAGGCCGCCGTGGGCGACAACCCCCTGCTCACGGTCAACGACCGGGCCGGGCTGATCCAGCAGCAGAACGACCAGGCCGACCAGGGGCTGCTGATGATCTACGGCCTGCTCGCGCTGGCGCTGATCATCGCGGTGCTCGGCATCGTCAACACCCTCGCCCTCTCGATCATCGAGCGGACCCGGGAGATCGGGCTGCTGCGCGCGGTCGGGATGACGCGCGCGCAGCTGCGCAGGCTGGTCACGCTGGAGTCCGTGGCGATGTCCCTGCTCGGCACGGTGATGGGCCTCGCGCTCGGGCTGTTCTTCGGGCTGGCGGTGTGGAAGGCCTTCGAGGACGACGGGCTGACCGAGCTGTCGATCCCCGTCGGGCAGCTGACGCTGTTCGCCGTCGCGGCCGTGGTCGTCGGCGTGCTGGCCGCCGTCTTCCCCGCCCGCCGAGCCGGCAAGCTCGACGTCCTGCAGGCCATCGCGACCGAGTGAGCCGGGTCACGGCCGCCCCGCCGAGCCCCGCTGGGGCGGCCGCGATGAGGTAAAGGGTTCTCCCATTCCGCGTACACGGACCCCCGGTCCCGCCTACAGTTCCGGCCGTGGACGATGTGCTGACTTCGCGAGGACGCGAGCTCAAGCATGTCCAGGTGCGCGAGTACGTCCGCTCACTGGTCGACGGGCTCCAGCCCGGTGACCCGGCCCCCTCCGAGAGGGAGCTGGTCACCAGGTTCGGGGTGGCCCGGATGACGGTGCGGCAGGCGATGGACGCCCTGGTCGGCGAGGGCTTGCTCGAGAGGATGCCCGGCAAGGGCACCTTCGTCGCGCGCCCGCGCCGTCGTGCCGACCGCCCGCTGAGCTACTCCGAGGAGATGCTCCGCCGCGGCTTCCAGCCGGAGTCCCAGACCCTGCTGTCCCGCCTCGAGCAGGCCGGCCCGGGCGTGGCCCGCGCGCTCGGCATCACCGAGGGCGACTCCGTGCTGCACTGGCGCCGTCTGCGCCGCGCCGATGGCGCGCCGATGTGCATCCAGGACTCCTACCTCAACGAGGTCCTGCTCCCCGGCTTCCTCGAGAAGCACATGCCCACCGGGCTCTTCGACGCGCTCGGCCGGCGCGGTCTGCGACCCACCTGGGCCGAGGACTCCGTCAACGCCGACCTCGCCTCCGAGGCCGAGGCCGAGCTGCTCGAGGTCGACGAGGGCGCCCCCGTGCTGCGGGTGGCCCGCCGGTCGCTGTGCGGCGACGTGGCGGTCGAGGTCTCGCGCACGGTCTACCGCGCCGACCGCTACACCATGTGGGTCCAGGTCGGCTGCGACTCCTGACCGGCTCCCGCCGACCAGGTCGCCCAGCCCCCCACCCGCTCCGCTCGGCTCACGCCAGCCCGCCGAGCGGGCCCACCTCCGCGCCGGCCTCCTCGCACACCCAGACCGGGTCCGGGCCGCCGAGGTCCGGCTCGATGGCCAGCGTGTGCAGCGGCGCCTCGGCGGGGCAGTGCCGGCACTCCGGCCAGCGCCGGCCGGCGTCCAGCAGCGCGTCCTGCACGTCCTGGGCGACCAGGCCGGCGACGTAGGGCAGCCCGTCGGGCCACTGCTCGACCCACCAGCGCCGCTGTGACATCGCCTCCTCCAGCGCCGACACCGCCGCCACGTCCTCCAGCCCCCTCGCCCGGAGGTCCGCCAGGATCGCGGCGCGGGCGGTGTGCAGCACGGCTTCGTCCATGCGCCCATTCTGCGTCGCGGGTGGCGAGCGCCGGCGCAGCGCGCCACTAGGGTGCTGCCCATGAGCAGCGCCGTGCTGGAGGTCGCCGTCGCCTCCGACCGCGACGTGCCCGGCGCCGTCGAGGGTGGCGCGGACCGGTTGTTCCTCGCGGTGCCGCAGCCGGGCGAGCCCGTCGGCACCTCGCCGGACCTGGCGGCCGCCTCCCCGGTGCTGCGCGAGAGCCCGGTGCCGGTGCGGGTGCTGCTGCGGCTCGGCGACAGCTACACCACGACGGGCGGTGAGTTCGCCCGGCTCGTCGGCCTCGCGGAGGAGTACCTCACCCTCGGCGCCGAGGGCGTCTGCTTCGGCTTCCTCGACGCCGACCTCGAGGTCGACACCGAGACCTGCCGCGCCCTCGCCGACGCGCTTCCCGGGGTGCCGTGGACGTTCAGCCGCGCCGTGGACGCGACGCTCGACGCCCGCCGGTCCTGGCGCCGCCTGGTCGACCTGCCCGGCCTCAGCGCGGTCAGCTCGGGCGGTTCGCCGCGCGGCCTCGCCCAGGGGTACGACGACCTGCTGGGGCTGGCCGAGGGCAGCCCCACGATCGCCGCACTGCTGATGCCCAGCGGCGGGCTGGTCGCCGAGCAGGTGCCGTGGCTGGTGCGCGCCGGGGTCCGCCAGCTGCAGGTCGACGAGCAGGCCCGGCCCGGCGGGTCCGCGAGGGCCTACGTCGACGCGGCCCTGGTGCGCTCGTGGCGGACCCTCGTCGACGACGCCGTCACGCGGGCGGCCGACCGGGCCGGCGGATGATCCTGATCGACCCGCCCCAGGCGGCCGGCTACGGGCGGCTCTGGTCGCACCTGGCCAGCGACACGTCGTACGACGAGCTGCACGCGTTCGCCCGCGCCGTCGGCATCCCGGCCCGCGGCTTCGACCGCGACCACTACGACGTGCCGGCCGACCACTACGACCGCGTGGTCGAGGCCGGCGCGACCCCGATCGGCTCGCGCGAGCTGGTGCGCCGGCTGCACGCCGCGGGGCTGCGCCGCCGCAAGAGCGATGCGCTCCGCCCTCGCCGGCCCGGGCGCACCCTGGTGCTGCCCCGTCCGCTCCGGCCGGGTGACCGGGTCGCCGTCGTCGCGCCGTCCGGCCCGGCCGACCCCGAGCGGCTGGCGGCCGGCGTCGAGATCCTCGAGGAGTGGGGGCTGGTCGTCGACCCGCTGCCCGGGCTGCCGTCCGCCGGGCAGCCGTGGCTGGCCGGCTCCGACGAGGGTCGGGCTGACGCCCTCGGCCGCGCCTGGACCGACGGCGAGGTGCGCGCCGTGTTCGCCACCCGGGGCGGGTTCGGCTCGCAGCGGCTGCTCGACCTGCTCGACTGGCCGACGCTCGCCCAGCCCGGTCCGGCCTGGCTGGTGGGCTACTCCGACATCACCGCGCTGCACCAGGCGTTCGCGTCCCGGCTCGGGGTGGCCACCGCGCACGGGCCGGGCGTGGCGACGCTGCCGCAGGTGTCCGACGAGGCGCGCGAGAGCCTGCGGGCGCTGCTCTTCGACGGCCGGGTCGAGCCGCTCGCCGGGCTGCCGCTGCTGCCGGGGGAGGCCGCCGGCCCGCTGGTCGGCGGCAACCTGGCCGTGCTCGCCGCCTCAGCCGGCACGCCCGGAGTGCACCCGGCCCGCGACTCCGTCGCCCTGCTCGAGGACGTCAACGAGGCGCCGTACCGCCTCGACCGGCTGCTCACCCAGCTGCTGCGCAGCGGCTGGCTGGACGGCGTCCGAGGCGTCGCGCTGGGTCGGTTCACCGACTGCGGCGACCCGGGGCAGGTGCGCGAGCTGCTCCGCGAGCGGTTGGCGCCCCTCGGGGTGCCGGTGGTGGCCGACCTCCCGGTCGGCCACGACGACGAGACCCGCAGCCTGGTGCTCGGCCGCCGGGTGCTGCTCGACGGCCGGTCTGGACGGGTGACCCAGGATCTGGCCGTTTCTCCTGCGGGCTGACCCTCGGCCCTGCCACCATCGAGAACCGATCGGCCGCTGAGACCGCGTTGTGACCTTTTCGTGATCTTCGCTATGGTCGCCGCGCCCTTTACCTTTTGCCGAGGAGGCACCCCCGGTGGCAGCAACCCCCCTCGGAGCCAAGGACCGGCTCTTCCTCAACCGGTTCAGCTTCGGACACACCACCCAGCTCGCCAACCAGGTGCGCCGCGCCGGCGGTGGCCGGGCCTGGTTCGAGAAGCAGCTGAAGCCGACCTCCTTCCAGGACAAGGGCGGCAACAAGGTCAAGGACTGGTACCCCGACCTGTGGTACACCCCGAGCAAGCTCTACGACCGCCACCAGAAGGGCATCAAGCCGTCCTGGGAGCTGATGCCCGACCTGGCCCGCTGGACCATGATGCGGCGCGTCTACTCCTCCCGCCAGCTGCACGAGGTGATGGTCGACTTCTGGTCCAACCTGCTGCACGTGCCGCTGGGTGACGACTACGCGTGGGTCGGCCGGGTCGACTACGACAAGCTGATCCGCAAGCACGCGCTGGGTCGCTTCGACGACATGCTCGCCAAGGCGATCATCCACCCCGCGATGGGACTCTCGCTCGACAACGCGTTCTCCACCAAGGACGCCCCCAACGAGAACCTCGGGCGCGAGCTCCTCGAGCTGCACACCGTCGGCGTCGAGGCGGGCTACTCCGAGCGCGACGTGAAGATGTCGAGCCGGATGCTGACCGGCTACCGCGTCGACATGTGGCCGACGTACAAGAAGTACTACGAGCCCGACGACCACTGGACCGGCACCATCAAGGTGATGGGCTTCAAGGCCACCAACCGCAACCCCGACGGCCGCAACGCCACCGAGAAGTACCTCCGCTACCTCGCGCGGCACCCCAAGACCGCCAAGCGGATCGCCCGCCGGCTGTGCGTGAAGTTCGTGCACGACGACCCCTCGGCCGCGCTGGTCAAGCACGTCGCGTCGGCCTGGACGCGCAGCGGCACCGACATCAAGGCGACCCTGCGGGCGATGGTGAGCCACCCGGAGTTCCTCGGGTCGGCCAACGAGAAGGTCCGCTCGCCGCTGGAGGAGACGGTCGCCACCATCCGGGCCCTCAAGATCAAGCCCGGGCGGCCGGTCGACAGCGGCTCCTTCGCGAACGCGATCTACTGGACCGTCAACGGCCAGGGGATGACCCCCTACGGCTGGCCGGCGCCCAACGGCTTCCCCGAGGTCAACGCCGCCTGGTCCAGCCCGGGCCGGGCCCTCGACAGCCTCGACGTCCAGCTCTCGCTGGGCGCCGGCTGGTGGCCGCGGGACGAGTCGAAGCGCCCCTCGCACACCTCCTGGACCGGGCCGCTGCCGGCCCGCTTCGGGTCGGTGATCAACCACATGAGCATCAAGGTGCTGGGTGACCCCGCGACGCCGCGGGTCAAGGACGGCATCGCGCTGCGCACCGGGATCTCGCTGTCGACCAAGGTCGACGCCGACGACCTCCACGAGAGCAGGGTCGAGCAGATCCTGATCTCCCTGCTCGGCACGCCGGCCCACCTGACCCGCTGAGGACCCCAGAGATGACCGAGACCACCACCCCCGCCGCGGCCGACGCCCAGCGCTGCGGCTGCCCCGACTTCTCGACCAGCCGCCGCCGCTTCCTGGCCGGCGTGGCCGCCGGCACCGGCACGCTCGCCGCCGGCACCCTGTTCGGCGACGCCTTCCGGCAGGTGTCGTACGCCGCCGTGCCCGACGGCAACGTCGTGGTCGTGCTCTCCATGCGCGGCGGCTCCGACGGCCTGTCCATCGTCGTGCCGAAGGCCGACCACGCCTTCCTCACCCAGAAGCGCCCCGACCTGGTGGTGCCGCTGGACCGCCTCGTCGGCGGCAACGGCAGCTGGGGGCTGCACCCCGCTCTCGCCCCGCTGGTGCCGATGTGGAACGCCGGCAGCTTCGGCGCCGTCCACGGCATCGGTCTGCCGCAGCCCAACCGCAGCCACTTCGAGGCGATGGAGCTCGTCGAGGAGGCCAACCCGGGCTCCAACGCCCGCGTGGGCTGGATCAACCGGATGACGGGGCTCGACAGCGCCGCGCTGCCCGAGGAGCAGATCCAGCTCGGCAGCAGCATGCTGCCCACCGCGCTCGCCGGCCCGGCCGCGGCGCTGGGCGCCCGCACCGTCGACGACTTCCAGCTGCCCACGATCGGCACCTGGCTGGAGTCGAAGTCGCAGGTCACCAAGGCGCAGAAGAAGATCTGGGGCGGCAAGGGCACCTCCATGAACCGCGGCTTCCAGACCGCGCTGGAGTCGGTCAACCGGCTGGCCCCCGCCGTCGACCTGGCCAACAACGACGCCGGCTACCCCGACGGCCCGCTGAAGAGCGTGCTGTCCAACACCGCGCGGCTGATCAAGGCCAAGGTCGGCGCCAAGATGGTCTCGATCGACTACGGCGACTGGGACATGCACACCGGCCTGGGCGCCGCCCAGCCCGGCAGCTGGATGCACGACCACCTCGACCACTTCGCCAGGGCGGTGACGGCGTTCTTCGACGACCTGGGCGCCGACGCGAGCCGGGTGACCCTGGTGACGATCAGCGAGTTCGGGCGGCGGGTCGCGCAGAACGGCTCGGGCTCCGAGGCCGGCGTCGACCACGGCTACGGCAACGCGATGCTGCTGCTCGGCGCCGGGGTCAACGGCGGCGACGTGCGCGGTGGCCCGTGGACCCCGCTCGCCGACTCCTCGCTCAACCAGGGCGACGTGCCGCTCGTCAACGACTACCGGCACGTCCTGTGGGAGGTCATCAAGACCCGCGAGGGCCTCACGGAGAACCAGCGCACCACGGTGTTCCCCGGTCTCTCGCAGAAGGCCGTCGGCGTGATGGCCTGACCTCCGGCCGCGCCCGGCTCAGGTCAGCCGGGCGAGCTCGGCGGAGGCGTTGGCGCGGGCGGCCGGCTCCCAGTGCCGGCGGGCCGCCGCCGTGTGGAACAGGGTCGGCTTGGCCAGCAGCGAGCGCAGCACCTCCGCCCGGCCGGCGGCGAATGCCTCGTCGGGGACGTGGGCGTACTCGCGGCGCACGCCGGCGACGTAGTCCGCGTAGCGGTCGGGGTCGCTGGCCAGGATCGCCAGGTCGGCGTCGGTCAGCGCCTCGCCGGCCGCGTCGCCGGGCTGCGGGCGGTGGTCCGCGGTGAGCCGGACCAGCCGGGCGGTCTCGGCGACCACGTCGTCGGGGACCAGCCCGGGAAGTGCCCGCTCGGCCCACTGCGCGGAGCGCTCCTCGGCGTCGTGCGCGCCGTCGTACACCCCGTCGTGGAACCACGCGGCGAGCAGCACCGGCACCCGCGGGAAGGGCGCTCCCGCTGCCGCGAGGTCGTCGAGCCGGTCGAGGACCTCGGCGAGGTGGCGTCGGTCGTGGTAGCCGCGGTCGGGCGAGCCCCAGGCCGCGAGCAGCTCGTCCCGGAGGGCGTCGCCCGCCTCCG
>JAUILS010000140.1 GCA_030432975.1 Actinomycetes bacterium
CCAGCGCGAGGAACACGTGGTGGATCCGGGGGTCCGACAGCGGCGACCAGTCGACGTGGTGCGGGCCGACGTACCCGTCGGTGTCGACCTCGAGGGTGTCCTCCAGCACGGCCTGGCCGATCTGCTGGTTGAACATGTCGTACGCCGTCAGCCGCAGGCTGATCTCGGTGGTCCGCGCGTTCTCGGCGTGGAGGTAGCCCGACACCCGCGGCGTGACCGTCTCGTCGTTGGTGAACCAGGTGAGGTAGCCGGGCCCGGTCGGCGCGCCGTCGGCGTAGTCCAGCCCCCCGAAGTGGTGGTCGACGCCGGACAGGTTGACCTGCTCGACCGGCCCGCCCTTCTCGAACACGTAGAAGTTGCGGCCCGCGATCCAGGTCCAGTCCGGCTCGGGCCCGACCTCCGGGTCGCTCACGTCGAGCACGATCGACACGTTGGCCTGGTAGACCAGCGGGCTCGACGCGGTGGCGAACATCCACTGCGCGGGCGACATCTGCTGCTCCTGCGTCCGCACGACGGGCACCCGCTCGATCTGCCGCGACAGCAGGTTGCCCCACAGGTCGTAGAGCGACAGCTGGATGCCGGCCCGCACGCCGGCGGCGTCGAGATAGTGCATGTAGCCGGACACGAACGGCGCCAGCTCGCGAGTCACCTCGTTGGGGTTCCAGCCGAGGTACGCCGACGTGGTCGGCACGCCGTCGGCGAACTCGCGGCCGCCGAAGTCGAGCTCGTCGCTGGTCAGCGTGAACGTCAGCTGGGTGTCGCCCTCGAAGGCCGCGGCGACGACGTCGGTCGACGCCTGCCGGGCCTCGGGGACGGCGGGGGACTCCGGCACGGGGGCGACGGGCCCCGTCGTGCCGGTGGGAAGGGTGGTGGTCATGACTGCTCCTTCTGCCCGGCGCGAGCCGGGACGTCGGCGTCGGCGCGACCTGTTCGCGACGACCTGGAGCGGCCAGTGCAGCGGAGCCACCTCAGAGCGGGATCAGAACGACGGCCGCTGACTACCCTGGATCCCGTGGACCGCACCCGCACCGGCTGGCTCTTCGTCGCCGCCCAGGTGGTGCTGCTCGTGGCCCTGCTGCTGGTCCCGACCGGGACGGACTGGCCGATGCCGACGTGGCTCCGCTGGCTGTCGCTCGCCCTCGTGGTCGGCGGCCTGGCCGGCATCGCGCTGGCGAGCCTGCACCTCGGCAGCGCGCTCACCCCGACCCCGGTGCCCAACGGCCGCGGCGAGCTGCGCACGGGCGGGCTCTACCGCCACGTCCGGCACCCGATCTACACCGGCGTGCTCGCGACCGTCGTCGGCGTCACGATCGGCACCCGCCAGTGGTGGGGCCTGGCCCTCGGGGTGGCCACGCTGGCGTTCTTCTCGGTGAAGGCGCGCTGGGAGGAGGCGCGGCTGGCCGAGGCGTTCCCCGGGTACGCCGACTACGCCGCCGCCACGCCGCGGTTCGTGCCGGGGCTGCCGCGCCGGGCCGGCCGGCGACGGGCGGTGTCCAGCTAGCTCGGCCGCGCAGACCACGCCCGGCCGAGCAGGGAGCTCACGGCCGCGGGCTCGTCGACCCACAGCCCCACCCGGGTGGCCACGACCGGACCGGCGGAGGAGGCCAGCGAGGTGGCGTCGGAGAGGACCAGCTCGAGGTTCGTGCGGTGGCTGACGCCGACGAGCACGAGATCACCGTCGACGTGCAGCGCCTTCAGGACGCCGGGCAGGTCGTGCTCGGCCCGGCGTGCGCCGGTCACCGATGCCAGCGGCACCTCGACGAAGGTCCGGGCGCCGTTGCGGACCACCAGGACGCCGTCCGTCAGCAGATGCGGCCGGACGCGGTAGGACGCGAGCATGCCGAGCATCCACAGCAGGCCCCACACGCCGATCACCAGCACGGGCAGCCGGATCGCCTCGGCCCACCCGGCGTCGATGGTGCGCAGCACCACCTCGGCCACCACCACCTCGACCGCCGACCCGAAGATCCACAGCCACAGCATCGGCCCGACCAGGCGCGCGTAGCCGATCGGCGTCGCGCCCGCCGGCATCTCGGGCCGGCGGGCGACCCAGCGGGCGAGCGAGCGGTAGAGCGCCAGCTCCAGCAGCAGGGCCTCCCGGACAACCGTCCAGATGCGGCCCGCGCTCACGTCGACTCTTCCATCAGCGCGGCGAACCTCGACGTGGTCTCCTCGAGGGTGCGGACGAGCGTGGCGACCTGTCGGGGCGTCAACTCGCCGAACAGCCGGTGGGCGAGGTCCTCGTCGCTCTCCCGGACCTCGTGGACGGTGCGACGGCCGAGGGCAACGAGGCGGTCGACCGGGCGGTCGACCAGGCGGTCGACCAGGCCGGTCACGGTGCGCGGGTGCGTGGTCAGCTCGTCTGCGGGATCGGGTGCCCCTCGGACGCCTGGACGACGACGATGCCGCGGCCGCTGAGCGCCAGCTGGTAGGCCTCGCCGGAGCCGCGCCCGATGACGGCGCCCAGCTTGGCGGTCTTGCGGATCGACGACTGCAGCCCGGTGGACCAGAGGATGGCGGCCTGCATGTCGACGTACGTCGGCACGTCGACGTCGAGCACCACCGGCTCGCCATAGGCCAGCACCGCGATCATGCCGCTGCCGGTGAACGTGGTGTTGAAGAGCCCGCCGGACATCATGGAGGCGCCCTCGACCCGGTTGATGTCCCAGGTGAGGCCGCTCTCGAAGGCCAGCACGGCCTTGCCGTTGACGGTGATCGACTCGTTCTCGAGCTCGAGGATGAAGATCTGGTCGGCGTCCTGGGCCAGGAACACGTCGCCGCTCCCGGAGACCTTCATCAGCGACATGCCCTCGCCGGTGAACGCCTTCTTGAACATCCGCCCGAGGCTGCCGCTGCCCTGGTAGTCGAAGTCGACGTCGCCCTGGTAGGCCACCATCGACCCCTGCCGGGCGTAGAAGAACCCGCCGGTGCCGGCCAGGTCGACCTTGAGCATCCGGCTGTTCTGGAGCATGAAGCGGCCGGGCTCGCCGGACCGCTCGGACTTGGTGAGGAGTTCTCCGCGCATGGCCTCACGCTAGCGGGGGTGGGGGTGTCTCCTGGTGGGCACGGCGCACCTGGTGGGTTGTCCGCACCACCAGACATCGGGCAGGGTCCCTCCATGACGGCCGAGACGCTGGCCCCGCGGCTGGAGGCGGCGCTCCGCGACCTCGCGGCGAGCGGCCGCGAACCGGGCGGGGCGCTCTGCCTCGTGACGCCCGACGGCTCGGCCGAGGCGATCGTCGGAGACGACGGCCGCGGCGGGGCGTGGGCGACCGACACCCTGGTGATGACCTACTCCTGCGCCAAGCCGCTGGTTGCGCTCACCGTGCTCTCCGCCGTTGCCGAGGGACGGCTGCGGCTGGACCAGCCGGTGGCCTCGCTGTGGCCGGCGTACGCCGCCCGCGGCAAGGGTGCGACGACGGTCGCCGACGTGCTCAGCCATCGGGCAGGGCAGCCGGCGTTCCCGTCGGCGTGCGGCGAGCTGGGCTTCGACGACCGGGAGGCGCTGGTCGCGGCGCTGGCCGCGGCGCCGCCGGAGCTCCCGCCGGGCGGCGGGTCGGCCGAGCACGCGCTGACCTACGGCCACTTGTGCGACGAGCTGGTCCGCCGGTCCTGCGACGAGACGCTGGCCGACCGGTTCGCGCGGATCGCCGCCGCGCAGGGCTGGGACCTGCACCTGGCGGTGGCCGACGCCGACCTGGTGCGGGTCGCGGACGTGGAGCCGGTCGGCTCCGGCTGGCCCGGGGACTACCTCGGCGACCCGCGCTGGGGCCCGGTCCTGTCCCGCCCGCCGGGGCTGCTGGACCCTGCCGTCGTCAACGCCCGGAGCTTCCGGCAGCACTGCTTCGGCGCGATCTCGCTGCACGCGTCGGCGGCCGGGCTGGCGCGGTTCTATGCCGACCTGCCGTCGGCTTCCGGGCCCGTGGGCGGTCTGCTCGGGCCGGTGCTGCATCAGGGGCTCCTCACGCCGCAGGTGAGCGGGGTCGACGCCGTCATCGGTCGAGAGGTGTCGTGGACGCTCGGGCTGCAGGCCGACGCGATGCCCGACGGTGCGGTCGAGCTGGGCATGGGCGGGATCGGCGGCTGCTGCGGCTGGGTGCGCGTCGACCCCTCCGGCGAGCTGGCCTACGCCTTCGCCTACGTCTCCCGCGGGCTCGGCGACGGCGACCGAGCCGACGCGCTGGCCGCGGTCCTCGAGGAGGTCTGGCCAGTCGAGCCCTGAGGCGGCCTCGTCGGGTGGGCGCGGGGTGGGGCTCGGCTGGGCTCCTCGGGTCGACGGGTCGGCGCGTCGGCGCGGGGACGTCATACGGGTTGGTCGCTGGGGCGCGCGCTTCGTATGACGCCAGGGTGGGCGTCCCGGGGTCGCCGGGGGACGTCATACGGGTTGGTCGCCGGGGCGCGCGGTTCGTATGACGCAAGGGCCGGGACCGCCGGGTCGGGGCGACTACTGGTGCGTACGGAGCACCAGGCGCGTCGTACGCACCAGTAGACATCTCTCCGCCACCTCGGGCGAGGGCCGGGCGGCCGGGGCGAGCCGGCGACGAGCTGCGCCGGGCTGAGCTGAGCCGCCGAGCCCAGGGTGCCGGGCGAGCTGCGCCGCCGGGGCCCGCGCGGCCCGTTCGCGGGACCGATTCATGGACACGCTCCCACGCCCCAACCGAAGGCTTTCCCCTGTGATGCTTGACACAACGCCACCCCAACCGCCAAGGTCTAGCCTCAAGTGTGGAAGCGCTCTCACACACGCGGCACGCCGGATCGGCCCCACGGCCACGCGGCCCCGGCCCAGCACCACCACCCAGCACCACCCGGCAGCACCCCAGCACCACCCAGCGGCACCGCACCCGGCCGGCGCCGCGCCCGACAGGAGGAGTCACCCGTGCAGCACCGAAACTCCCGCGCTCTCGCCCTGAGCGCGGCCCTCGCCCTCAGCCTCGGCACGCTCGCCGCCTGCGGCAGCGACGACGGCGGCAGCAGCTCCGGCGACGGCGGCTCCGGCACCACGGAGCCCGTCACGATCAGCGTCGCGACGTTCAACGAGTTCGGCCTCGAGGGGCCGATCGAGGCCTGGAACGCCGAGCACGACGACATCAAGATCGAGCAGAAGAAGGTCGGCACCTGGGACGAGGCGAAGGAGAACCTCTACACCAAGCTCGCCGCCGGCTCCGGCCTCTCCGACGTGGAGGCCATCGAGGGTGACGGGATGCCGGCGATCCTCGCCGAGTCCGACGCGTTCGTGGACCTCGCGAGCGACGACGTCGAGGGCCGCTGGCTGGACTGGAAGCAGGCCGCCGGCACCGACGCCGACGGGCGGCTGATCGGCTACGGCACCGACATCGGCCCGGAGGGCATCTGCTACCGCGCCGACCTCTTCGAGAAGGCCGGGCTGCCGAGCGACCGCGACGAGGTCGCCGGGCTGCTCGGCACCTGGGACGACTACTTCGCCACCGGCCAGCAGTTCGCCGCCAAGATGCCCAAGACCGCGTGGTACGACTCCTCCGGCGGCGTCGCCCAGGCGATGCTCAACCAGGTCGCCAACCCGTTCGAGGGCGACGACAACACCATCAACGTCGAGAACCCCGAGCTCGAGAACGTCTGGGCCACGGTCACCGGCAACGTCGACCTGTCGACCCGGCTCCCGCAGTGGAGCGACGACTGGACCGCCGCGTTCCAGAACAACGGCTTCGCCACGATGGCCTGCCCCGGCTGGATGCTCGGGGTCGTCGAGGGCAACGCCAGCGGCGTCAAGGGCTGGGACTTCGCCAACGTCTTCCCCGGCGGCGGCGGCAACTGGGGCGGCTCGTTCCTCGTGGTGCCGGCGCAGACCGAGCACCCGGAGGAGGCCCAGCAGGTGGCGGCGTACCTCACCTCGCCCGAGAGCCAGCTGATGGCCTACGCCGACAAGGGCACCTTCCCGAGCCAGGTCGACGCCCTCGATGACGACGCCCTGACCCAGGACGTCCGGCCGTTCTTCAACGACGCGCCCGTGGGGGAGATCCTCGCCGAGCGTGCGGCCGCGATCACGGTGCAGCCCTACAAGGGTCCGAAGTACTCCGACATCCTGCAGGCCTTCCAGGCGGCGATCCTGCGCGTGGACGACGGCTCCAACACCCCGGAGCAGTCCTGGAAGACCTTCCTGTCCGACGTCGACCAGCTGTCCTGACCCGGGTCGCGATGCCCTTCACCAGACCTCGGACGAGACCTCCGGGTCCGAGGCCGGGGGGAGCCGCCGCCACCGGCGGCTCCCCCGCGGGGACCCGGGCGCCCGCCCGCACCGGCCTCACCTGGCGGCAACGGCTGTCGTGGCTCGACGTCCGGCTGTCGCCGTACCTCTACATCAGCCCGTTCTTCCTCGTCTTCCTGCTGATCGGGATCTTCCCGCTCGCCTACACCGCCTACGTCTCCTTCTTCGACTGGAGCCTGATCGGCGGCCAGGGGGAGTACGTCGGCCTGCAGAACTACCGCGACGTCCTCGGCAACCCCTACTTCTGGAAGTCGGTCGTCAACACCCTCAGCATCTTCGTGCTGTCGTCGGGGCCGCAGATCGTCATCGCGCTGGTGGTGGCGGCCCTGCTCACCACCTACCTGCGGGTGCCGACGTTCTGGCGGATGAGCGTGCTGCTGCCCTTCGTGGTGGCGCCCGCGGCGACCGCGATCATCTTCGGCAACGTCTTCGGCGACCGCTACGGCCTGATCAACCAGGGCCTCGACCTGATCGGGCTGGGCCCGATCCAGTGGCACGTCGACCGCCTCGCCTCCCACCTCGCGATCGCGTCGATGGTCAACTGGCGCTGGACCGGCTACAACGCCCTGATCCTGCTCGCCGCCATGCAGGCGGTGCCGCGCGACCTGTACGAGGCGGCGGAGATCGACGGCGCCGGCAAGGTGCGGCAGTTCTGGTCGCTCACCCTGCCGATGATCCGTCCCACGCTGCTGTTCGTCATCGTGACCTCGACGATCGGCGGGCTGCAGATCTTCGCCGAGCCCCGCCTCTTCGACAACACCCCCGCCCACAACGGCGGCAGCGACCGTCAGTTCTCGACGGTCACCATGCTCGTCTACGACTACGGCTGGCGGCTGCGCGAGCTCGGCCTCGCCTCGGCGACGTCGTGGCTGCTGTTCCTGATGATCGTCGCCTTCGCGATCCTCAACTTCGTGCTCGTACGCCGGGCGGGGAGGCACCTGTGACCCGCCGGCCCGGTTTCCTCGTCTACGGCCTGCTCGCCGCCTACGCCCTCGGGTCGGCGTTCCCGCTCTACTGGTCGATCCTGATCGGCTCCTCGACCGCCGAGGTGGTGACCCGACAGCTGCCGCCGCTGCTGCCGGGCGGCCACTTCTTCGACAACGCCGCCCGGGTGATCGACACGGTGCCGTTCTGGAAGGCGCTCGGCAACAGCCTGATGGTGTCGACGGCGACCGCCTGCTCGGTGGTGTTCTTCTCGACCCTCGCGGGCTTCGCCTTCGCCAAGCTCCGCTTCCGCGGCCGCGAGGCGCTGCTGGTGTTCGTGGTCGCCACGATGGCAGTGCCGACCCAGCTCGGCGTGGTCCCGCTGTTCATCCAGATGGCGCGGTTCGGCTGGACCGGCTCGGTCTGGGCGGCCGCCGTGCCCTGGGTCGTCACCGCGTTCGGCGTCTTCTTCATGCGGCAGTACCTCCTCGACGCCGTGCCCGACGAGCTCGTCGAGGCCGCCCGGGTCGACGGCTGCTCGCAGATCCGGGTCTTCTGGCACGTCGCCCTGCCCGCGGCGAAGCCCGCGGCGGCGATCCTGTGGCTGTTCACCTTCATGCAAGTGTGGACCGACTTCTTCTGGCCGCTGATCGTGCTGCCCGCCGACAACCCGACCATCCAGATCGCCTTGAACCAGCTGCAGAGCGGCTACTTCAAGGACTTCAGCCTGATTCTCGCCGGGGCGTTCATGGCGACGGTGCCGCTGCTGATCCTCTTCGTCCTCACCGGTCGCCAGCTGGTGGCCGGCGTCATGCAAGGAGCCGTCAAGGGATGACCACCGAGTCCGCGCAGTTCCCGCCCGACTTCGTCTGGGGCGCCGCGACGTCGGCGTACCAGATCGAGGGCGCCACCACCGCCGACGGCCGGTCGCCGTCGATCTGGGACACCTTCTGCGCCGTGCCGGGCGCGATCGTCGGGGGCGACACCGGCGACCCCGCCTGCGACCACTACCGCCGGGTCGACGACGACGTGGCGCTGATGCGCGAGCTGGGGCTGGGCGCCTACCGGTTCTCGATCGCCTGGCCGCGGGTGCGCCCCGACGCCGGCCCG
Organism: Actinomycetes bacterium; assembly: GCA_030432975.1. GTDB lineage: Bacteria > Actinomycetota > Actinomycetes > Propionibacteriales > Nocardioidaceae > Nocardioides. Next base: position 8,276 of record JAUILS010000140.1, read on the forward strand.
GTCAACCCGTCCGGGCTGGACTTCTACGAGCGGCTGGTCGACGCCCTGCTCGCTGCGGGCATCACGCCGTGGCCGACGCTCTACCACTGGGACCTGCCGCAGCCGCTGGAGGACGCCGGCGGCTGGCCGGTGCGCGACACGGCCCACCG
>JAUILS010000141.1 GCA_030432975.1 Actinomycetes bacterium
ATCCGGGCCGGGTCGGCCCACCGGGAGCGGGGCCGGCGCGGGGGAGGCGCGCTCGGCTGGAGGGCCGCGAGGGCGACCACCAGGGCGGCGATCTCCTCCGGAGAGGTGTTCTTCGACACGACCGTCAGCTGCGGTGGCGTCGCCCCTTCGTCCCCACTCACAGCGGGATGTTCCCGTGCTTCTTGGCGGGCAGGGATGCCCGCTTGGTGCGCAGCACCCGGAGCGCCTTGATGACCTCCGGACGGGTGTTGCGCGGAGAGATCACGCCGTCGATGTAGAGCCGCTCGGCCGCCTCGTAGGGGTTGGCGAGCTTGGTCTCGTACTCCTCGATCAGCTCGGCCCGCAGCGCCTCGGGGTCCTCGGCGGCCTTGAGCTCGTGGCGGTAGAGGATGTTGACGGCGCCCTGGGCGCCCATCACCGCGATCTGGGCGGTCGGCCAGGCGAGGTTCATGTCGGCGCCGAGGTGCTTGGACCCCATCACGTCGTAGGCGCCGCCGTAGGCCTTGCGGGTGATGATCGTGACCAGCGGGACGGTCGCCTCGGAGTAGGCGTAGATCAGCTTGGCGCCGCGCCGGATGATGCCGTCCCACTCCTGGTCGGTGCCGGGCAGGAAGCCCGGCACGTCGACGAACGTCAGCACTGGCAGGTTGAACGCGTCGCAGAACCGCACGAACCGGGCGGCCTTCTCCGACGCGTCGATGTCGAGAGTGCCGGCCAGCTGCATCGGCTGGTTGGCGACGACACCGACCGGGCGCCCCTCGACCCGGCCGAAGCCGACGATGATGTTGGGCGCGAAGAGCGCCTGCACCTCCAGGAAGTCCTGGTCGTCGAGGACGGCCCCGATCACCTCGTGCATGTCGTAGGGCTGGTTCGGCGAGTCGGGGATGATCGTGTCGAGCGACCGGTCGAGGTCGGTGTTGTCGAGGTCGGCCGGCTCGTCGTAGACCACGGGCTCGTCGAGGTTGTTCTGCGGGAGGTAGGACAGCAGCGCCTTGACGTAGTCGAGCGCGTCGTCCTCGTCGGCGGCCATGTAGTGGCTGTTGCCGGACTTGGTGTTGTGGGCCCGGGCGCCGCCGAGCTCCTCCATCGTCACGTCCTCGCCGGTGACGGTCTTGATGACGTCGGGGCCGGTGATGAACATCGCCGAGGTCTGGTCGACCATCACCGTGAAGTCGGTGACCGCGGGGGAGTAGACGTGGCCGCCCGCGCAGTTGCCCATGATCAGCGAGATCTGGGGGATCACCCCGGAGGCGTGGACGTTGCGCTTGAAGATCTCGCCGTAGAGGCCGAGGGAGACCACGCCCTCCTGGATCCGGGCCCCGGCGCCCTCGTTGATGCCGATGATCGGGCACCCCGTCTTGATGGCCAGGTCCATCACCTTGCAGATCTTCTCGCCGTAGACCTGGCCGAGCGACCCGCCGAAGATCGAGAAGTCCTGGCTGAACACACACACCTGGCGGCCGTCGATGGTGCCGAACCCGGTGATCACGCCGTCGCCGTAGGGGCGCTTCTTCTCCAGCCCGAAGTTGGTCGACCGGTGCCGCGCGAGCTCGTCCATCTCGACGAACGACCCCTCGTCGAACAGCGTGAGGATGCGCTCGCGGGCCGACTTGCGGCCCTTGGCGTGCTGCTTCTCCTTGGCCCGCTCGTCGGCGATCCGCACCGCCTCGTCGAGCCGCTGCTCCTTCTGCTTCAGCTTGCCGGCCGTCGTCAGCAGGTCCTGGGCGGGCGTCTCGTCGGGATGCGGCTGTGCGGTCACGCGGGGCTCCTCGTGCTGGCCTGCTGGTCGGGCATCGGCCAATCTAGTGCTCATGACCGATCATCCGGGAGCGCGGCCCCCGTTGGACGCGACGAGGCTGCAGCAACTGTCGACGAGCGTGCGCCCCGGTGACCCGGAGTCGCCGACGTTCCGGGTCGAGGTGGTGGCGGCCACCGGCTCGACCAACGCGGACGTGACCGCGTGCGCCGTCGCGGGGGAGCGGGAGGGCCTGGTCGTGGTGGCCGAGCACCAGCAGTCCGGCCGTGGGCGGCTCGACCGGAGCTGGGAGACGCCCGGCCGGGCCGCGCTGACCTTCTCGGTGCTGCTGCGGCCGGACGCCGGCGGGGCGTCGTGGACGTGGCTGCCGCTGCTCGCGGGGGTCGCCGTGGCCACGGCGGTGCGCGAGCTGGGCGTCGACGCCGAGCTGAAGTGGCCCAACGACGTCCTCGTCGGCGACCGCAAGCTCGCCGGGCTGCTCGTGGAGCGGGTGGAGGCCCCGGCCGGTCCGGCCGCCGTGCTCGGCGTCGGTCTCAACGTGTCGCAGACGGCTGCCGAGCTGCCGATCGAGGCGGCCACGTCGCTGGCGATCGAGGGCGTCGACGCGGACCGCACCGACCTGCTGGTCCGGGTGCTGGGCCGCCTCGCCCATGAGTACGACGGGTGGCTGGGGGCCGGAGGCGTGGCGGCGCTCCGGGCGGCGTACACCGACCTGTGCCCCACGGTCCGCGGCCAGCAGGTGCGGGCCACCCTTCCCGGGGGAGCGGTGCTCGAGGGAGAGGGGGCCGGCCTCTCCGCCGACGGTGGGCTGCTGGTGTGGAGCAGCGCCGGTGTCGCCACCGTCAATGCCGGCGACGTGGTGCACGTCCGACCCGCCGAAGGGTGAGAGGATCACCTCCGTGGCGATCAACCCGAACCTCCTCAACGACGGCGAGTCGGTCGTCGTCAGCACCCGCACGCACGCGAAGGCGCTGATCCTGCCGATGGTCAGCGGGCTGCTGATCCTGGCCGCCGCCGCGTTCTCGGAGACGACGTTCGTCTCCGGCAGCGCCTCGACGGGCCTCTGGGTCGTGGTGGTGCTGCTGCTCGGGTGGTTCGTGGTGCGGCCGTTCCTGGAGTGGATGACCGCGAGCTACACCATCACCGACCGCCGGCTGATCACCCGCAACGGCATCCTGACCCGGCGCGGCCACGACATCCCGCTCGCCCGCATCTCCGACGTCGCCTACGAGATGGGGCTGCTCGACCGGATGCTGGGCTGCGGCACGCTGATCATCAGCGACGCCAGCACCCACGGCCGGGTGCTGCTGCACGACATCCCCCAGGTCGAGGACACCCAGCGCCGCCTCAACGTCCTGCTCCACGAGACGCACACCGATGAAGGAGCCTGACCAGGAGCCCGGCGCCCCCGAGCTGCTCGAGCACGCGATCCTCGGGGAGGTGCCCGCGCTCGACGCGCTCGAGGTGGCCGAGGAGGCCGGCGTCGACGTCGACCGCGCCCGCCGGCTGTGGCGGGCGCTCGGCTTCCCCGAGTTCGCCGGCGAGCGGGCCTTCACCGCCGCCGACGCGCACGCCCTCCGCGAGGTGAGCGCGGTCGTCGACGCCGGGGCGCTCGACGACGACACCGCCGTCAACCTCACCCGGGCCGTCGGGCAGACCATGGCCCGGCTGGCCGACTGGGAGGTGGCCAACCTCGTGCAGCGGATCGAGCAGATCGAGGCCTCCGACGACGCCACCGGCAGCCGGGTCACGACCGCGCTGCGGATGGTCGACCAGGTGCAGGCGCCGTTCGAGCGGCTGCTCGTCTATGCCTTCCGGCGCCACCTCGCCGCCGCCGCCTCCCGGGTCGAGGCGCTCGGCTCGACCGACGAGGACCTGCACACCATCGACGTCACCGTCGGCTTCGTCGACATCGTCGCGTTCACGGCGCTGTCCAACGAGCTCGACGAGGACCGGATCGGCGACCTCGTCGAGGTCTTCGAGACCCGCTGCGCCGACATCATCGCCGCCCACCGCGGGCGGATGATCAAGAGCATCGGCGACTCCGTGCTCTTCGTGAACGACGACCCGGTGCGCGCGCTGGAGACCGCCGAGCAGGTGATCTCGGTGGTCGGCCGCGACTCGCGGATGCCCGACGTGCGCGCGGGGCTGGCCAGCGGCTCGGTGGTGATGCGGATGGGCGACGTGTTCGGCCGGCCGGTCAACCTCGCCGCCCGGCTGACCGCGGTGGCGCGGCGCAACCGCGTCATCGTCGACCGCGCCACCGCGGAGCTGCTGCCCGACGACGGGTTCTCGACCCGCCCGCTGCCGGCCCGGCCGGTGCGCGGTTTCGGCCTGCTCGAGCCGATCACCGTCCGGCGCCGCGACTGAGCCTGCCCCTCGCCTGACCCCTGCGACGGGCGGTCTGGACCGCACTAGACCGGTCTGGACGCGAGAGGTCCACGAGGCGAGAATCACCTCCGGATTCGGGGTGAGTTTCCCCGTTTCGACCGCGCGCGCGTCCGCCTTTACCTACGGTTCCGTACGTGTTGACAGTCCAGGATGTGCGCCTCGACCCTGACGAGCGCCGAGTGTGGCGAGGGGATCGCGAGATCACCCTCTCCCGCAAGGAGTTCGACCTGGTCCACGCGCTGATCGTGCGAGCGGGACAGGTCGTGTCCCGCGACGAGCTCATGCGCGACGTCTGGCACACCACCTTCTGGACCTCCTCCAAGACCATCGACGTGCACCTCGGCTGGGTCCGCCGCAAGCTCGGCGACGACCCGCGCAACCCGGTGCTGATCACCACCGTCCGCGGCAAGGGGCTGCGCTTCGAGCGCGGCGGCCCCGAGGAGAGCCGCAACCACTCCGTGGCCTGAGCGGGCGGCTCCACGGGAGGCGGCTAGGCTCGCGCCTTGTGAGTGCCTCCGCCGACGCCCCCACGCTCGCCGTCATCGGCGGCGGCCAGCTGGCCCGGATGATGGCCCAGCCGGCGATCGCGCTGGGCCTGCCGCTGCGCCTGCTCGCGGAGGCCGAGGGCGTCTCTGCCGCGCAGGTCATCCCCGACCACCTCGTCGGCGACTACCGCGACCTCGCGACGCTGCGCGGCGTCGTCGACGGGTGTGCGGTGGTGACCTTCGACCACGAGCACGTGCCGACCGACCACCTGCACGCGCTGGAAGACGCCGGCGTCGCCGTGCGGCCGGGTCCGGAGGCGCTCGTGCACGCCCAGGACAAGGCGGTGATGCGGGAGCGGCTCACCGACCTCGGCGTGCCGTGCCCCCGCTGGGCGGTGGTGTCGTCCACCGAGGAGGTCGCGGACTTCGGCTTCCCGTGCGTGCTCAAGACGACGCGCGGCGGCTACGACGGCAAGGGCGTGTGGCTGGTCCGGTCGGTCGAGGAGTGCGCCGAGCCGCTCCGGGTCGCCGCCGAGGCCGGCGTACGACTGCTGGCGGAGGAGTACGTCGAGTTCCGGCGCGAGCTGTCGGCGCTGGTGGCGCGGGCTCCCAGCGGCCAGGCGGCGGCGTACCCCGTCGTCGCGACGCTGCAGGTCGACGGCATCTGCCGCGAGGTGGTGGCGCCCGCGCCCGACCTCGACCCGGCGCTGGCCACGGCCGCGCAGGAGCTCGCGCTGCGGGTCGCCGGCGAGCTGGGCGTGACCGGCATCCTGGCCGTCGAGCTGTTCGAGACCGTCGACGGGCGGGTGCTGGTCAACGAGCTGGCGATGCGGCCCCACAACACTGGTCACTGGAGCCAGGACGGCGCGGTCACCTCGCAGTTCGAGAACCACCTGCGCGCCGTGATGGACCTGCCCCTCGGCTCGCCCGCGCCGCGGGAGACCTGGACGGTGATGGTCAACATCCTCGGCGGGCAGCACGACACCGGGCGGCTCTACGACGGCTACCCGCACGCGCTCGCCCGCGACCCCCGGCTGCGGGTGCACCTCTACGGCAAGTCGCTGCGGCCGGGGCGCAAGGTGGGCCACGTCAACGCCTATGGTGACGATCTCGACGACTGCCTCGAGCGCGCGCGGCACGCCGCCGCGTGGTTCGCCGGGGAGCTGGGAGACCACAGTGAGTGAGCAGGCGAGGGTCGGCATCGTGATGGGTTCGGACTCCGACTGGCCGGTCATGCAGGCCGCGGCGGAGGCGCTGCGGGAGTTCGACGTGGACCATGAGGCCGACGTCGTCTCGGCTCACCGGATGCCCGAGGAGATGCTTGCCTACGGCAAGGAGGCGGCGGGGCGTGGGCTGTCGGTGCTGATCGCCGGCGCCGGCGGCGCGGCGCACCTGCCCGGGATGCTCGCCGCGGTCACGCCGCTGCCCGTGATCGGGGTGCCGGTGCCGCTGCGGACGCTCGACGGCCTCGACTCGCTGCTGTCGATCGTGCAGATGCCGGCCGGGGTGCCGGTGGCCACGGTCGCCATCGGCGGCGCGCGCAACGCCGGGCTGCTGGCGGTGCGCATCCTGGCGGCGTCGGACGCGGCGCTGCGGGCCCGGATGGAGGAGTTCCAGGCCTCGCTGAAGGAGTCGGCGCAGGCCAAGGGTGACGTCGTACGCCGGGAGGCCGGCGGCGGCAAGGTCGGGTTCTGAGGGGTTCGCACGGATGACTGCCGACTGGCTGCGCGACGCCATCCTCTACGAGATCTACCCGCAGTCCTTCGCGGACAGCAACGGCGACGGGATCGGTGACCTGCGCGGGGTGATCGACCGGCTCGACCACGTCGCCTCGCTGGGGGTCGACGCGATCTGGTTCAACCCGTGCTTCGCCTCGCCGTTCGTCGACGCGGGCTACGACGTGTCCGACTATCTGCAGATCGCGCCGCGCTACGGCACGAACGACGACCTGGCCGAGCTCGTCGAGAAGGCGGGGGAGCGCGGGATCCGGGTGCTGCTCGACCTGGTGGTCGGCCATACCTCGATCGAGCACCCGTGGTTCCAGGCCGAGCTGCGCGCCGACGGGCCGAGCCCCGAGGGCGACCGCTACATCTGGACCGAGGAGCTGCCGTCCGAGGGCTGGGCGGTCGACCTGCCCGGCACGCCGTCGTGGGTGCCGTCGCCGGGTCCGCGGCCGGGGTGGTACCTCCGCAACTTCTACGACGAGCAGCCCGCCCTCAACTTCGGCTGGCTGCACCCGACGCTGCCGTGGATGGACGCCGTCGACGGGCCCGGGCCGCGGCGCAACGTCGAGGCGCTGCGGGAGATCCTGGACTTCTGGCTGTCGAAGGGGGTCGCGGGCTTCCGGGTCGACATGGCCTTCTCGCTGGTCAAGGACTACGACATCGAGGGCGGGCTCGCCGCGTCCACGGCGGTGTGGCGGGAGCTGCGCGAGTGGCTCGACACGGCCCACCCGGACGCGGTCTTGCTGCCGGAAGGGACCGAGCCGCGCACCGGCCAGCGGCTGGCCTTCGACGCCGACTTCGAGCTGGTGATCTGGGCCGCACACGCGAGCCTCTTCGACAACGGCGGCGCTGGGACGCTGCCGTGGCAGTCGTCGGTGGAGCCCTTCTTCGACGCCGCCGGGCAGGGCAGCACGGAGACCTTCCTGGAGGCCTGGCAGCGGGCGCACGAGGGTCATCCCGACCGCCTCGTGCTGCTGGCGAGCGCCGACCACGACTTCTCCCGGATGCGCTGCGGGTCGCGCGGGCCGGAGCAGCTCGGGGCGGCGTACACCTTCCTCTTCACCTTCGGCACCGTGCCGTGCCTCTACTACGGCGATGAGATCGGGATGCGCTACCTCCCCGGCATGCCTGACGTCGAGGGCGCGATCTGCAACCCGGGCTACAACCGGGCCGGCTGCCGCACGCCGATGCAGTGGGACTCGTCGGCCAACGCGGGGTTCTCGACCGCCGACCCGTCGTCGCTGTATCTGCCGATCGACCCTGCGGATGACCGGCCGACCGTGGCCGCGCAGGACGGCGTGCCCGGGTCGACGCTGACCATGGTGCGCGAGCTGTTGGCGCTGCGTCGTTCGGTGCCTGCTCTTCAGGGCCATGCTGCGACGCGGGTCGTCGCCTCCGGCTATCCGTTCGCGTGGGTGCGTGGCGACTCGCACCTGATGGTCGTCAACCCTCGGCGGGAGGGGGCGTCCGTGGCTGTCCCCGAGGCCGCTGGTGCTTCCGTCGTGTGGGGCTCGGGGGTCGTTGTCTCCGGGGAGACGCTGGACGTCGAGGGCTTCGGGTACGCCGTGCTGGAGCTGGCTGCTGGTTGAGGCGCGGGCTGCTGGTTGAGGAGCGCGCAGCGCCCGTCCGGACACCAGCGCCGTCGGCGGCGTACGGCGATCCGTGGTCGCCGGAGTGGGCAGCAATGGCGGGGTTCTGCCCGGGCGGGTCCGCTTGCGACCGCCGGGTCCGCTCGGGGTACGCCGCCGCGCAGCCTCACGCTGGTTGAGGAGGTCGCTCTGCGACCGTCGCCCGGGCCGCCGTGGGGCCGCCAGTGGCGGGTGCCAAACTAGACCGAATCTTCTCCGAAACTTTCTTCTGAAATTGTCTCACGATGCGGGACCAGGGGCCTCGGATCGGGCTCGGTTGTCGGTGCCCTCTGTTTGGGTTGTCGGTATGAGCACAGCAGCCCACCTGCCTGAGGAGGTCCCGGTTCCGGGGTCTCCGGATCGGGTGTTGGCTGCCGCCCGTGCGGCGCGTCGGACCAAGGACGCGGCTGCGGTGGCTGAGCTGGTGGC
>JAUILS010000356.1 GCA_030432975.1 Actinomycetes bacterium
GTGAGGAAGCCGGGCGTGCAGAAGCCGCACTGCAGCCCGTGGCACTCGCGGAACGCCTGCTGCACCGGGCTCAGGGCGCCGTCGGGAGCGGCGAGCCCCTCCACGGTGGTGACGTCGCTGCCGGCGACCGACACCGCGAGCAGCAGGCAGCTGCGGGCCGGCCGGCCGTCGAGCAGCACGGTGCACGACCCGCACACGCCGTGCTCGCAGCCCACGTGGGTGCCGGTGAGCCCCAGGTCGTGACGCAGCGCGTCGGACAACAGCCGGCGCGCGGGCACGAGCAGCTCGTGCTCGACGCCGTTGACCCGGAGCCGGATCTGGTGCCTCGTCTCGTGGCCGACCTCGCTCATGCGCCCCCTCCCGACCGCTCGCGGGCGTCGTCGAGGGCGGCCGCCAGCACCGTGCCGGTCAGCACGCGCACCAGCTGGGTGCGGTAGGCCACCGTCGCGTGCAGGTCGGCCTCGGGCGTCAGCACCGCGAGCGCCTCGTCGGCGGCCCGGGCCAGCAGGTCGGGCGTCAGCATCTCCGCCCCCGCCAGCGTCTCGCCGAGGTCGACCACCACCGGGGTGTCGGAGACCGACAGGTAGCCCGTCCGCGCGGCGCTCACCCGGCCGTCGCCCGTCACCGCGACCACCGCGGCGGCGCCCACGACGGCGTAGTCGCCGTGCCGCCGGGCGACCTCCTCGAACGCGACGCCGCTGCCTGCGGGGAGGGCCGGGAAGAACGCCTCGACCGCGATCTCGTCGGGACCGACGCTCGACTCCAGCGGGCCGAGGTAGAGGTCGGCGGCGGCGATGGTGCGCCGGCCCGCGGGGCCCACGACGTCGAGCGAGCCGTCGAGCAGCCGGAGCACCATCGGCATCTCCGCCGCGGCGTCCGCGTGGACCAGGGAGCCGACGGTGGTGCCGCGGTTGCGGATGGTGGGGTGGGCGACCTGGGCGAGCGCCAGCGGGACCAGCGGCTGCACCCGGCGTACGCCGGGGTGGTCGAGCACGTCGGTGTGCCGCGCGAGGGCGCCCACCCGGACGCCGTCGTCGTCGACGGTGACGTGGTCGAGCCCCGGGACCCCGTTGAGGTCGACGAGCAGCTCGGGAGCGGCCAGCCGCATCGACAGCAGCGGCACCAGGCTCTGCCCGCCCGCGAGCACCTTCGCCCCGGCCCGGCCGGCGAGGACCCGGACCGCCTCGTCGAGGCTCTCGGGCCGGGCGTAGTCGAAGGGCGCCGGCTTCACGTCTGGCTCGTCCCCACGGTCACTCCTCGTGCGACAGGGCTCGGGTCACGTGGCCGGTGTCGCTGCCGCGCCGTCCGTTGACCAGGTGGAAGTAGACGATGACCAGCAGGGTGCCGAGGGCGATGCCACCGAGCTCGAAGTCGCTGCCGAAGGTGAGGGTGACGCCGCCGATGCCAGCGATCAGGCCGCCGGCCAGCCCGACCATGTTGACCGGGTCGCCGAAGTCGACGTTGTTCTCCACCCAGATCTTGGCGCCCACCAGACCGATCATGCCGTAGAGCACCACGGTGATCCCACCGAGCACGCCTCCGGGGGTGGCGTTGACGATCGCGCCGAACTTCG
>JAUILS010000357.1 GCA_030432975.1 Actinomycetes bacterium
CCTGCTGCTGCAGGCGCTCGCCGACGGCTCCACCTGGCTGCTCTTCCGGGGCACCGGGGTGCGCTGCTGACGGGGCCTCGCCGAGGGCAGGCTCCGCCAGGATCCTTCATGATGGGGCGATGAGCACGGACGCTCGCCGTGACGCGACCCCGGACGCCCACCGGGACTCTCACCCGGGCGCCCCCTCGGGCACCTGGTCCGCCGGCGTGCCGGCGGCCGTGGTCCTCGGCCCCGACCGCCGGTCGGCGCTGGTGCTGCTCGTGCTGCGGCTGCTCCGCTCGGGCTCGGTCGCCCTGATCCTCGTCGGCGCCGTGGTCGCGGTCGCCTTCGGCCGGCTCGACGAGGAGTCGACGGCGGAGCTCGTGACGCTGGACGGTCTCGTCAGGGCGCTGGCGACCCCGCTCGTGGTGCTGGCCGTGGGGATCGCGCTCCGCATCCTGGTCTCTCCACTGGCCTCGCTCGCCGCCCTGGCCGTGGTCGGAGTCCACCGCGGTGAGGTCACGCCCAGGACCGAGCGGCGAAGCCGCTTCACTCGTTGGCGCGACCGGCTGCGGATCGTCGGGGGCTACCGCAGCCTGCGATGGACCATCGCGGTCAAGCACGAGGCGGTCGACCGGCTCGGCGCCACGGGTCGGCTGCTGTCCTGGGCCGAGGTCGGCATCTGGGTCGTCGACGCGCTGGCGGTGGTCGCCTTCGTCGTGGTCTCCCTCTGGTGAGCGATCACTCTAGGATCGGTGCATGCGACTGCTGATCGTCGGCGGCACCCGCTTCGTCGGCCACGCGATGGCCGAGGCGGCGCTGGCCGCCGGCCACGAGGTCACCCTGCTGCACCGGAACCCGACCGACGAGCTGCCCGACGCGTCGCACCTCCTGGCCGACCGCGACGGCGACCTCGGGGTGCTGGCGGACGGCGTCTGGGACGCCACCATCGACACCTGTGCCTATGTGCCCGGACAGGTGGCGTCCTTGCACGAGGCCCTGCAGGACCGAGGCGGTCACCACGTCCTCGTCTCGACGGTGTCGGTCTACGACGACCCGCCGGCCGCGGGCGCCGACGAGGACGCCGCGCTGCTGCCGCCCGCCCCCGCCGAGGTCACGGACGTCACCGGCGAGACCTACGGTCCGCTCAAGGTCGCCTGCGAGCAGGTCGCCCGGCAGCGCTACGAAGGCTCCGGGCTCACCGTCATCCGGCCGACGTACGTCGTCGGGCCGCGCGACTACACCGGCCGCTTCCCGTGGTGGGTGCTCCGCGCGGCGCGAGGGGGACAGATGCTCGCCCCCGGGCCGCTCGACGCTCCGCTGCAGACCATCGACGCCCGCGACATGGGCTTGTGGACGGCCACCCTCGCAGCCAACCGGACGGCCGGCACGTTCACCGCCGCCCGCCGACCGACGACGTTCGGCCAGATGCTCGCCGACACGGTGAGCGCCGTGGGCAGCGACGCCGTGCCGGTGCCCGTCGACGGCGCCTGGCTGGTCGAGCAGGGGGTCGACGGCACCGCGTTGCCGTTGTGGTCGGAAGGCATCCCCGAGATGGCGCTGGCCATGGGGGTCGACCGAGCCGAGGCAGCGG
>JAUILS010000358.1 GCA_030432975.1 Actinomycetes bacterium
CGAGGGTGAGCCGTGCGTCACCCACGTCGGCCACGACGGCGCAGGCCACTTCGTGAAGATGGTCCACAACGGCATCGAGTACGCCGACATGCAGCTCATCGCCGAGTCCTACGACCTGCTCCGCCGCGTCGGCGGGCACGAGCCCGCGGCGCTCGCCGACGTCTTCGCCACCTGGAACGACGGCGACCTGGAGTCCTATCTCATCGAGATCACCGCCGAGGTGCTGCGCCAGGTCGACGCCGACACCGGCCGCCCGCTGGTCGACGTGATCGTCGACCAGGCCGGCTCCAAGGGCACCGGCGTGTGGACCGTGCAGAACGCCACCGGGCTCGGCGTCCCGACGACCGCGATCGGCGAGGCCGTCTTCGCCCGGGCGCTGTCGTCGTCGGCCGACCACCGTGAGGCGGTGCGCGGCGCCTACCCCGACCGGCCCGAGATCCCCGAGGCGCCCGACGGCTTCGAGGACGACGTCCGCTCCGCGCTCTACGCCTCCAAGGTGGTGGCCTACGCCCAGGGCTTCGACCTGATCCGCGCGGGCGCCGCGGAGCACGGCTGGGACATCGACCTCGGCGCGATCGCCCGGATCTGGCGCGGCGGCTGCATCATCCGGGCCCGCTTCCTCGACCGGATCGCCTCGGCCTACGACGACGAGCCGTCGCTGGTGACGCTGCTGGCCCACCCGTTCTTCGCCGACGCGGTGCGCGACGGTGAGGCGGCGTGGCGGCGGGTCGTCGCCCTCGCCGCGTCGGCCGGCGTGCCGGCGCCCGCCTTCGGCTCCGCGCTGGCGTCGTACGACGCCCTGGCCTCCGAGCGGCTCCCCGCCGCGCTGATCCAGGGCCAGCGCGACTTCTTCGGCGCCCACACCTACCGCCGCGTCGACCGCGACGGCTCCTTCCACACCGTCTGGTCCGACGACCGCTCCGAGGTCTCCGCCGACTGACGCCGCCGGCGACCGCCCCGCCCCGCCCCTCCGCGGCAGGCTGTGGGTCGCCGTCCCTTGCCCACTCCCGCGCCCGTGTGGCGACGTCAACCATGCCCGGGCATGGGCATAGTCGCCGTACGCCCGCGGGAGTGGGCACGACGGCGCGACCCGGGACGACCGGCCGCCGCGTCGCAGGCCGCTGACGTGCGGATCCGAGCCCTCATAAGCGTTGTCTTAATCCGGCATTGCCGAGGGCGGGGGGCGGGTGGAGAGTGACGGGCACCACACACGGTCACTCGGGGCCGGTCCAGCGGAAGGGCAGCGCCACAGATGCCGGTCGAGTCGGACGGACACAGCGCGGGTAACCCGCGGATGTACGAGCTCATCGAGAACTCCCCCAAGGAGGGCCCCAGCCCCACCGTGTGGGCCTGGCCCCAGTTCACGGAGTTCCTCAAGGTCGCCGGCCAGCCGGTGCAGGGCCCCTGGCCCCCGCACCAGGAGCCCCGGCCCGACCCGACCGAGATCGAGTCGGGGCCGGTCGCCGTACCCGACCCGCTCAGCGACCCCCGTCCGCCGTCGGGCAGCTAGTACGCCGACAGCCGCCCCCGCCCACCCGAGAACCCGGAGGCCGACCACCGATGTATCCCTC
>JAUILS010000142.1 GCA_030432975.1 Actinomycetes bacterium
ATCCAGGTCGCGGGGCTGGAGAAGCGCCTGGACGCGATCGGGCAGCCGAAGGTCGTCATCGGCGTCTCCGGAGGCCTCGACTCGACCCACGCGCTGATCGTCGCCGCGCGGGCGATGGACCTGCTCGGCCGGCCGCGCACCGACATCCACGCCTTCACGATGCCGGGCTTCGCCACCTCCGCGACCACCAAGGACTACGCCACCCGCCTCGCGACGTCGCTGGGGGTGACCTTCGAGGAGCTCGACATCACGCCCGCGGCGCGGCAGATGCTCGACGACCTCGACCATCCGTTCGCTGCCGGCGAGCGGGTCTACGACGTGACGTTCGAGAACGTCCAGGCGGGGCTGCGCACCGACTATCTCTTCCGGTTGGCCAACCACCGGGGCGGCATCGTGCTCGGCACCGGCGACCTGTCGGAGCTGGCGCTGGGGTGGTGCACGTACGGCGTCGGCGACCAGATGTCGCACTACAACGTCAACGCCGGCGTCCCGAAGACGCTGATCCAGCACCTCATCCGCTGGGTCGCCGACTCCGGCGAGTTCGGCGACGACACCGCCGCGGTGCTCCGCGAGATCGTCGACCACGAGATCACCCCCGAGCTGGTCCCCGCCGACGGCGGCGAGCCCCAGTCGACCGAGGCGACGGTCGGTCCCTACGCCCTGCAGGACTTCACGCTCTACCACGTCGTACGACGTGGCTACCGCCCGCGCAAGATCGCCTTCCTCGCCTGGCACGCCTGGCGCGACGCGACGGTCGGCGAGTGGCCGCCGAACTTCCCCGACGACCGGCGGCAGGCCTACGACCTCGGCGAGGTGCGGCACTGGCTGCAGGTCTTCGTGAAGCGCTTCTTCGCCAGCCAGTTCAAGCGCTCCGCGCTCCCCAACGGGCCCAAGGTCAGCGCCGGCGGCACCATGTCCCCCCGCGGCGACTGGCGGATGCCCTCCGACGCCTCCGCCGCCGTCTGGCTCGCCGAGATCGACGAGCACGTCCCCCCCGAGTGACCCCGAGACGGCGCTCCGGCGCCCCGAGACGGCGTGGCTTGACCCTGACACCGTGTCAGGCGATGGGCTGACGACGTGTTGACCATCGGAGAGTTCGCCCGCCTGGCCGGGGTGTCGGTGCGCATGCTGCGTCACTACGACGCCCTCGGCCTGCTCGTGCCCGCGGACGTGGACCGGTTCACCGGCTACCGCCGCTACCGGCCGGACCAGCTCCCGCGCGCACACCAGCTCGTCGCCCTCAAGGAGCTCGGGTTCACCCTCGAGCAGGTCGGCGAGCTGCTCGACGAGACCGCGGCCGACCAGGTGCGCGTCCTGCTCGAGCGGCGCAAGCAGGAGCTGGCCGGCCAGATCGACCGGGACCAGAGCCGGCTGGCCGAGGTCGAGCGACGCCTCCGACTCGTGAAAGGAGACAGCCAGATGCAGTTCACCCTCACCTCCCTGCCCGAGGTCCGCCTCACCCAGCTCACCGGCGAGGTCACAGAGCAGTCGGAGATCGCCGGCGTCATCGGCCCACTCTTCGAGCGCCTCGTGGACGCGTACGACGGTCGGCTGCCCGGCCGGTCGGTTGCGTGGTACGCCGGCGACGGCGAGCGGCTTCGCCTCGCGGCCGCGGTCGAGGATCGCGGCGAGGCTCCCGCGGGCGTCGAGACCGAGACGCTTCCCGCGGTCGAGCGTGCGGTGGTGACGACGTACCGTGGGCCGATCAGCGGGATCGGTGACGCCTGGCAGGCACTCGGCGCGCACCTGGCCGAGCACGGTCACCAGCCGACCGGCACCTGTCGTGAGATCTACCTCGAGATCCACCTCGACGGCGCCCACGACGAGGTGGTCGAGCTGCAGCAGCCCGTCGTCTGACGACCGGGAGTGCCGTCTCGGTGCACGGAAGCGCCCTTTCGGGGCCCGGGAGTGCCGTCTCGGTGCACGGAAGCGCCGGTTCGGTGCGCGGGAGTGCCGTTTCGGGGCAACGGGGCGCCATCTCGTGTCGGGTCACGCAGCCGAAACATCCCTGCGCCATCATGGGCCGCATGGGAAAGCAGGAAGACTTCGTGCTGCGCGCTCTCGAGGAGCGCGACGTCCGGTTCGTGCGGCTGTGGTTCACCGACGTGCTCGGGTTCCTCAAGTCGGTGGCGGTGGCGCCGGCGGAGCTGGAGGGCGCGTTCGACGAGGGCATCGGCTTCGACGGCTCCGCCATCGAGGGTTTCGCCCGGGTCTACGAGGCCGACATGCTGGCCAGGCCCGACCCGTCGACGTTCCAGATCCTGCCGTGGCGCGGTGAGGGCCCCGCGACCGCCCGGATGTTCTGCGACATCGTGATGCCCGACGGCAGCCCGTCGTACGCCGACCCGCGCCACGTCCTCAAGCGCACCCTCAGCAAGGCCGCCGACCAGGGCTTCACCTTCTACACCCACCCCGAGATCGAGTTCTACGTCTTCAAGGACTCCCCGCAGCCCGGCGCCGACCCGGTGCCCGTCGACCGCAGCGGCTACTTCGACCACACCGCGCAGTCCCAGGGCGCCGACTTCCGCCGCGACGCGATCACCATGCTCGAGGCGATGGGCATCTCGGTGGAGTTCAGCCACCACGAGGGCGGCCCGGGCCAGCAGGAGATCGACCTTCGGTACGCCGACGCGCTGACGACCGCCGACAACGTGATGACGTTCCGCACCGTCGTCCGCGAGGTCGCGCTCAGCCAGGGTCTCTGGGCGAGCTTCATGCCCAAGCCGTTCACCACGCACCCCGGGTCGGGGATGCACACGCACGTGTCGCTGTTCGAGGGCGACCGCAACGCCTTCTTCGAGGCCGGCGCGGAGTACCAGCTGTCCAAGACGGGCCGTCAGTTCATCGCCGGCGTGCTCACCCACGCCGCCGAGATCACCTGCGTCACCAACCAGTGGGTCAACAGCTTCAAGCGGCTGATGGGCGGCGGCGAGGCGCCGGCGTACATCTGCTGGGGACACAACAACCGCTCGGCCATGGTCCGGGTCCCGATGTACAAACCTTCGAAAGTCAACTCAACACGCATCGAACTGCGTACCATCGACGCAGCCTGCAACCCGTATCTCGCGTTCGCGGTGATCCTGGCGGCAGGCATGAAGGGCATCGAGGAGGGCTACGAGCTGCCCCCCGGAGCGGAGGACGACGTGTGGTCGCTGACCGAGCGTGAGCGACAGGCCCTGGGCATCGAACCGCTGCCCAGGAGCCTGCAGGACGCCATCGGCGTTGCCGAGCGTTCCGAGCTGCTCGCCGAGACCCTCGGGGAGCACGTCTACGACTTCTTCCTGCGCAACAAGCGCCAGGAGTGGACGGAGTACCGCATCCAGGTGTCCGCCTTCGAGCGAGACAGGATGTTGCCGGTCCTATGACAGTTCAAGCGCTGGGCGTGGACAGGGTCCACGGCTACCCCCGAGTGGTGGTCGAGCCGCTGCTCTGGCTGGTCGTCACCGCCGGAGTGGTCTGGACCGCTGTCGCCTTCGACGTCCGCGCCGCCGTCTCCGGTGGCGTGGTGCTGCAGCCTCGCCTGGGGATGATCTCGGCCACCATGGCCATCGTGCTGCTGGTCAACGGCGTCGCGGCGCTGCTCTTCGCCTCCAGCCCCGGCTCGGTGAGCCGCGCGCTGGCGATGCTGTCCGGCCTCGGGCTGGTCATCTCCTCCTGGGCGCTGGGCCGGCTCACCGAGATCGAGCCCGTGATGCGCCACAAGCTGGTGGTCGGCTTCCTGGTCGCCGGCGTCGCGCTGACCCTGCTGGCGTCGGTCAGGTGGCGGGTCGTGCCACCGCCGCCCGGGCAGACCCGGGGCTGGCCGGTGCTCGCCGCGATGATCGCCCTGGGCGTCGCCGCCGTGGTGCTCGGCTACATGTGCTACCGCACGTTCGACCAGGGTTTCGTGGCGGTGCCGCGTCGCGACGACGCCGCGTGGGCCGCCCTGCTGCCGTGGTGGATGCTGCTGGTCGGGGTGCTCGGCACCATGGAGCAGGTGTGGAGCCAGCGCTGGCTGGCCGCCGCGCTGACCCTGGTCGGCGGGGCGCTGCTCGCCGCCGGCATCGCCCCTGCCTGACCGTCCGCGACCACCACTCCGGCACGCGGACCGTCGCGGTCGGGCGCTAGATTGCGGCTGTGACCACGCGCCCCCGCATCCTCGTCGTCGAGCACGAGGCCGACGACCCGCCGGCCTGGTTCGGCGTCTGGTTGGAGGACGCCGGCTGCGACCTGCACATCTGCCAGCCGTGGGCGGGTGACGCGCTGCCCACCACCCTCCGGGGGTACGCCGGCCTGCTGGTGATGGGCGGCTGGATGAGCGCCCACCACGACGCCGAGGTCGCGTGGCTGGCCGGCGTGAAGCAGCTCGTGGTCGAGGCCGCCCGCGACCGGGTGCCGACGCTCGGGATCTGCCTCGGCCACCAGGTCGCCGCGGTCGCGCTGGGCGGCCGGGTCGTGACGAACCCCGCCGGCCAGCAGATCGGCCTGCTCGAGGTGGGGTGGAGCGAGGCCGCCGCGGCCGACCCGCTCTTCGCGACCGTCGCGACCCCGCGCCGCGGCATCCACTGGAACAGCGACATCGTCACCGAGCTGCCGTCCGGGGCCGTCTGCACGGCGACCGCGACGACCGGGGAGATCCAGGCCGCGCGGTTCGCCGAGACGGTGTGGGGCGTCCAGTGGCACCCGGAGATCGACGAGCCGCTGCTGCGCCGGTGGGTCGAGGAGGAGCCCGACCAGCCGCGCCGCGCGGGCGTGGACGCCGCGCAGGTGCTGGCGGAGGTCGACGCCGCCCGTGGGGAGCTCGACGACGCCTGGCGGCCGCTCGCCGCGCGCTTCGCGGCGATCACCGCCGCAGGCCATCCCGCCGCGGCGGCGATGGCGCGATGACCCCGCGGACCCCCGAGACCGCCACCGGTCGCCAGGCGCTGCTGCGCTGGGGGTTCCACGACGTCGAGCGCGCTCAGGAGGGGCTCGCTTCTCTGGGGGAGGTCCGCGAGCCGGTGGTCGCGATGTTCGGCAAGGCCGCCGACCCCGACCTTGCCCTCGCCGGTCTGCTCCGGGTGATCGAGGCCTCCGGGGAGCCCGACGCCCTGCGCACGGCGCTGATCGAGGACGAGGGCACCGCGATGCGGCTGCTGCTGGTCCTGGGCGCGAGCCAGGCGCTGACCGACCACCTGGTCCGGCATCCCGAGCAGTGGCGCGAGCTGTGCGACCCCGCCCTCGGCTCCACCCGCCCCGCGGCGTACGCCGTCCGCGCGGGGCTGCTGGAGGCCGTCGGCGCGGACCCCCACGACGACGCCCCGGTGGCGACGCTCCCCGAGCGGGCGGCCGCCGACGCGCTCCGCGTGGAGTACCGCCGCCACCTGCTCCGGCTCGCCGCCCGCGACCTCGCCCACCACGTGTCCGTCGACGACGCGGCGGCCGAGCTGTCCGACCTGGCCGCCGGCACCCTCGATGCCGCCCTCGCCGTGGCCCGGGCGCGGGTCGGCGAGGCGGCGCTGACGACGCGGCTCGCCGTGCTGGCCATGGGCAAGTGCGGGGCCCACGAGCTCAACTACGTCTCCGACGTCGACGTGATCTTCGTGGCGGAGCCCGCCGAGGGGGTGGACGAGGCGCCGGCGCTGCGCGTCGCGACCCAGCTCGCGTCGGCGATGATGCAGGTCTGCTCCGACCAGACCGCCGAGGGCACGATCTGGCCCGTCGACGCCAACCTCCGCCCCGAGGGGCGTCAGGGCCCGTTGGTGCGCACGCTGGCCAGCCATCGGGGCTACTACGAGCGTTGGGCCAAGCCCTGGGAGTTCCAGGCACTGCTCAAGGCGCGGCCGGTCGCCGGCGACCTGGCCCTCGGCCGCGCGTTCGTCGAGGTGGTCGAGCCGATGGTGTGGTCGGTGGCCGAGCACGACGGCTTCGTCACCGACGTCCAGGCGATGCGTCGTCGCGTGATCGACCACATCCCCAGCCACGAGGCGGAGCGGCAGCTCAAGCTGGGCAGCGGGGGGCTGCGCGATGTCGAGTTCGCCGTCCAGCTCCTCCAGCTCGTGCACGGCCGGGCCGACCCGCGGGTCCGCCCGCCGACGACGCTCAGCGCCCTCGCCGAGCTCACCCGCGCCGGCTACGTCGGCCGCGAGGACGGCGACGCGCTGGGGGAGGCCTACGCCTGGCTGCGCACCCTGGAGCACCGGATGCAGCTCTGGCAGCTGCGGCGCACCCACGTCGTCCCCGAGCAGCAGGACGCGCTGCGCCGGCTCGGCCGGTCGCTGGGCTATCTCAAGGACCCCGTGCTGAGCCTCGACGAGGCCTGGGACCACCACCGGCGCGAGGTCCGCCGGCTCCACGAGAAGCTCTTCTACCGTCCCCTGCTGGAGGCGGTGGCCCGGATCCCCGGCGAGGAGGCACGGCTCAGCCCCGAGGCCGCCCGGCAGCGGCTCGCCGCCCTCGGCTACCAGGACCCGTCGGCCGCCCTGCGCCATCTGGAGGCGCTCACCAGCGGCGTCTCCCGGACCGCGGCGGTGCAGCGGGCGCTGCTGCCGGCCATGCTGGAGTGGTTCGCCGACGCGCCCGACCCGGACGCCGGGCTGTTCGGGTTCCGCCGGATCAGCGAGTCGCTGGGCCGGACGCCGTGGTATCTCAAGACCCTGCGCGACGAGGGCGAGGTGGCGCAGCGGCTGGCGCTGCTGCTCGCCACGTCGCGCTACGCCACCGACCTGCTCGAGCGCGAGCCCGAGGGGGTGCGGCTCCTGGGGGAGGACCTGGCGCCCCAGCCCGCGTCTGCGATGCTGGGCGAGATGCGGTCGCTCGCCGGGCGGCAGGGCTCCGCCGAGGACGCCGTCCGCGCGATCCGCGGCATCCGCCGGCGCGAGCTGTTCCGGATTTCCTCCGGAGACCTGCTCGGTCTCGTCGACGTTGCCGACGTCGGCGCCGCCCTCTCGCGCCTGACCGACGCCACGCTGGAGTCCACGCTCGAGGTGGTGGAGCGCGCGGAGACCGCGGCGCGTGGCCTCGACGCGCCCCCGACGCGGATGGCGGTCATCGCCATGGGCCGCTACGGCGGCTTCGAGCTGGCCTACGCCAGCGACGCCGACGTGATGTTCGTGCACGAGCCGCACGAGGGGGTCGACCCGCAGCTCGCCGCGTCGTACGCCCTCGCGGTGGCCAACGAGCTGCGCCGGCTGCTGGCGCTGCCGGGCACCGACCCGGCCCTCGACATCGACGCCGACCTGCGCCCGGAGGGTCGCCAGGGCGCGCTGGTCCGGACGCTCGACTCCTATGCCGCCTACTACGCGAAGTGGTCGGAGGTGTGGGAGTTCCAGGCGCTGCTGCGGGCGGACGCCGTGGTCGGCGACCCCGAGCTGCGCCGCCGCTTCACCGCGCTGGTCGACCCGCTCCGGTTCCCCGCGGAGGGCCTGTCGGAGGGTGACATCCGCGAGGTCCGGCGGATCAAGGCACGCGTCGACAACGAGCGGCTGCCTCGCGGCGCCGACCCGCACACCCACCTCAAGCTCGGCCGCGGCGGGCTCGCCGACATCGAGTGGACCGCCCAGCTGCTCCAGATGCAGCACGCCGGCGCCCACCCGGGGCTGCGCAGCACCCGCACCGTCGAGGCGCTGACCGCGGCCGGGGTCGAGGGCCTCCTGGCTCCCCTCGACGTCGAGGCCCTGGTGCTCGCGTGGCGCACGGTGAGCCGGGTCCGCAACGCGATCACGCTGGTGCGCGGCAAGCCGTCGGACCAGCTGCCGCGCGACGCGCGCGAGCGGGCCGCCGTGTCGTCGGTCCTGGGCTACCCGCCGGGCTCCAGCGACGTGATGGTCAACGACTACCTCCGGACCACCCGCCGGGCCCACGACGTGGTCGAGCGGGTCTTCTGGGGCTGAGGAGGTCACCGTGGGCGACCCGGTCGCGCGCGCCGAGGGGCTGCGCGCGCTGCACCAGGGGCCGGAGATCCTGAGCGTGGTCAACGTCTGGGACGTCGCCAGCGCCCGGGTCGTCGCGGCCCAGCCCGGCACGCGGGCGCTGGCCACCGCGAGCCACGCGGTCGCGGCGGTCTTCGGCTACGACGACGGCGAGCAGATCCCGCGGGATCTCGTGCTCGACCTCGCCGGCCGGATCGCGGCTGCCGTCGACGTGCCGGTGACCGCCGACCTGGAGGCCGGCTACGGCGACGCGGGGGAGACCGTCCGCCGGGCGATCGAGGTCGGCGTGGTGGGCGGCAACCTCGAGGACCGCGGCGACCCGCTGCCGACGGCGGTCGCGCGGGTCGAGGCGGCGGTGGCGGCGGCAGCGGCCGCCGGCGTGCCGTTCGTGCTCAACGCCCGCACCGACGTGCTGCTCGAGCCGGCCGCCTCGTCCGACGAGGCGTCGCTGGTGGCGGAGGCGGTCG
>JAUILS010000143.1 GCA_030432975.1 Actinomycetes bacterium
GACGACACCGACGTGCTGATGCCGCTGCCGATCACGATGGCCCAGCGGCTCTCGGAGCGGCTCTCGACGGTGCGCAAGGACGGCACCCTCGACTACCTCCGTCCCGACGGCAAGACCCAGGTCACCATCGAGTACGACGCCGACAACCGCCCCGTGCGGGTCGACACGGTCGTGCTCTCCACCCAGCACGCCGAGGACGTCGACCTCACGGCCACGCTCGAGCCCGACATCAAGAAGCACGTCATCGACCCCGTGCTGGCGTCGTTCGACCTGCCCTCGGAGGGCTACCGCCTGCTCGTCAACCCGACCGGCCGCTTCGTCGTCGGCGGCCCGATGGGCGACGCCGGGCTCACCGGCCGCAAGATCATCGTCGACACCTACGGCGGCATGGCCCGCCACGGCGGCGGCGCCTTCTCCGGCAAGGACCCCTCCAAGGTCGACCGCTCCGCCGCCTACGCCATGCGCTGGGTCGCCAAGAACGTCGTCGCCGCCGGCCTGGCCCGGCGCTGCGAGGCGCAGGTGGCCTACGCCATCGGCAAGGCGCAGCCGGTCGGCGTGTTCATCGAGACCTACGGCACCGGCGTGATCCCCGACGAGGAGATCCAGCGCGCCGTGCTCACGGTGTTCGACCTGCGGCCCGCAGCGATCATCGAGGAGCTCGACCTGCTCCGCCCGATCTACGCCATGACCGCGGCCTACGGCCACTTCGGCCGCGAGCTGCCGGAGTTCACCTGGGAGCGCACCGACAAGGTCGACGCGCTGCGCGCGGCCGCCGGGGTCTCCTGACCCTGCCGCTGGTCCAGCCCGGCCGACAATCGTCCGTTCGGGGGGTGCTCGGACGCACCGGATGCCCCTAGACTCCCGCAGGCACCGCACACACCTGGGGGGAATCCGTGGTCAGCGTCCGTCGCAGCATCCTGCTCCTGCTCTCGATCACCTTGGCCGTCGGCGCACCCGTCGTCACCGCCTCGGGCGGGAGCGCGGCTCCCGACCGTGACGGCACCGCGATGCAGCGGCTGCAGGCCGACGCCGACGGTGCCCTGCGGGTCTCGAGCACCCGGGCCGGTCGCGGCGGCTTCGTCGGCGTGCCGGCGGCCAGCGAGGTCGACAACCCCGCGGTGACGACGCGCACCAGCGTCCTCGACGCGGCGGCGTCCCACGTGGCGCGCTACGGCGGCGCCGTCGGCCTGGACGCCCGCGGCACCGAGCTCGTCGACGCCACGGTGACCCGGTCGGTCACCGGCCACGACCTGGTGCGCTACCACCAGCAGGTCGACGGGGTGCGCGTGCTCGGCGGCGACGTGGTCGTCAACGTCCGGCCCGACCGCGAGCTGGGGTCCATGCTGGCGACGGTGACCGGCCCCGTGTCGGTGCAGCCGGCCGTCGTGTCCACCGCGCAGGCCCGCGCGAAGGCGCGGGAGGCGGTGGCGCGGCAGGCGCCCGAGACCGACGTACGCCTGCTCGACCAGGGCCGTTGGATCTTCGACCCGACCGTCTTCGGAGCGCCGGAGGGGCTGGGCGCGCGCACGGTCCGCCGGATCGAGGCCACCGACGGGGCCGGGTTCCGCCGACAGGTCCTCGTCGACGACGTCTCGGGCCGCGTCCTGCTCGACATCGACCTGATCGCGTCGATCGACCGGGTCGTGTGCGACAACGCCAACGTCCAGCGCCTCAACACCGTGCCGTGCACCTCGGGCTTCGCCCGCACCGAGGCCTCGGGCGCGAGCGGCATCGCCGACGTCGACACCGCCTTCACCCTCGGCGGCCAGGTGTCGACGTTCTACAACGACGTGGGCGGGCTCGACCTCACCCAGGCGCTGGGCATCAACGTCGGCGGCGTCAAGAAGCTCGCCCAGACGGTGCGCTGGTGCTACACCGGCGTGACCTGCCCCTACAAGAACGCCTTCTGGAACGGCCAGCAGATGTTCTACGGCGCCGGCTTCGCGGTGGCCGACGACGTCGTCGGCCACGAGATGACCCACGGTGTCATCGACCAGAACTCCGAGCTCTTCTACTGGTTCCAGTCGGGCGCGATCAACGAGTCGCTCGCCGACACGATGGGCGAGATCGTCGACCACCGCTACGGCCTGGTGGCCGGCGACAGCAGCTGGACGATGGGCGAGGACCTCTCCATCGGGGCGATCCGCAGCATGAGCAACCCGGGCGCGTTCGGCGACCCGGACCGGATGACCAGCCCCAACTACTTCCTCGACTCGGGCTACCAGGACAACGGCGGCGTCCACCTCAACAGCGGCGTGGGCAACAAGACCGCCTACCTGATCTCCCAGGGCGGGTCCTTCAACGGGCAGTCCATCGTCGGCATCGACGGCGCCGACACCGGGCTGACCAAGACCGGCAAGCTCTACTACGCCGTGATCCAGGGCCTGACCTCCGGCAGCGAGTACGCCGACTACGCCGACGTCCTCGACCAGAGCTGCCAGGACATGATCGGCACCGGCGGGTTCACGGCGACCGACTGCACCAACGTGCACAAGGTGACGCTGGCGACCGAGCTCCGCACGACGCCGACCAAGGCGCCCCAGCCGGCCGACGCCCCGACCACCTGCCCGACCGACACGGTGATGCGGGTGCTGTTCGACAGCGAGACCGGCTCGCCGGGGTCGAAGTTCGCCCACCCGAAGGCCTGGACCCGCGCGCCGGGCTCGGTGCAGGAGCCGGGCACCACCTCGACCTATGCGATCGCGCCGAACGCGCGCTCGGGCAGGGCGTCGTGGTTCGGGCTCGACGCCTCCTCGGCCAAGACCCTGCCGCTGACCGCGTCGTCGGCCATCAAGCTCCCCGCCGGGCAGAAGAGCTATCTGTGGTTCCAGCACTGGTACCTCATGGACTACG
Source organism: Actinomycetes bacterium (assembly GCA_030432975.1). Lineage (GTDB taxonomy): Bacteria > Actinomycetota > Actinomycetes > Propionibacteriales > Nocardioidaceae > Nocardioides. The sequence goes on from JAUILS010000143.1 coordinate 2,854, forward strand.
TCAACACGACCTACTACGACGGCGGCACCGTCGAGGTCGACAACGTCGGCAACGCGGCCGGCTTCGAGCCGACGGAGTCGCGTCCCTGGGTCAACGGACCGACCAGGCAGCTCGTCGGGTCCTCCCGCAAGGCCTTCGCCGGCGACAGCCTCGGCTGGGTCTCCAGCCGGCTGAACCTGTCGGCGTACGCCGGCAAGAAGATCAAGCCGCGGTTCACCGTGCGCACCGACAGCGCGATCGGCTACTACGGCTGGTTCCTCGACGACATCCGGGTCTACACCTGCGACCCCACCTTCATCACGGGCAAGACCCCGAAGATCACGGGCAAGACCAAGGTGGGCAAGAAGCTGACCGCCAAGCCGGGGGCCTGGACGCCGGGTGGGCTGACGTTCAAGTACCAGTGGTTCCGGGGAAGCAAGAAGATCAAGGGCGCCACGGCCAAGACCTACAAGCTCAAGCGTGCCGACAAGGGCAAGAAGATGAAGGTCAAGGTGACCGGCAAGCGGGCCGGCTACGCCAAGGTCAGCAAGACCTCGAAGCCGACGCGCAAGATCACCGGGTGAGGGGCCTGGGGACGGGCGGCCGCGCCCGTCCCCGTCGGCTGGTAGAACTCGGGGCATGACCGAGCCCACAGCCGAGGCGGCGAGCGAGCCGCCCCTCCCGGGGCTCGGCGAGGTGGTCGACCGGCTGCGCGGCGAGGTCGGTCGCGGGCGGGCCGCTGCGGCGACCCGCAGCCGACCGGCGGCGGCCGAGCCGGCCGAGGTCGACCCGGTGGCGCGGGTGCTGGTCGAGCTGCCGCTGGCCCACCTGGACCGCCCCTTCGACTACCTCGTGCCCGCGGCGATGGCCGAGCAGGCGGTGCCGGGTTGCCGGGTCAAGGTCCGCTTCGCGGGCCAGGACGTCGACGGCTTCGTCGTCGCGCGGGCCGCCGCGTCCGACCACGAGGGGCGGCTGGCGCCGCTGCGGCGGGTGGTGAGCGCCGAGCCGGTGCTGGCGCCGGAGATCGCGACGCTGTCGGCCGCGGTGGCCGAGCGCTACGCCGGCACCCGCTCCGACGTGCTCCGGCTGGCGGTGCCGCCGCGGCACGCGACGACCGAGAAGGAGCCGTCGGCCGCGGCGGGGGAGACGCGGGTCGACGTCGCCGCCGCGCGGGCGGCCTGGTCGGCGTACGACGCCGGCGAGAGCCTGGTCGCCCACCTCGCCGAGGGCGGCAGCCCGCGCGCGGTGTGGACCGCCCAGCCGGGTGAGGACTGGCCGGCCGCTGTCGCCCAGGCCGTGGCGGCCACCCTGGCCTCGGGCCGGGGGGCACTGGTGTGCACGCCCGACCACAAGGACGCCGCCCGGGTCTCCGCGGCGCTTACGGCCGTGCTCGGCGACGGCCAGCACGTGCTGCTCGCGGCGGAGAGCGGCCCGGCGGCACGCTATCGCGACTTCCTGGCCGTGTCCCGCGGCGCGAGGCGGGTCGTCGTCGGCACTCGCTCGGCGGCGTTCGCGCCCGTCCGCGACCTGGGTCTGGTGGTGGTCTGGGACGACGGCGACGACCTGCACGCCGAGCCGCGCGCGCCGTACCCCCACACCCGTGAGGTGCTGCTCCTGCGCGCCCAGCAGCAGGGCACGGCGGCGCTGGTCGGGGGGTTCGCGGCCAGCGTCGAGGCCGCCTATCTCCTCCGCACCGGCTGGGCCCACCACGTGAGCGCGCCCCGCGAGGCCCTGCGACGTCGGGTGTCGGTCTCCGTGGCCGGGGCGACCGAGCAGGAGCTGGCCCGCGACCCCTACGCCCGGGGCGCTCGCGTGCCCACCGCGGCCTACCAGGCGATCCGCGACGGGCTCGAGCGCGGGCCGGTGCTGGTGCAGACCCCGCGGTCGGGCTACGCCCCGTCGCTGGCCTGCGAGCGCTGCCGGACGCCCGCGCGGTGCGCGCGCTGCTCCGGCCCGCTGCGGCTCACCGGCCCGGCGACGCCGCCGGCGTGCGGCTGGTGTGGCGAGGCGGCCGAGCGCTGGAGCTGCCCGGAGTGCGGCCACGCGGGGCTGCGCGCGCCGGTGCTGGGCGCCGACCGCACGACCGAGGAGCTCGGCCGGACGTTCCCCCAGACGGTCATCGTGCAGTCCAGCGGCGACGGGGTGCGGGCCACCGTCACGGGCGGCAGGGAGATCGTGGTGGCCACGCCCGGCGCCGAGCCGGTCGCTCCCGAGGGCTACGCCGCCGTGGTGCTGCTCGACACCTGGCTCAGCCTGGCCCGGGCCGACCTGCGCACCGACGAGGAGGCGCTGCGGCGCTGGCTCAACGCGGCGGGCCTGGTGGCTCCCGGCGGGGTCGTGGTGGCGGTGGGCGACCCGGGTCACCCGGCGCTTCAGGCGCTGGTCCGCTGGGACCCGCTCGGCTTCGCCGAGCGCGAGATCGGCGAGCGGCAGGAGGCGCGGCTGCCGCCCGCGGCCCGGGTGGCGACGCTCACCGGGACCTCTGGGGCCGTCGAGGAGGCTCTGGGGCTGCTCACCCTCCCCAGCGGTGCCGAGGTGCTCGGCCCGGTGCCCCAGCCGGCGGGACCGGGGAAGGACCAGGGCCCGGGGCGGGACGAGCGTCCCGAATGGCGAGCGGTGGTCCGGGCCCCCCGGGCGCGGGGGGCGGCGCTGTCGGCGGCGCTGCGCGAGATGCAGCGGCTGCGGTCGGCGCGCAAGCTCGAGGCCGTGCGGGTGCAGGTCGACCCGGCCGCGCTGTGACCACTCCCTAGACTGTGCGCCGTGTCCGTCCAACCCATCCGTCTCTTCGGCGACCCGGTGCTGCGCACCAAGGCGGTCGAGGTCGTCGACTTCGACGCCGAGCTGCGCCGGCTCGTCTCCGACCTGACCGACACCATGCTCGAGGCCCCGGGGGCCGGGCTGGCCGCGCCCCAGATCGGCGTGGGCCTGCGGGTCTTCACCTGGTCGGTCGACGGCGAGGTGGGCCACCTGGTCAACCCGGTCCTCGACCTCTCGGAGGAGACCCAGGACGGGCCCGAGGGCTGCCTGTCGATCCCCGGGATGGTCTTCGACTGCCGGCGCGCCCTGTCGGTGGTCGCGCGAGGCTTCAACCAGCACGGCGAGCCGGTCACGATCGAGGGCTCGGAGAAGCTCGCCCGCGCGATCCAGCACGAGACCGACCATCTCGACGGCATCCTCTTCGTCGACCGGCTCGACCCCGACGGGCGCAAGGCCGCGATGCGGGCGATCCGCGAGGCCGAGTGGTTCGGGCTGGACCGCCCCACGGTCAAGGTCTCGCCCCACCGCACCAACGGTCTCGGCTTCTAGGGCGGCCCCGGTGAGAGTCGTCTTCGCGGGCACCCCCGAGGTGGCCCTGCCGTCCCTGGACGCCGTCGCCGGCTCGCGACACGAGCTGGTCGGCGTGGTGACCCGCCCCGACGCGCCCGCCGGGCGAGGACGGCGGCTCACCCCGTCGCCGGTCGCGCAGCGCGCGGCGGAGCTCGGCGTGCCGGTGCTCAAGCCCGAGCACCCGCGCGAGGCGGCCTTCCAGGACGCCCTACGGGGCCTCGCCCCCGACTGCTGCCCGGTGGTCGCCTACGGCGCGCTGGTGCCCCAGGCGGCCCTCGACATCCCACCGCTGGGCTGGGTCAACCTGCACTTCTCCTGCCTGCCCGCCTGGCGGGGTGCCGCCCCGGTGCAGCACGCCATCTGGGCCGGCGACGAGGTCACCGGGGCCACGACCTTCCGGCTGGTGCGCGAGCTCGACGCCGGGCCGACGTACGGCGTGATGACCGAGCGGATCCGCCCCGACGACACCGCCGGCGACCTGCTGGCCCGGCTCGCCGAGGGCGGCGCTGGGCTCCTGGTGGCGACCCTCGACGGGCTGGAGGAGGGCGCGTTGGAGGCTCGTCCGCAGCCGGAGGAAGGACTGTCGTTCGCGCCGAAGGTCACCGTCGACGACGCCCGGGTCGACTGGCGGCAGCCCGCCGTGGCCGTCGACCGGCAGGTGCGCGCCTGCACCCCCGCCCCGGGGGCCTGGACCACCCACGACGGCGAGCGGCTCAAGCTGGGCCCGGTGACGCCGGTGGCCGAGGCGCCCCGGCTGGCGCCCGGAGAGCTGGTGGCCGGCAAGCGCGACGTCCTGGTCGGCACGGCCACGGTGCCGGTGCGGCTCGGCGAGGTGAAGGCCTTCGGCAAGAAGCAGATGGCCGCGGCCGACTGGGCGCGCGGCGTACGCCTCGAGCCCGGCACGGTCCTGGGCGGCTGAGGGCCGCTCAGCCGGCCTCGGGCTACGGTGCTGCCCATGCCCCAGTCCCAGCGCGGCCCCCGTCCGGCCACGCCCGACGACGTCGACGTCATCTGCGCCGGCCTGCCCGAGACCGAGCTCGGCACCTCGTGGGGCGACGTGCCCACCTGGAAGGTGCCGCGGGGCGAGAAGGGCAGGGGCTTCCTGCTCTACCGCAGGCCGCACCACACGGCGGTCGACCCCGAGACCGGCGAGGAGTACGACGACCTGCTGGTCATCGTCGTCCCCGACGCCGGCGTCAAGGCGGCCCTGGTCGACGACCCGGCGACGCCGTTCTTCACCATTGACCACTTCCGCAGCTCCAACGCCGTGCTCGTGCAGCAGTCCCGTCTCGGCGAGCTCGGCGTCGACGAGCTGCGCGAGGTGGTCACCGACGCCTGGGTGACCAGGGCCCCGAAGCGGCTGGCCGCCGCCCACCTCGCCGACCTCGACCGCGATGGCTGACCCCCGCGGGCGCCGGCCCCGACCCGGTGGGCGACCACCGCGGCGCCGCGCGCCGGTCGACCCGGCCCGCCGGGCGGCGTACGACGTGCTGCGCGCGGTCCGCGCCGACGACGCCTACACCAACCTGGTGCTCCCCGCCGCCCTGCGCGCCCACGGGCTGAGCGGCCGCGACGCGGCGTTCGTCACCGAGCTGGCCTCCGGCACCCTCCGGCGGCGCGGCAGCTATGACGCCGTGCTCGCCGCCTGCGTCGACCGGCCGCTCGCCAAGGTCGACGCCAAGGCGCTCGACGTGCTCCGGCTCGGCACCCACCAGCTGCTCTCGATGCGGGTCCCCACGCACGCCGCGATCAGCACCTCGGTCGACCTGGCGCGGGACCGCGCGGGCCAGGGGGCGGCGGGGTTCGTCAACGCGGTGCTGCGACGGGTCTCCGAGCACGACCTGGGCGCGTGGGTCCGCCAGGTGGCGCCGGACCCCGGAGCGGACCCGCACGGCTTCGCCTCGGTCGCACACAGCCACCCGCGCTGGGTGGTGGAGCGCCTGGCCGAGGCGCTCGGGGAGCGGTCCGACGAGCTCGACGCGCTGCTGGCCGCCGACAACGAGGCTCCGGCGGTGACCCTGGTCGCCCGCCCGGGGCGGTCCACTCGCGAGGAGCTGTCGGGGGAGCCGACCCGCTGGTCGCCGTACGGCGTGGTGTCGGGCGGCGGCGACCCCGGCGACCTCGCCGCCGTGGCCGAGGGACGGGCCGGCGTGCAGGACGAGGGCTCGCAGCTGGTCGCGCTCG
>JAUILS010000144.1 GCA_030432975.1 Actinomycetes bacterium
GAGGGGTCGGCGCCGCGGGCGAACCCTACGAGAGTACGGCGCTGCGAGGCGCCCACCCAATCGACTCAGCGGGTTCTCAGGATGTCCTTGCTCACGCCGACGGGGGCTCCGGCCGGGTGTCGGGGCCGGGTGCCGCGTCGGGGGCGGGGTCGGGGGCGGCGTCGGGGGCGGGCTCGGGGGCGGCGTCGGGGGCGGCGTCGGGGTCGTCCTCCGCGGCGGCGGGTGGCACGGCCGCGGGGTGCAGCCCCAGGCGGGTCACCCGGCGGCCCACCATCTCGGTGACCTCGAGCTCCCGGCCGTCGGGGGTCGCGACCCGGTCGCCCACGTCGGGGATCCGGCCGAGCTGCGCCATGACGTAGCCGGCGACGGTCTCGTAGTCGCCCTTCGGCAGGTCCAGCCCCACCTCGTCGCGGGCGTCGTCCAGGGTGCAGCCACCCTCTACCTCGGGTCCGCCGGAGGTCGCCGGCCTCGGCTCCGCGGCGTCGTACTCGTCGCGGATCTCGCCGACCAGCTCCTCCACGAGGTCCTCGAGGGTGACGATGCCGTCGGTGCCGCCGTACTCGCTGACGACCACGGCCAGGTGGTTGCCGGTCTCGCGCATCGTGGTGATCGAGGGCAGCAGCAGGTTGGTGCCGGGCAGCATCAGCACCGGTCGCATCACGTGCCGGACCCGGCGCTCGTCGCCGGGCTTGATGCCGAGCAGGTCGCGCATGTGCAGGAAGCCGACCACGTCGTCGAAGCCGTCGCCGATGACGGGGTAGCGCGAGAACGGCAGCTCGTGGACCCGCGCGGCGGCGTCGACCAGACGGGACTTGGCCTCGATGAACGCGACGTCGGCGCGTGGCCGCATCACCTCCTTGACGCGCTTCTCGGTGGCCGCGAAGACGTCGCCCAGGATCTGCCGCTCGGCCTCCTCGAGGCTCTCGTGGGAGGTGACCAGCGTGCGCAGCTCCTCCTCGGTGAGGTCCTCGCCGGCGGCCGACGGGTCGCCGCCGAGCAGCCGCACCACCGCGTTGGTCGACACCGACAGCAGCCAGATCACCGGCCGCATGAGGGTCGCGAACCGGTCGAGAACCGGCGCCACGAGGAGCGAGACGCCGGCGGACTTCTGCAGCGCCAGCCGCTTGGGCGCGAGCTCGCCGAGGACGAGGGAGAGGTAGGCGATCAGCAGCGTGAGGACCACCAGCGCGACCGACTCCGCGGCGGCCTCGGGGAGGCCGAGGCGCTCGAGGTACGGCGCCAGGTCGGGGGCCAGCGTCGCCCCGCCGTACGCCGCGGACAGGAAGCCGGCGACGGTGACGCCGATCTGCACGGCGGCGAGGAAGCGGTTGGGGTCGCGGGCCAGCGCGGCCACCTTCGCCCCGCGCGGACCGCGCTGCTCGAGCTGGGTGAGCTGGCTCTCGCGCAGCGAGATCAGGGCGATCTCGGTGGCCGCGAACACCCCGCCGATGGCGACGAAGAGCACGACCAGGGCAGCGCTGACGAGGGTCTGCGAGTCCATGCCGGTGACCCTAACCGCGGGGCGGCGGGTGGTGCGGACAAGCGTGCGGCCATGTCCGGTTGGGCATGCGTTGGATATATCGCTACGATGCATCGTATGGCACGTCGCGCGGAGACCATCGACCTCGCGGTCCTCGGTCTGCTGCACGAGGGGCCGATGCACGGCTACGAGCTGCGCAAGCGGCTCAACCTGATGCTCGGCTGGGGCCGGGTGCTGTCCTACGGCACGCTCTACCCCACGCTCAAGCGGCTGCTGCGCGCCGGCCTGATCGAGGAGTCGCCCGGGTCCCCCACTGCGGTCACCGGTCGGCCGAAGATCGTCTACACCGTCACCGACGCCGGCCACGAGGAGTTCGAGCGGCTGATGTCGGAGGCCGGTCCCACGGCGTGGGAGGACGACAACTTCGACATCCGCTTCGCCTTCTTCTCGCGCACCGACATGGAGATCCGGCTGCGGGTGCTCGAGGGGCGGCGGATGCGGCTGCAGGAGCGGCTCGACCGGGTGCAGCGCGAGCTGTCGATGACCCAGGCCGAGGTCGACCGCTACGCCGCCGAGCTGCAGCGGCACGGCGTCGAGTCGGTCGAGCGGGAGGTCCGCTGGATCTCCGACCTGATCCGAGCGGAGCGCGGCGAGGGCGACCCCGGCAGCGGGCCGGAGCCGGCCCCGCAGCCCAGCGGCCCCGCGTAGCCGGCGTACTCACGATCTCAGCACCACCTGTCCAACCCCAGATGTCCTTGAAGACAGCACGAGTAGCAAGAGAAGGAGAGCCCGATGGGTTCGGTTCGAGTAGCGATCGTGGGAGTCGGCAACTGCGCCACCTCCCTCATCCAGGGCGTGCACTACTACCGCGACGCCGACCCGGAGGGCACGGTCCCGGGGCTGATGCACGTGACCTTCGGCGACTACCACGTCGGTGACGTGGAGTTCGTGGCGGCGTTCGACGTCGACGCGAAGAAGGTCGGCTTCGACCTCGCCGAGGCCACCACCGCCTCGGAGAACAACACGATCAAGATCTGCGACGTGCCGCCGACCGGTGTCACCGTGCAGCGCGGCCACACCTTCGACGGCCTCGGCAAGTACTACCGCGAGACCATCGACGAGTCGGACGCCGAGCCGGTCGACGTCGTGTCGGTGCTGAAGGAGACCGGCGCCGACGTGCTGGTGTCCTACCTGCCGGTGGGCTCCGAGGAGGCCGACAAGTTCTACGCCCAGTGCGCCATCGACGCCGGCGTGGCCTTCGTCAACGCGCTCCCAGTCTTCATCGCCTCCGACCCCGAGTGGGCCGCCAAGTTCGAGGCCGCGGGCGTGCCGATCGTCGGCGACGACATCAAGTCGCAGGTCGGCGCCACCATCACCCACCGCGTGATGGCCAAGCTCTTCGAGGACCGCGGCGTGACGCTGGACCGCACCTACCAGCTCAACGTCGGCGGCAACATGGACTTCAAGAACATGCTCGAGCGCGACCGACTGGAGTCGAAGAAGGTCTCCAAGACCCAGGCCGTCACGTCCAACCTCAAGGGCTCCCTGGCCGGCAAGGTGCAGGACAAGAACGTCCACATCGGCCCGTCCGACTACGTCGCCTGGCTCGACGACCGCAAGTGGGCCTACGTCCGGCTCGAGGGCCGCGCCTTCGGCGACGCGCCGCTCAACCTGGAGTACAAGCTCGAGGTGTGGGACTCCCCCAACTCCGCCGGCATCATCATCGACGCCATCCGCGCCGCCAAGATCGCCAAGGACCGCGGCATCGGCGGCCCGATCATCTCCGCGTCGTCGTACCTCATGAAGAGCCCGCCCGTGCAGCTCCCCGACGAGGAGGGCCGCGCCCGCGTCGAGGCCTTCATCCGCGGCGAGGAGTGACCCCTCCCCGCTGAGCGCTTCGTCGGAAACCCTGCTGTTTGGATCCAAACAGCAGGGTTTTCGGCTTTCCGGCTGTCGTTTCCGCCCACTCGCGGGGGTCCCCGGACGCTCGCTCCCGGCCAACGGGGCGGGGGCGTATCCGCCCGGCCGGAGGCGACTCCTCCGGGATGAGTGCCGACGCGCGGAGCGGAGGAGTCATGGCGACCTCACGGGAGTGGCAGCTGTCCGGCAGCGCGGCCGAGCGGTACGCCGACGTGCTGGTGCCGTGGATCCTCGGCCCGGCCGCCCGGGCGCTCGTCGAGCTGACCGACCTCGACGGCGTGGGCGACGGCATGGTGCTCGACATCGGCTGCGGCACCGGCGCCGCCATCGGCCACGCCCGCGAGCGCGCGACGTCGGGCAGGTGCGTGGGCGTGGACGTCAACGCCGACATGCTGCGCGTCGCCCGGGCCGGGGCGGCGGCCGCCGGCCACGACGTCGTGTACGTCGAGGGCACGGCGCTCGACCTCCCTTTCGACGCGGACCAGGCCACGGTCGTGCTGTGCGCCCAGACGCTGCAGTTCCTCCCGGAGCCGCTGACGGCGCTGCGGGAGATGCGCCGCGTGCTCGCGGACGGCGGTTCCGCCATGGTCAGCTGCTGGGCCGACGTGACGGACAACCCCTACTTCGCGGCGCTGATCGCGGCCGTGACGAAGCACGTCGGTGCCGACACCGCTGCCGGGCTCGCTGCGGCCTTCGGGCTCGCCGACGCCGACCGGCTGCGCGAGCTGGCGCTGGCCGCGGGCTTCGCCTCGGCGGAGGTCGCCGAGCATCCCTTGGAGCTCGCCCTGCCGACTCCCGAGGAGTTCGTGCCGCGCCACGTGGCCGCCACCCCGATGGCGGCAGGCTTCGCGGCCGCCTCCTCAGCGGCTCGGGAGTCGGTGGTCGGCGACGTCGCGGCCGCCCTGACGTCGTACTCGCGGGGGGACGGGGTGACCGTGCCGTTCACCACCCACGTCCTGCGGGCACGCTGACCGGCGCCCCGCTGTCAGCAGAAGCGCCATCTCGCGCCGCACAAGCGCCATCTCGCGGCGCACAAGCGCCATTTCGCGGGACCACAGCCCGCATCTCGCGGTCAGTCGGGGTGGGCGGCGGCCCAGGCGAGGAGGGCCTCGCGGGCGGCGTCCTCGGTCATCGGGCCCTGGTCGAGGCGTAGGTCGAGGAGGTGGCGGTACGCCGCGCCGACGCGCGGGCCCGGGCCGATCCCGAGGACCTCCATGATCTGGCTGCCGTCGAGGTCGGGCCGGATGGCGGCGAGCTCCTCCTCCTCCGACAGCCGGGCGATCCGCGCCTCGATGTCGTCGTAGGTGCGCTGCAGCCGGGCCGCCTTGCGGGCGTTGCGGGTGGTGGAGTCGGCCCGGGTGAGGATGTGCAGCCGCTCGAGCTGGTCGCCGGCGTCGCGGACGTAGCGGCGGACCGCGGAGTCGGTCCACTGTCCCGAGCCGTAGCCGTGGAAGCGCAGGTGCAGCTCGACCAGCTTCGCCACCGCGTCGATCTGGTCGTTGGAGAAGCGCAGCGCCTGCATCCGCTTGCGGGTGAGCTTGGCGCCCACCACGTCGTGGTGGTGGAAGGTGACGGTGCCGTCGTCGAGGAAGCGGCGGGTCTTCGGCTTGCCGACGTCGTGCATCAGCGCCGCGAAGCGCGACACGAAGTCCGGCCCGCCGTCGGGCAGCCGCGACTCGAGCGCGATCGCCTGCTCCAGCACGGTCAGCGTGTGCTCGTAGACGTCCTTGTGGCGGTGGTGCTCGTCGCGCTCCAGCGCCAGCGCCGGCAGCTCCGGCAGCACCCGAGCCGCGAGCCCGGTCTGCACCAGCAGCGTCAGCCCGCGCCGGGGGTGCGGGGCGCAGACCAGCTTGACCAGCTCGTCGCGCACCCGCTCGGCGGAGATGATGTCGATCCGCTCGGCCATCGCGGTCATCGCGGCGACCACCTCGGGCGCCACGTCGAAGCCCAGCTGCGCCGCGAAGCGGGCGGCCCGCATCATCCGCAGCGGGTCGTCGGAGAAGGAGTCCTCGGGGCGGCCCGGCGTCCGCAGGACGCCGTGCGCGAGGTCGACGATGCCGGCGTACGGGTCCTCGAACTCCCGCCCCGGCAGCACGATCGCCATCGCGTTGACGGTGAAGTCGCGGCGGCCCAGGTCGCCGGCGAGGGTGTCGCCGAAGACGACGTCGGGGTGGCGGGAGGACGGGTCGTAGGACTCCGAGCGGTACGTCGTGATCTCGACCGTCCAGTCGCCCTTGCGGCAGCCGATCGTCCCGAAGTCGCGGCCGATGTCCCACACCGCGTCGGCCCAGCCCTTGACGAGCCGCTCGATCTCGTCGGGGCGCGCGGACGTCGTCAGGTCGAGGTCGGCGTTGGGCCGACCGAGCAGCGCGTCGCGCACCGGCCCACCGACCAGCGCCAGGGTGTGCCCGGCGTCGGCGAACCGCTGCGCCAGCGGGTCGACGACCGGCGCGATCCGGTCGAGCTCCGCCGCCACCCGGGCCTGGGCGTCGGCGATGCTGAACGGCGGCCGCGCGGGCGAGGTCTCCGGCGGCGTGGTGGGCGTGGACACGGGAGACGACTCTAGTGGTCGGCCACCGACGCGCCCCCCTGTGGCGCCGACTCCCGCGCCTCTCCGGCGACGTCAAAGCGCCCCGGGACGCGCGGGAGTCACCACCCGGGCGCGGGAGTGGGCAACGCACCGCCACCACGGCGGGGAAGGAGGGGGGTGCCTCGCTAGCATCGACGCGTGCCCGCCCTCCCGCCGATGCCGCCTGCCCGGAGGGCGGCGGCGACGGCCGTCGCCGCCGGTGTGGGCCTGCTCGGCACGGTCCTCGGCACCCCGGTCGTCGGCCCCGCCGGCGCGGCCGCCCCGGGCCCGGCCGCCACGGCCACGGCCGCCACCGCGACGGCCGCCACCGCAGCCAGGGTGGAGGGCGACCCGCTCACCGTCCAGATCGACCGGGTCACTCCGGCCGTGATCCCCGAGAGCGGCACGATCCGGCTGGCCGGCACCGTCACCAACGACAGCGACGAGCAGTGGCGGGTGATCAAGGTCTACCCGCTCACCTCGGCGGCGCCGTTCACCACCCCCGAGGAGCTGCGCGAGGCAGCGGCCTCCGACCCGGCGCAGCCCTTCGGCGGCCGGATCACCACCGAGGGCGTCTTCGACACCATCGACGTGCTCGACCCCGGCGAGACGGCGCGCTTCCGCGTCCGGGTGCCGCGCAGCGAGCTCTCGATCACCGGCGAGCCGGGCGTCTACTGGCTCGGCGTCCACACCCTCGGCGAGACCGACGCCGGCCGCGAGGAGGTGCCGGTCGCCGACGGTCGCGACCGGGTCTTCATCCCGCTCCGCGACCCTCCGGCCACGAGGAGGGCCCGCGCACGGCAGCAGCCGACGCTCGACACCGCACTCGTGGTGCCGCTGCGGCACCAGGTGCGGTACGCCGCCGACGGCAGCGTCGCCGACCCCGACGCCTGGACCGCCGACCTCGAGCCGGCGGGCTCCCTCGGACGGCTTCTCGAGATCGCCCGCGAGGCCGGCACCCGCCCGCTCACGTGGCTGGTCGACCCCGCGGTCACCGACGCGGTCGCGCGGCTGGGGGAGGGCAACCCGCGCCGGTCGCTGGCCGATCCCGAGCCCCAGCCCACCGACGAGCCCACCGACGAGCCCACCGGCGAGCCCACCGACGGCCCCACCGACGGCCCCACCGACGGGGCGACCGACGGGGCCGCACCGGACCCGGACACCGCCGACGCCCCCGCGCGGGCGGTCGCCCCGCCGCCGAACGCGTGGCTGCGCCAGATGAGCAGCGCACTCGCCACCGACGAGGTCCTCTCGCTGCCCTACGCCGACACCGATGTCGCGGGCGCCGCCGACACCGACCCCGGCCTCTACCGCCAGGCCCGCCAGCGCGCGGGTCGCCGGGTGGCCGCGCTCGACCTGCCCTCGGCCCCCGTGGTCGCGCCCCCCGGTGGCTTCCTCGACGAGCCGGCCTTCGGCGTCGTCAGCGAGGAGGCCACCGTGCTCGCCTCCGACCTGGTCGTCGACCGCGCGATCCGGGAGCGCGCCCCCGCCGTCGTCGAGGTGCTCGGCCACCGGGTCTACCTCACCAACAGCGCCGTCGACCAGGGGTCGGGGCCGCGGGAGGACTCCGTGCTCGACGTCCGGCAGCGGATGCTGGCCGAGTCGCTGGTCCGGCTCCTCGACCGGCGCGGGCCGCTGGTCGTGACGCTGCCGACCGACGAGACCTCCGGCTGGGACCCCGCCGCGGTCAGCGACCTCTTCGCCGCCCTCGACGCCGCCGACTGGGTGCGGCTGACCACCCTCGGCGGGCTCGCGGACCGCCGCGCCCGGCCGATCGAGCCCACCCGGCTGCGCTACCCGCAGCGCATCGAGGGCCAGGAGCTCGGCAGCGTGACCTTCGCGACCGCCCGGGCGCTGATCTCCCGCGGACGGCTGCTGGACAACGTGCTGCCGCTCAACGACACCGTCGCCAAGCAGGTCGAGGACGAGGCCCTCACCATCGTGGGGTACGACGACCGGTCCGACGAGCCGGAGGCCCGCGCCGCCGCCGACGCCGCCCGCGCCTCGATCGACACCGAGCTGGCCAAGATCACCGTCGAGACGCCGCCGTCGGTCACCCTGTCCAGCGACTCGGGCCGGCTGTCCGCCGACGTCGTCAACGGCACCGAGCAGACGGTGCGGGTGCGGATCCAGGCGGCCACCGACCCCGGCCTGGAGATCACCCCGACGCCGGTGCAGGAGCTCGGTCCCGGAGAGCGGGCCACCGTCCAGATGGAGGCGACGGCCACGACCCTGGCGGTCCACGCCGTGTCGCTGATCGTCGCCGACGAGAACGGACGCCCGGTCGGCACCGCCGCCACTTTCCCGCTCCGCGCCAACCGGGTCAGCCAGGTGATCTGGGTGG
>JAUILS010000145.1 GCA_030432975.1 Actinomycetes bacterium
CGCACCAGCGAGCTCGCCTGGCGCGAGGCCACGGTGGTCAGCGCCATCCCCGCCGACGGCTACGGCGAGATCTCGCTCGTGGTCGCCGGCCACCTGACCAAGCTCAACGCCAAGGCCCCCGAGCCGTTGGCCTCCGGCACCGCCGTGCTCATCACCGCCGTCCTCTCCCCCACCTCCGTCTCGGTCGAGGCTCTCTGACCGACCGACCCACCCCACCGTTCCGGACAGGAGCCGTCATGTTCTCCCTCTCACCCGCCCTGGTCGCCGTCATCGGCCTGGTCGTCCTCTTCGTGCTGCTGGTGCTGCTCGTCACCAGCCGCTACAAGGTGGCCGGCCCCAACGAGGCTTTTATCGTCACCGGCCGCAAGGGCAAGTCGGTGCGCAACCTCGAGACCGGGGCGCTGTCCACCGACCTGTCGGGCCAGAAGGTCGTCATGGGCGGCGGGACCTTCGTCATCCCGTTCGTGCAGCGGCTGCACATCCTCGACCTCTCCTCCCGCCGGATCTCCGTGCAGATCCGCGGCGCGGTGTCGGGGCAGGGCGTCAAGCTCAACCTCGACGGCGTGGCGATCGTCAAGGTCGGCGGCAACGAGGACTCCATCCGCGCCGCCGCGCAGCGGTTCCTCACCCAGCAGGACGAGGTCGAGACCTTCACCCAGGAGACGCTCGCCGGTTCCCTGCGCTCGATCGTCGGCTCGCTCTCGGTCGAGCAGATCATCCGCGACCGGGCGGCGTTCGCCCAGCGGGTCGCCGACGAGTCCGAGACCTCTCTGACGGGCCAGGGCCTGGTGCTCGACACGTTCCAGATCCAGGACATCACCGACGACGGCACCTACCTCGCCGACCTCGGCCGACCCGAGGCCGCCAAGGTGGCCCAGGTCGCCGCGATCGCCGAGGCCGAGTCCCGGCAGGCGGCCGAGCAGGCGCGGATCATGGCCGAGCAGGAGATCGCGGTCTCCCAGCGTCAGCTCGCGCTCAAGACCGCCGAGATCAAGGCCGAGACCGACGCCGCGTCGGCGCAGGCCGCGGCGGCGGGTCCGCTGGCTCAGGCCGACCGCGACCAGGCGATCCTGGCCGAGCAGGAGAAGGTGGCGGTCCGCCAGGCGGCGCTGAAGGAGCGCCAGCTCGACACCGAGGTGCGCAAGCCGGCCGACGCCGACCGCTACAAGGTCGAGACCGAGGCGCAGGCGCGACGCAGCTCGGAGATCCTCGAGGCCGAGGCCCGCAAGGCCTCCTCCATCGCGGCCGCCGAGGCCGAGGCCGAGAAGGCGCGGCTGACCGGTGAGGGTGAGAAGTCCCGTCGTTCGGCGCTGGCCGAGGCCGAGGCGATCGAGGGCGCCAAGCGCGGTGAGGCCGAGAAGGCCCGCCGCATCGCGGAGGCCGAGGCGGTCCGCGCCGAGGGTGACGCCCAGGCCGCGGCGACGCTGGCGACCGGTGAGGCGGAGGCGACGGCGATGAGCAAGCGCGCCGACGCGTTCGCGCAGTACAACGAGGCCGCGGTGCTGCAGATGCTCGTCGAGATCCTGCCCCAGGTGGCCCGCGAGGTCGCGGCGCCGATGGGCAGCATCGACAAGCTGACGGTCGTGTCCACCGACGGCGCCGGCCAGCTGCCGAAGCAGGTCACCGACAACGTCGTGCAGACGCTGGAGCTGCTGCGCAACACCACCGGGGTCGACCTCGAGAGCCTGGTCAAGAAGTACGCCGCCGGCGCCGGCGAGCCGGAGCTCGAGAGCGGCACCGGCGCCTGACGCGGCGCGAGGAGGGCCGCACCCGAGGTGCGACCCTCCTCCACGCGAAGCGCCGGGTGCCGGACCACCCCCGGCGAGGAGGTCAGCTCTCCGACGCCTCCTCGGCCTCACCCTCGACCACGGGGCGCTCGACCGCCGCGGGGGCGGAGGAGCTGATCTCGATCTTCTGACCGGTCAGCTCGGCGTAGACGCCGGACACCCGGACCGTCAGCACGCCCGCGTCGTAGCTCGCGGTCACGGCCTCCGGGCTCACCGGACGGCCGAGGCTGAAGGCGCGGCGGAAGGAGCCGTAGCGGAACTCCCGGAGGAGCCGTCCCTCGGTCTCCTCGGAGTGCTCGTCGCGGCGCTCGCCGCTGATCACGATGTCGCGGCCGAGCACCTCGACCGAGACGTCGCTGCCGATGTCCAGCCCGGGCAGCTCCAGCCGGATCAGGGCGTCGTCGCCCTCACGGTGCACCTCCGCGGCGGGGCTGAAGGCCGCGTCGACGTCGTCGACGCCGACCGGGGCGAAGGCCTGGCGGATGATCGACTCGAAGTCGCGGAACGGGTCGCGACGGACGTACAGACTGTTGCGCATGGTGTTCTCCTCAGAGGTCCACGGGCGCCCTGGACGCGCCCCTCACTAGAAGATAACTTGAGTCGATCGTACTCAATTCCCGAGCGCGCCTTCAAGGCCGAATCCCGCCCCCCGCGGACCCGCCTTCGGTGCCTGGCTAGCCTCGTGACATGAGCCCCGCACGCCTGATCGACACCGCGATGGACCGCACGGTGGCCCCCGGCTTCTCCGCCGTCGGGTACGCCGTCCGCCGCCGGCTCCCCGGCTGGCCGGCCGACCCCGCGCCCGACGCCCTCCGCGGGCAGGCGGCGCTGGTCACCGGCGCCTCCTCCGGCCTCGGCACCGCCACCGTCGCCGGCCTCGCCGCCCTGGGAGCGGAGGTGCACCTGCTCGTCCGCGACGAGGTCAAGGGACGACGGGTGCTCGCCGACCTGCGGCAACAGGTGCCCGGGTCGACGATGCACCTGTGGCGCTGCGACGTCTCCGACCTCGACGACGTCGCACGGTTCACCGAGGAGATGCGAGCAGGCGCGCACCCCCTCGACATCATCGTCCACAACGCCGGGGCGCTCCCCGCCAGCCGCCAGGAGTCACCGCAGGGCCACGAGCTCACGATGGCCCTCCACCTCCTCGGCCCGGTGGCGATGACCGAGCAGCTGCTGCCCTCGCTGCGCGAGGGCGCCCGCGTGATCCTGGTGACCTCGGGCGGGATGTACGCCCAGCGGCTGCGAGACGACGACCCGGAGTACCTCACCGGCGACTACTCCGGCACCACCGCCTACGCCCGCTCCAAGCGCGCCCAGGTCGAGCTGCTCGACGTGCTCGAGCAGCGCTGGAGCCCCCACGGCGTCCACGCCTACGCCACCCACCCGGGCTGGGCGGACACCCCGGGTGTGGCCGAGTCGCTGCCGGCCTTCAAGAAGGTGACCGGGCCCTTCCTGCGCGACGCGGACTCCGGGGCCGACACGACGGTGTGGCTGGCGGCGCAGCAGCCGCCGCCGACCGGCGGAGGACTGTGGCACGATCGACGCGTCCGCTCGCCCCACCTGCTCCCCCGCACGGTGGCCGACCCCGAGCAGGTCGCGCGGATCTGGGCCTGGGTGGAGGAGCAGGCCGGGCTCGACGGTTCGTGACGGGAGGCTCCGGATGGGACTCTGGGACCGGGTGCGCGGGCTGCCGCCGCCGACCGAGCACGCCGCGGCGCTCCGACAGGCCGACAGCGGGGTCGCGATCTACTGGCGCCCCGGCTGCGGGTTCTGCGCGACCCTCGGCGCCCGGGTGCGCCGCTATGCCGACCGGGCCGCGTGGGTCAACATCTGGGAGGACGACGCGGCGGCGGCCTACGTCCGCAGCGTCAACGGGGGCGCCGAGACGGTGCCGACCGTCGTGATTGACGGCGTCCCGCACACGAACCCGTCACCGCGCCTGGTCAGGCGCGCGCTGGCCCGGACCCGCTGAGGCCGGTCGTGCCGGAGAACCCCGACCACGCCGAGGTCCTGCAGCAGGGCGGCGGCGAGCCCTGGCCGTGGCGCCGGATCACCCTCGCCCTGCTGGCCGGAGCAGTGGTCGCGGCCGGGCTCGTGAGCACCGACCGCGCCGCCCGCTCGCGTGAGGAGGCGGCGCTGGCGGCGTGCGTCGCGGCCGGCGACCGCGCGGTGGAACGGGCCTGGGAGCCGGTCGTGTCGATGGCCTACTACATCCGGCCGACGCTCTTCCAGGTCCCCGACGGCCGCACCCGCGACGGGATCATCGACCTGGTGGCGCGCGAGGCCGAGGGACGCGACCGGCTCGTGTCCGAGGCGCGAGCTGGCTGCGCCGACATCACGATCTGGTGGCTGCACGGCGACCTTCGCGAACGGCGGGACGCCTGCTCGGCCGCGCTCGGCGCCGCCACGGACCGGTTGGCCGCGGTCGCTCGCGACGGACGGGTCGCCTTCGAGGGAGTGAGGGTGGAGCGCTGCGCCTGACCCGCTGCTCAGGCGGCAGGGAACGACGAGCGAAGCACCCTTCGCAGCTCGAGCCGCAGCCGGTCGTCGACCCGGCCGTCGGCGGTGAGCTCGTCGCGGGCCAGGTCCGCGTCGGCCACCGGGAAGTCGCCCACCGTCGGCGCCCAGATCGTGGGCAGCTGGGCGTCGAGGAACACCAGCAGACCGCGGACCGGCACGTCGTACGCCGCCAGGGCGTGGCGGACCGCCCGGTGCTGGGCGGCGAGCAGCTGGACTCGGTCGGTGCGGTCCTTGCCGCGCACCATCAACCGCTCGGTGCCCGGGCCGCCGGAGAACACGACCTCGACGCGCGCGCCCGGCTCGTGCCACAGGGCGACGACCCAGATCCCCGACGGGGTCAGGGCCACGTGGTCGACGTGGTCGGCGGCGCTCGAGCCGAGGCGGTGCAGCCACCAGGTGGTCTGGTCCCCCAGCGCCTCGAGGCACTCCGCCGCCGAGCGGGCCTCCTCGTCCTGCTCGGCGTGCCGGCGAGCCCGCTCGCGCGTCAGCGTGGAGTCAAGGTCGGCCATCAGCCGGTCGACGGAGCCCGAGGCGAGCGCGGCGAGGTTCTCGCCCGCGGCCTGGGCGCGCCGCTGGCGGAGCCGTTCGAAGGTGCTAGACGACAAGGTGCTCAATCTCCCGAGTCCGGAGGGTGGTGCTGATAGGAGAGTTGTAGCCCACAGTTGCCCGACCCGTCCCGGAATCGTCAACGGGCCTTGGCAAAAACTCAGGCAGGCCCCTGCGGTCGGGCGCGCGCGTGACACAGGCGGGTGAGAGGGTGTTTAGTCCATCTGGGTCAGGATCGACCATGCAGGAGACATCTGCGACCGCAGTGCGTAGTCTTGGCCGGAATTGACACAGACACAAGGGGGCACGTGGTGGCTTCTCGGGACAGCGCAACGATGGTGGCGTCGACCGACTTGGGACGGCGGATCCGCGACGCGCGCGTCGCTCAGGGGATGACACAGGGCGACCTGGCGGGGTCTGACTACTCCGTCGGCTACGTCTCGCGCATCGAGTCGGGTGCTCGCCAGCCGAGCCGCGAGGCGTTGGACACGCTGGCTTCCCGCCTGGGCGTCACGCCCGAGTTCCTGCAGACCGGCGTCGAGGCGGCCGAGGCCCTCGCGCGCCGGCACGACGTCGACCGGGCCGAGCTCGCGCTGGCCGGCGGCGACATCGACGAGGCGGTCGCCCTCACCGCCGACCTGCTCGAGAACGCCGACCTGTCCCCCTGGCCCGACCTGGCCCGACGGGTCCGCCTGGTCCACGCGCTGTGCTACGAGGCGATGGGCGACCTGCACTCCGCGATCATCGCGCTCGAGGACCTGCAGGCCGAGCACGACGGCGACGAGGGTGCGGCCTCGGTCGGCATCGCCCTCTCCCGCTGCTACCGCGACGCCGGCGACTTCGGCCAGGCCATCGACGCCGGCGAGCGAGTGCTGCGATCGATGGAGAAGAAGGGCCTGGGCGGCACGACCGAGCACGTCCGGCTCTCCGTGACCGTCGCGAGCGCCTACTTCGAGGCCGGCAACCTCGGCGTGGCCACCCGGATGGCGCGCCGGGCCATCAAGGTGGCCGAGGCCAACGCCTCCCCGGAGGCGCAGGCCGCGGCCTACTGGAACGCCAGCATCTACGAGCGCACCGCCGGCCACCTCGAGGCGGCCGTCGAGCTCGCGTCACGCGCGCTCCACCTGCTCGAGAACGGCAACAGCACCCGCAACCTCGCCAAGCTGCGCACCCAGCTCGCGCACACGCTGCTCAACGACCGGGAGGCCAGCCCCCAGGAGATCCGCGAGCACCTCGAGCTCGCGGAGCGCGAGCTCGAGTGGTCCTCCGCGAGTCCGATCGACCTGGCGCGGCACACGCTGGTCAACGCCCGGCTGCTGCTCCGCGAGGGAGACCCGGTCGGCGCCACGCGGCAGCTCGACCAGGTCTCCGCCGAGGTGTGCCACCAGGACCCGGCCCTCACGGCCGAGGTCGCGGTGACCCGGACACAGGCCAAGGCCATCGCGGGCGAGCCGATCGCGACCGACCTCGAGCAGGCCGGCGACCTGCTGACGCTGCTCGGCTCCGACCTCGGCGTGGCACAGCTGTGGTTCGCGCTCGCCGAGACCGCCGACCTGGCCGGACACCAGAGCACCGCGCTGGCCGCCTTCCGGCAGGCGTCGGTGTGCCTGGGAGCCTCCCGGATGATCATGCCCAGCTCGGACCGACCGGCGTTCAGGCTCCCTGCCACGTCGTAGCGCGGCGACCGGTCAGCAGCAGTGGCCGTTGCCGGTCTTCATGGACACCGGCTTCGCGGCGTCGGCGGGCGAGGCCATCGTGGACAGGGTCAGGGTGCAGATGGCGGCGACGAGAGCGGCGACGAACCGAGACATGGGGGGCTCCTTCTGAAGGTGTCGTGGTGATGAATCCGATGTGACAGCAGCCAGGCACATCTTGGCAAGTACCTTTGGCAAACTGCTGGGCACAACGGTGCAACATGATGCGGCGTAGGGGCCATTCGGGGCTACTCCACCGTAGGTTTCTGGGACAGAATTTCCTGTTCGGGACGAAATTCCTCCCAATTCGGGGCTCGCTTTCACCCATAGGGGTGAAAGACCCCTCTCTAAGGGTGCTCTCGACCGCCGGGCCCAGAGTTCACCTGACGGTCGCCTCGACCTCACCTGGCATCGCTACGTTCCCCGGGTCAGCGTCCCCGCCCGGAGGAGCCTCCATGAGCCCCGCCCACGCGCGCCCAGCCTCGGGCCGCACCACCGCCACCCGGCCCCCCGCCCGCCGTCCCGAGCTCGGGCGACTCGTCGTCGCCGGCCTCACCGCGGCCGGCCTGGCCGTCGTCGGCCTCGCCACGCCGCCTGCCGCGACCGCCGGAGCGGTCGACGAGCCGGTCGTCACCTCCGCCCCCGGGGCCCGGCTCGCTCTCGCGCCCGCGGGCACCTACGAGACCGGCATCTTCGTCGCCGGCGGGCCGTCGTGGCCAACGAGGGCGAACCGAGCGACGACTACACCGTCGACCCAGAGGGCTCGGTCGGTGTCGTCCAGCTGCCGCGGGGCCACCACCACGCTCGTCGGCCGGTCCGGCAGTCCTGGGTGCGCCTGGCCGACTTCCACGCCTTCGAGGACGCCCTGCCCGAGGGCGTGCGCGTCTTCGGGCCGAGCGTGAACACCGACCACCCGGTCTCGGCCAACCTCGAGCCGGAGTACGCCGCCGTGTCCGGCCACCGGGCCTACGTCACGCTGCAGGAGAACAACGCGATCGCGGTCGTCGACCTGCGCCGCGCCCGCGTCGAGAAGCTTCTCCCCCTGGGCTTCAAGGACTGGGGTCTCACCGGGCTCGACCCGTCCGACCGGGACGACGTGGTGGACATCCGCACCGTCGAGGGGCTCCGCGGGCTGCCGATGCCGGACGCCATCGCGACCTTCCGCAGCCGCGGGACGACGTACCTCGTCACCGCCAACGAGGGCGACGCCCGCGAGTGGGGGACTACGTGGAGGGGGCCCGGGTCAAGGACCTCGGCGGGGACGGTCTCGCCCCGATCTGCGACGACTCCCCGCTGGCCGGTCTCACCGGCGACGCCGACCTGGGACGGCTCCACGTGACGACCGAGTCGGGCCTGTCGGCGGACGGCTCCTGCTACGAGAACCTCTACACCTTCGGCACCCGGTCGTTCTCGATCTGGACGACCGACGGTGAGCTCGTCTTCGACTCCGGGGACGACTTCGAGCAGGTGACCGCTGCCGCGCTGCCCGCCTTCTTCAACTCCAACCACACCGAGTCCGGCTTCGAGAACCGCAGCGACGACAAGGGGCCGGAGCCGGAGGGGGTCGACGTCGGCCGGGTCGCGGGTCGCACCTATGCCTTCGTCGGCTTCGAGCGGGTCGGTGGCGTGATCGCCTACGACGTCACCCGGCCGGCCGACGCGAGGTTCGTGACCTACGTCAACAACCGCGACTTCTCGGTCTCGGTCGAGGACGGCGGGGCGCTCGAGTCGGCCGGGGATCTCGGGCCGGAGGGCCTCAC
>JAUILS010000146.1 GCA_030432975.1 Actinomycetes bacterium
CGACCCAGCGGCCCTGGTCGAGTACGCGCTCGCGGGCTCGGACTACTGGGCGGACCTTGCCGTCGGGTGGGTCGAGCAGGGCGTCACAGGCGATGGAGTGAAGCACGCCCTCAGGGCCCTGCAGAACGAGGAGCGTCGACCGCAAGCGCTCCGACATCGAGCTCGACGCGTTCGACAGGCACACTGATCGAGGGCCCGCTCGTGCCGCAAGAAGCGTACAGCTCTGCCGATGTGCGGCTACCTGGATGCGAGGGGTGCACCGATCGCGGTGAGCGGTGGCATGACGCATGGCGGTTCCTCGGTGACCCACCAGTACTCCAAGGCGGACAACTGCCCATCATCCACGAACAGGAGCAGGCCGCCGTCGTAGCCGTCGCCATCGACCACCGCCTGTACCGGCGTCCGGCTGACCACGGCGGCGGGGGACCTCTCCGCGCTCACAATCAAGTCGATGACCATGCCTTCGCGCTCCGCCGACACGGATGCGGCTTGCCGCCGGAGTTGCACGGCACCCGGGAAGTCGACCGACAAGAGCAGGTCGAGGATGTCGCGTTCGCGATCACTGAGCGGCCTGGTCACGGGAGTGATAGTCGCACGGACGCATCCGAGAGTCGCCCGGATCTAGCAGCAGGACGAGCGCGATCTGCCGATGACCGTGCGTTTGGCACACGGGTCTGAGAAGGTCCAGCACATGATCCGGACGTGTGTATTCGAGCCTGTGGAGGAGATCGTCACGGAACATCTGATCGGCCCAACTTGGCAAGTGGCGGACCTCATTGAAGAGGTCGTGAGTCGCTCTTCTGGCCGGGGTCACCCGGCAGCCGAGGTGATCCGGGACGACGGGTCGGCGGTCACGTTAGGAACCGATGGCGACGGAGCGATCCTCGTCTGGACCGACTCGCTCGGAGGCAGCTACCACTCCGTCGGGGACGGTTCCGGAGGTCTGCTGGTCTACGACCACTTCGGGTCATGGTCAGAGGCACCACGTGACTGGCAGGTGCCAATCGCACACGCCATCGAGGCGGTGGAGAACTTCGTGGTGCACGGGACTCCAGCGACAGAGCGCGTCATGTTCCAGCCAGACTGACCCACAACAAGCGTTCACCCGGGGCCATCCGCTCCACGTCCTCCGGAGCCGCAAGAGAGCGCAAGTTCTAAGAACCTGCCGACTGGACCGTTGGCCACACACCGGCCTCCACCAAAGCCTGGAGCCCAGATGGGATCGGAAGATCTTCACTCACGGAACGAGTATGAGCGTTCACGTCGTGCCGCACTGACGGCCGCGATCCTCAGTCCATCCGCCGCAGCGCGGTGCTGAGCAGCACCAGGTCGCCGATCTCGTCGGTGGCGTCGAGGTCGACGACGGCCTCCAGCACCCAGTCGCGGTCGCCGGCGGGGTCGGCGAGCGTTTGGCGCACCCGTCGCACCCTGACCACCACGTCCTCGTCGCCACCGGGCTGGGGGCCACGCTCCTCCTCCCCCAGCGAGAAGTACGCCGGCCCGCGGGCGTCGGCGTCGGTAAGCAGGTCGTCGTGGTCGGCGTAGTAGAGCTCCAGCGCCCGGTCCCAGGCCCCGCGGTCCATGGGAGCGCGCCGTGGCGGCTCGGTGCGGGCAGCTGTCTCCGCCTCGACCCGCGCCAAAGAGTCCACGTCGTCGCGGGCGCACATCAGGACCCGCGCGAACATCGCGTTGCGCACCATCACCGATAGCGACCGCTGCTGCGACAGCGGTCGGGAGGGCGCGGCGCCGACCCCGGCCACCGGCGCTCCGTCGTCGGGGTGGCTGAGCGCCTCCCACTCGTCGAGCAGCGAGGAGTCGGTCTGCCGGATCGTCTCGCCGAGCCACTCGACGACCTCCTCCAGCTGCTCCGAGCGGTGCGCCTCGGGGACGGTCTGCCGCAGCGCGCGGTAGGCATCGGTGAGGTAGCGCAACACCAACCCCTCCGAGCGGGCCAGCTGATAGCGGCTCACCAGGTCGGTGAAGCCCATCCCCTGCTCCCACATCTCGCGGACCACCGACTTGGGCTCCAGGGCGTCCTCGCGCAGCCAGGGGTGGGTCTGCCGATAGACGTCGTACGCCGTCTCGAGCAGCTCGGCGAGCGGCCGCGGCCAGGTGACGTCCTCGAGCCGCGCCATTCGCTCGTCGTAGTCGACCCCGTCGGCCTTCATCTCGGCGATCGCCTCGCCGCGCGCGGCGTGTTGCTGCGCGCGCAGCACCTGGCGCGGCGGCTCCAGCACCGCCTCGACCACGGACATCACGTCGAGGGCGTGCTCGGGCGACTCGGGGTCGAGCAGGTCGAGCGCGGCCAGCGCGAAGTGCGCCAGCGGCTGGTTGAGGGCGAAGTCCTCGGGCAGCTCGACGGTCAGGACGTAGCGGCGTCCGCACGCGTCGGGCTGGTCGAGCCGGACGACGACGCCGGAGTGCACCAGGCTGCGCACCAGGCGTACGGCGCGGCGCGCGAGGCGCAGCTGCTGCCGCCGCGGCTCGTGGTTGTCGGTCAGCAGCCGGCGCAGCACCGGGAAGGCGTCCTCCTCGCGGGCGAGCACGTTGATGATCAGCGCGTTGTCGACCTTCATCCGCGACGGCAGCGGCTCGGGCGTGCCGGCGACGAGCTTGTCGAAGGTCTGCTCGGTCCAGACGACGGCGCCCTCGGGCGGCTTCTTCAGCTGCGCCTTGCTGCGCTTCTTGGGGTTCGCGGCGTTCTTGGCCTCGGCCTTCGCCTTGGCCTTCTCGTTCTCGATGACGTGCTCGGGGGCCTGGACGACGACGTAGCCAGCGGTGTCGAAGCCGGCCCGGCCGGCGCGGCCCGCGATCTGGAGGAACTCGCGGGTGCGCAGGATGCGCTGCCGGGAGCCGTCGAACTTCGCGAGCGCGGTGAAGAGCACCGTCCGGATCGGCACGTTGATGCCGACGCCGAGGGTGTCGGTGCCGCAGATGACCCGCAGCAGCCCGGCCTGGGCGAGGGTCTCGACGAGCCGCCGGTAGCGCGGCAGCATCCCTGCGTGGTGGACGCCGATCCCCGAGCGCACCAGGGTGCCGAGCGTGCGGCCGAAGCCCGCGCCGAAGCGGAAGTCGCCGATCACCCGAGCCCGTTCCTCGCGACGCTCGGGCGGCTCCTTGCCGAGCCCGCCGCGACGCAGCAGCGACGTGGCGTGCTCGACCGCCGCGGCCTGGGTGAAGTGGACGACATAGACGGGACCCTGGCCGGTCGTCACGAGCTCCTCGAGCGTGTCGTCGAGCGGCTCGAGCGACCAGCTGAAGGTGAGCGGCACCGGCCGCGGTGCGTCGGTCAGCACGCTGACCTCGCGGCCGCTGCGGCGGGTCAGGTCGGCGGCCAGGCCGGAGACGTCGCCGAGAGTGGCCGACATCAGCAGCATCTGGGCGTCGGTCAGCTCCAGCAGCGGCACCTGCCAGGCCCACCCGCGGTCAGGCTCGGCATAGAAGTGGAACTCGTCCATCACCACCAGGCCGACGTCGGCGGCGCGGCCCTCGCGCAGCGCGATGTTGGCGAGCACCTCGGCGGTGCAGGCGATGATCGGGGCGTCGGCGTTGACCGAGGCGTCGCCCGTGAGCATGCCGACCCGGTCGGCGCCGAAGGTGGCACACAGGGCGAAGAACTTCTCGGAGACCAGCGCCTTGATCGGCGCGGTGTAGAAGCTCCGGCGGCCCGACGACAGCGCCAGGTGGTGGGCGGCGGTTGCCACCAGCGACTTGCCCGACCCGGTCGGGGTGCCGAGCACGACGTGGTCGCCGGCCACCAGGGCCAGCACCGCCTCCTCCTGGTGCGGGTAGAGCGTCAGCCCCTGCCCCTCGACCCACGCCTCGAAGCCGTCGTACACCTCCTCGGGGGTGGCCCCGGGGGTCGCCTCCAGCCGCATCAGCGGGCCCGCGGGTGCGCGGTGGCGAAGACCTCGCGCAGGTTGTCGACGGTCACCAGGGTGTAGACCTGCGTGGTGGTCACCGAGGCGTGCCCGAGCAGCTCCTGCACGACCCGGACGTCCGCGCCACCGTCGAGCAGGTGGGTCGCGAACGAGTGTCGCAGCGTGTGCGGCGACACGTCGCGGGTCACGCCGGCCCGCTCGGCGGCCTTGACCAGCACCGACCACGCCGACTGCCGCGACAGCCGCCCGCCGCGGGCGTTGAGCAGCAGCGCAGGAGTGCCGCGGCCAGCGGAGACCAGCTCGGGCCGTCCGCGGGTGAGGTACGCCGACACGGCCTCGCGCGCGTAGGAGCCGATCGGCACCAGCCTCTCCTTGCCCCCCTTGCCGCGCAGCAGCACGGTGCCGTCGACCAGGTCGACGTCGTCGACGTCGAGGCCGACCGCCTCGGAGATCCGGGCGCCGGTGCCGTAGAGCACCTCCAGCAGGGCCCGATCGCGCAAGGAGAGGACGGTGCCGGGGCTGCCTGCGGCCTCCAGGATCGCCTCCACGTCGGAGAGCGGCAGCGCCTTGGGCAGCCGCTTCGCCGGAGACGGCGGCTTCACGGCCGCAGCAGGGTCGGTCTGCGCCAGCCCGTCGGCGACCGCGAACTTGTGGAAGCCCCGGACGGCCACGACCGTGCGGGCGGCCGAGCTCGCGCCCAGCGGCGGATGGTCGGCGTCGCCCTCGCGGAGGCGCGCGAGGAACTCGGTGACCGTCTGCTCCGTCACCGCGTCGAGGCTCTCGACACCGACCGCGTCGAGATAGGCGACGTAGCGCCGCAGGTCGCGCCGGTAGGACGACAGCGTGTTGGCCGCCAGTCCCCGCTCCACCGACAGGTGGTCGAGGTAGGTGCGCACGGCCCTGGTCAGCGGGTCCATCGCGCCCCGCGCCGTGGATGGCAGAGATCGGGCCGGTCGGTCCTCACGCCAGCACGGACTCGACCGACACGGCCTCCATGCCGACCGCCTCGCCGACCGGGGCGTTGGTGAGCTGACCCGCGTGGGTGTTGAGGCCGAACGCCAGCGAGGCGTCGTCGCGGCAGGCCTGCTGCCAGCCCTTGTCGGCGAGCGCGACCGTGAAGGGCAGGGTCGCGTTGGTCAGGGCGTACGTCGACGTGTTCGGCACCGCACCGGGCATGTTGGCCACGCAGTAGAAGATCGAGTTGTGCACGGCGAAAGTCGGGTCGGCGTGCGTGGTCGGGTGGGTGTCCTCGAAGCAGCCCCCTTGGTCGACGGCGATGTCGACGAGCACCGAGCCGGGCTTCATCTGGGCGACCAGGTCGTTGGTGACGAGCTTCGGCGCCTTGGCGCCCGGGATCAGCACCGCGCCGATCACCATGTCGGCCTCCATCACCTGCTGCTGGATGGCGAGCTTGGACGACGCGAGGCCGTGGACCCGGTTGTTGTAGCGCCAGAACGACATCCGCAGCTTGTCGAGGTCGGTGTCGAGCAGGGTCACGTCGGCGCCCATGCCGAGCGCGATGTTGGCGGCGTTCTGACCGGAGACGCCGGCCCCGATGATGACGACCTTGGCGTTGGCCACCCCGCCGACGCCGCCCATCAGCACGCCGCGACCGCCCTGGGCCTTCATCAGGGAGTGGGCGCCCACCTGCGGGGCCAGGCAGCCGGCGACCTCGGACATGGGGTAGAGCAGCGGCAGCCCGCCCGAGGGCAGCTGCACGGTCTCGTAGGCGATCCCGGTGACCTTCTTGTCGACCAGCTCGCGGGTCAGCGGCTCGTCGGCCGCCAGGTGGAGGTAGGTGAACAGCGTCAGGCCCTCGCGGAGCCGGTGATACTCCTCCGCGATCGGCTCCTTGACCTTGACCACCATGTCGGCGGTGCCCCACACGTCGTCGGCGTCGTCGAGCAGCGTCGCGCCCGCGGCGGCGTACTCGCTGTCGGGGATCTGTGACCCGACGCCCGCGCCGGCCTGGACGAACACCTCGTGCCCGTGCGCGACCAGCTCGTGCACGCCGATGGGCGTCATCGCCACGCGGTACTCGTGGTTCTTGACCTCTTGGGGAACGCCGACCTTCACTTGAGTCCTCCTTGCTGGCGCCACGTCGTCGGGGCGCCGGTCCACCCTGGCGGGCCTGCGTGGGCCAACCTACTCTGCGGCGTCCGGACCCGTCTCGACCGGCGTGGCCCGTGTCGGCAGCAACCCGCGTGCCTGCGCCAGCAGCAGCGCCTGGACCACGGGGCCGTCACTCACCCGTCCGTCGAGGGCGGCCTGCACCAGCGCGGTGAACGGCGCCCAGAAAACCGTCATCTCGGCCTCCTCGTGCTCCAGCACGAAGTCGCCGCGTCCGACGTGGCTCAGGCCGCGGGCCAGGAAGAGGTGCTGCACCTCGTCGGTGATCCCCGGGCTGGGGTACGTCGTCCCGAGGTGCTCCCAGTCGGTCGCGGACAGCCCGGCCTCCTCACGCAGCTCGCGGCGCGCGACGTCGACCGGCTCCTCCCCCGGCGCGTCCAGCAGCCCGGCGGGGAGCTCGACGAAGGCCATGCCGACGGCGTGGCGGTACTGCTGGAGACAGAGCACCCGGTCGTCGTCGTCCACGGCGAGCACCACGACCGCCCCGGGGTGCTCCAGCACCAGCCGGGCGAAGGCCTCGTCCGGCTCGCCCCCGGGCGGGTGGACCAGGTCGCGCCGCAGCGCGACCACCCAGCCGTCGCGATGCAGGTGCTCGGAGCCCGTGACCGGCCAGCGCTCCGGTCGGTCGGCGATCTCGTCGCTCACGGGCGCTCAGTCGTCGTCGCGGCGCCGCAGCCCGCTCTCGTCGATCGGGAACCGCAGCTCGCGCTGCCGGTCGATCGCCGCGCCGACCAGCCCGGCGAACAGCGGGTGGGGCCGGGTCGGCCGGGAGCGCAGCTCGGGGTGGGCCTGGGTGGCGACGTAGTAGGGGTGCACCTCGCGCGGCAGCTCGACGTACTCCACCAGGCCCAGGTCGGGGTTGGTGCCGGAGAACACGATGCCGGCCTCCTCGAGCTGGTCGCGGTAGGCGTTGTTGACCTCGTAGCGGTGGCGGTGCCGCTCCTGCACCTTCGCCTGGCCGTAGGCCTCGCGCACGATGCTGCCGGCCGCCAGGTCGGCCGGGTAGAGCCCCAGCCGCATCGTGCCGCCGAGGTCGCCGGCGCCCTCGACGAACGCCTTCTGCTCCTCCATGGTGGCGATCACCGGCTCGGGGCAGTCGGGGTCGAACTCGGTGGAGGCGGCCTTCTCCAGCCCCGCCACCGAGCGGGCGTACTCGATGACCATGCACTGCAGACCCAGGCAGAGGCCGAGGGTCGGGATCTGGTGGGTGCGGGCGTAGGTCAGCGCCCCGAGCTTGCCCTCGATGCCGCGGATGCCGAACCCGCCGGGGACGCAGATCGCGTCGACGTCCTCGAGGTTGCGGCGCGCGCCGTCGGGGGTGTCGCACTCGTCGCTGGGGATCCACCGGACGTGCACCTTCGCCTCGTGGGCGAAGCCGCCCGCGCGCAGCGCCTCCACGACGGAGAGGTAGGCGTCGGGCAGGTCGACGTACTTGCCGACCAGGCCGATGGTGACCTCCTCCTGCGGGTGGTGCACCCGGCGCAGCAGGTCGTCCCAGGTGGTCCAGTCGACGTCGCGGAAGGGGAGGTCGAGGCGGCGGACGACATAGGCGTCGAGGCCCTCGCGGTGGATCACCTTGGGGATGTCGTAGATCGACGGGGCGTCGGCCGCGGTGACCACGGCCTCCTCGTCGACGTCGCACATCAGCGAGATCTTGCGCTTGATGCTCTGCGGCAGCTCGCGGTCGGAGCGGCAGACGATGGCGTCGGGCTGGATGCCGATGGAGCGCAGCGCGGCGACGGAGTGCTGGGTGGGCTTGGTCTTGAGCTCGCCCGACGGGCCGATCCACGGCACCAGCGAGACGTGCAGGAAGAAGCAGTTGTCGCGACCGATGTCGTGCCGCACCTGACGGGCCGCCTCGAGGAACGGCAGGCTCTCGATGTCGCCGACGGTGCCGCCGATCTCGGTGATGACCACGTCGATGTGCTGCTCCCCCTCGGCGGCCACCCCCATCGCCCGGATCCGGTCCTTGATCTCGTTGGTGATGTGCGGGATCACCTGCACGGTGTCGCCGAGGTAGTCGCCCCGGCGCTCCTTGGCGATCACCGAGGAGTAGACCTGACCGGTGGTGACGTTGGCGATCTGGCCGAGGTCGGTGTCGAGGAACCGCTCGTAGTGACCGATGTCGAGGTCGGTCTCGGCCCCGTCGTTGGTGACGAAGACCTCGCCGTGCTGGAACGGGTTCATCGTCCCGGGGTCGACGTTGAGATAGGGGTCGAGCTTCTGCATCGTGACCCGCAGACCGCGGGCCTTCAAGAGGTTGCCCAGGCTGGA
>JAUILS010000147.1 GCA_030432975.1 Actinomycetes bacterium
TCCTTGTCGTCATCGGCGGCATCGGCGGCGCCGCCGTCGCCGTCGCCGGTCTCATGCTGGTCTTCGGGTCGCTCGACGCCGCGACGTTCTCCGACGGCAACTTCGTGGCGCTGGTGAGCGACGACTGGTGGTGGTACGCCCTGTTCCTCGTCCTGGCGATGATGGGCGTCCTCGGCCAGGGTCGCGGGGTCGCGTCGGCGCGCGTGACGATGCGGGAGCAGTGGGCGGGCACGCCGGCCGACGCCTAGCATCGGGGCATGACGCTCCTCGAGCGTGACGAGCAGCTGCGTGCCGCCCAGGGCTATCTCGCCGAAGCGGCAGCCGGGCACGGTCGGCTGGTGTTCGTCGCCGGCGAGCCCGGCGTCGGCAAGACGACGTTCCTCGAGCACCTGCTCGCCACCAGCGACGCCCCTCCGCTCGTCGGCTGGTGCGACGGCTCCGCCACCCCGTCGCCGCTCGGCCCCCTGGTGGACATGCTGCCCGACCTGCCGGCCACCGTGTGGCCGGCCGACGCCGCTCGCTCGGAGGTGTTCGCCGCGCTCCTGTCGGTGCTCCGCGATCCGCCGACGGGGCGGCCGTACCTGCTGGTGATCGAGGACGCGCACTGGGCCGACGAGGCGACGCTGGACCTGGTCCGGCACCTGGCGCGCCGGATCCACGCCTGCCGCGCCCTGGTGATGGTCAGCTATCGAGTCGAGGACACCACCGTGGGCGACAAGCTGCGGGTGCTGCTCGGGGACACCGCCTCGGCGACGGGGACCCGGCGGATCGACCTGGCGCCGCTGACCGAGGCCGGGGTGGCCCGGCTGGCGGCCGAGCACGGAGCACCGGCGTCCGCCGACCTGTACGACGTCACGGGCGGCAACCCGTTCTTCGTCACCGAGGCGCTCTCCGCCGGCACCGGGGACGTCCCGGCGACGGTGCGCGACGCCGTCCTGGCGCGGGTGTCGCGGCTCAGCGAGACCGGTCAGCGCGCGCTCGAGGTCGTCGCCCTGGCCGGCTCCCGGGCCGAGGCCGAGCTGGTCGGACAGCTGCTCAACGTCGGGCTGCCCGCCCTCGACGAGCCGTTGGAGCGCGGGCTGCTGCGGCAGTCGGGCAGCGACCTGCTGTTCCGCCACGAGCTGGCCCGGCTGGTCGTCGCCGAGGAGGTCCCGGGGGGCCGCCGGCTCCACCTGCACCGGCGTCTGCTCGCGGCGCTGACCGAGCGGGGAGCCGACCCGGCACGGCTGGCCCACCATGCCGAGGCGGCCGGAGAAGGCGCCGCGGTGCTGGTGCACGCGCGGGCGGCGGGCGACCAGGCGGTCCGGCTGGGCTCGCACCGGGAGGCGGTCCGGCAGTACCGCCGGGCGCTGACGCACGCGGAGGAGCTGGCTCCGGGCGAGCGGGCGCAGCTGCTGTGGGACCTGGGCTACGAGCACTACCTCACCGGCGGCGTGGACGCCTCGATCGCCTGCATCTCCGAGGCGCGCGAGATCTGGGTCGACCTCGGCGACGCGGTCCGGGTCGGCGACGCCTGGCGCTGCGAGTCGCGGCTGCAGTGGTTCGCCGGCCGCAACGAGCTGGCCGAGGAGCAGGCGCGCACGGCCGTGGACCTGCTGCACGGGACCCACACCGTCGAGCTGGCGCTGGCCTACATGCAGCGCACCAGCCTGGAGATGCTGCGCACCGACCTCGAGGGCACCCGCAGCTGGGGCAGGCGGACGATGGCGCTCCTCGACGAGCTCCCCGAGAGCCCGCAGCGGGAGGAGGCGCGGGTGCGGGCCCTCAACGCGATCGGGACCATGGAGACGGTGGCCGGCGACGTCGCCGACGGCGAGCGGATGCTGACGACCTCCCTGGCCGGCGCGCGCAACGCCGACCTGCACGAGCAGGTCGCCCTCGCCTACAACAACCTCGCCTCCTGCGCGGTCGTGCAGCGCCGCTACGACGCGGCCCAGCGCTACCTCGACGAGGGCTACGACTACTGCGTCGACCGCGACCTCGACTCGTGGACGACGTACAACCTCGGCATGCGGGCGGAGATGCTCCTCGACCGGGGCGACCACGAGGGGGCCCGGGCGGCCGCCGAGGAGGTGCTGGCCCGGCGCGACGAGACCACGCCGATGGCCGTCCTGGCACCGCTGGTCGTGCTCGGCGCCCTGGCCTCGCGCATCGGTGACCCCGAGGCGGCCGACCTGCTGGAGGAGGCCCGGGCCATGGCCGACCCGACCGAGGAGTCGCAGAAGATCGCGCCGGTGACGCAGGTGCGCTGTCAGCACGCGTGGGTCATCGGCGGCGACCCGACGGAGGCCGCGGCCCTGTCCTGGCCGCTCGTGATCGGCGCCGACTGCCCGTGGAGCCGGGGCCGCGTCGCCACCTGGTTGCCCGACGACGTCGAGGTCAGCGCCCAGCTGTCTGCGCCGTTCACGCTGGAGCGCGAGGGCCGCTGGGCCGAGGCTGCGGCGTGGTGGGAGCGGATGGGGTGCCCCTTCGACCAGGGGCTGGCCCTGGCGCGCAGCGGCGACCCGGAGCTGCTCACCGAGGCGGTCCGGGTCTTCGACCGGCTCGGCGCCGCGGCCGCGGCCGCCCGCGCTCGGACGATGCTGCGCGAGCTCGGCGCCGCGGTCCCACGCACCACGCGGGCCGCTCGGCACCCCGACGGCCTGACCCCGCGCGAGGCAGAGGTCGAGGCGCTGGTGGCGCGGGGGCTCACCGACGCCGAGATCGCCGAGACGCTGGTGATCTCCCGGCGTACGGCGGAGCATCACGTCGCCGCGATTCTCGGCAAGAGGGGGGTCCGGAGCCGGCGCGAGCTGCTCGAGATGGGTAGTCGCGAGGCCGAGTCTGGGTAGTCGTCACCGATGTGGGGCGGGTGTCGGCCGCCGTAGAAACGGAGGCATCAGATCGACCACCCGAGAACCGAAGGAACACCACCATGCCTCTCTTCATGGACGTCCACAGCCTGGGCGACGGCGTCACGATGGACGACGTCGCCAAGGCCCACCAGGCCGACCTCGCGACGCAGGGCGCCCACGGCGTCAGCTATCTGCGCTACTGGGTCGACGAGAGCCAGGGGCAGATCTTCTGCCTGGTCGAGGCGCCCGACGCCGAGGCCGCCCACACCGTGCACCGCGAGGCCCACGGCCTCGTGGCCGACGAGATCTTCCGCGTGCAGGAAGGCGTCTGAGGGTCTCCCGGCCGGGGTCTACTGGTGCGTACGACGCGCCTGCTGCGTCGTACGCACCAGTAGACATCGCCACCCCAGGCGGCAAGATGGAGCCGTGGACACCGACCAGCCCCAGGACCAGACCGACCCCACCGCGGCGCCGCCGCCCGAGGGGATGCCCGACGGCATGTCCGAGGAGCAGATGGTGCAGCTGATGGAGCAGCTGCGGGCCGCCTCCGCGGCGGAGCTCCTCGCCGACGTCTTCTCGTCGCTGCTGAGCACGGCCCAGGTCAAGCTCGGCCGCCGCGACGCACGGCTGTTCATCGACATCGCCGCGCAGGTGCTCGACCAGGCGCGCGCGCACCTGCCCCCCGACCTCACCGGACAGGTCGAGGCCGCGCTGGGCCAGCTCCGGATGGCGCAGGTCACCGCCGAGCAGCAGGTCGCCGAGCAGGGCGAGCCGGAGCCCAACGACCTGGAACACCACCCCACCCCGCCGACCTCGGCCACCCCGCCGAGCAGCCCTCCCCCGCCGGCGGCCTCGAGGCTGTGGGTGCCCGGGCAGTGAGCCCGACCCGCTGACCCGGTGACCCGCTGACCGCTCCAAACGTCGGATGGGTGATCCGACCCATCCTCGGTCCGCCGTGAGGTGGGCAGCTCGCCCGACGCGGGACCGGGGCCCGCACTCCTAGCGTCGAAGACCTGGCCGACCCCGGCCAGCCCGCCCGGTCCCGGGCGTCGACCGAAGGAGCAGCCACCATGCCACGCCAGCACATCGAGACCCTCATCATCGGCGCCGGGCAGGCCGGCCTCGCGACGGCGTACCAGCTCGGCCGCCTCGGCCGCGACTGCCTGGTCGTCGACGGCAACGCCCGCGTCGGCGACAACTGGCGCTGCCACTACGACTCGCTGCGGCTCTACTCCCCGGCGCGGTACGACGGCCTGCCCGGCAGCGACTTCCCCGGCGACCCGTGGCACTGCCCGGGGAAAGACGAGGTGGCCGACTTCCTCGAGCAGTACGCCGTGGACCACGCGCTGCCGGTCCGGATGCGGACCCGCGTGGAGCGGGTCGTCCCCCTGGAGGAGGGCGGCTTCACCGTCCATCTCGACACCGGCACCCTGACCTGTGACCACCTGGTCATCGCGACCGGCACCTTCGGCGGCCGCCACCCCCACGTCCCGGCACTGGCGACGGCGCTGGACCCAGGCATCCGCCAGCTGCACTCCACGCAGTACCACCGCCCCGCCGATCTCCACCCGGGACCGACGCTGGTGGTCGGCGCGAGCCATTCCGGCTACGACATCGCCTACGAGCTGGGCGAGCACGGACCGACGATCCTGGCCGGACCGGACCGCGGCTCGATCCCCGTCGACTGGTCCGCGCCGAGCTTCAAGGTCGCCATGCCGGTGATCGTCTTCCTCTGGCGGCACCTGCTCACCCGGCGCACCCCGGTGGGCCGCAAGGTGATGGGCAAGGTCCGCCACCAGGGCGCACCGACGACTCGGGTGAAGCCGCAGCACCTGGCCGAGCGTGGCGTCGTCCGGACCCTCGAGAAGGTCACCGACGTTTCCGCAGAGGGCAGGCCCGTGCTCGCCGGCGGCGAGGTGCTCGACGTGGCCAACGTCGTCTGGGCGACCGGCTTCCGGCCCGACTACTCCTGGATCGAGACGCCGGTGGCCGATGAGGAGGGCTGGCCGCGGGAGTACCGCGGGGTCTCCGAAACGGTCCCCGGCCTCTACTTCTGCGGCCTGGCCTTCCAGTACGCCTTCAGCTCGATGGTGCTCCCCGGCGTCGCGCGGGACTCGGCGTACGTCGCCCAGCGGATCGCCGCCGAGGCCCACCGCGGCGCGGCCGTCGCTGCCTAGACTGGGGCGACCCGCCGCCGACGACCGGCGTCCCGTGGAGGTGGCCAGATGGGCGTCATCGAGGAGCTCCACCGGGCTCGCGACTCCTACGAGCGGCGCGAGTGGGTGGCGGCCTACCGCGCCCTCAGCGACCTCGACGACGACGCGCTCGACGCCGCCGACTTCTTCGCGTTGGCCACGACCGCCTATCTCCTCGGGCGCACCAACGACGTGGTCCAGGCCCTCCAGCGGGCCCACCAGGTCAGCCTCGACCGCGGCGACCGGCCCGGGGCGGTGCGCGCGGCGTACTGGCTGGCCTCGACGCTGTGGCAGCGCGGGGAGGCGGCGGTCGGCAACGGCTGGCTGGCGCGGGCCGTGCGGATCGTCGACGGGCTCGACGAGGAGGTGGCGGAGCGTGGCTATGTGTGCGAGGCCCGGCTGATGAGCCACATCTTCCGTGGCGAGCTCGGCGAGGCGCTGGCGCTGGCCCCGGAGGTCACCGACTACGGCCGGCGCTTCGCGGAGCCCGACCTGGTCGCCCTCGGCCTGCACGCGGAGGGCCGGCTGATGATCAGCACCGGCCGCGTCGCCGAGGGCCTCGGCCTGCTGGACGAGGCGCTGGCCGGGGTGATGGCCGGCGAGGTCGGCCCGGTCACCGCCGGTCGCGTCTACTGCTCGACCGTCGAGGCCTGCCAGGAGGTCTCCGACCTGGGCCGCGCGGGCGCGTGGACGGCCGCGCTCACCCGCTGGTGCGAGGCGCAGCCCGGGCTGCTGGCCTACACCGGGCAGTGCGCGACCCACCGCGGCCAGCTGCTGCGGCTGCACGGCGCCTTCGCCGACGCCGTGGAGGAGCTGGACCTCGCCCTCGAGCGCTACCGCGCGCTCGGTGGTCATCCCGCCGTCGGCCTGGCGCACTACGAGCTCGGCGAGACCCACCGGCTCCGGGGCGAGCTGGGCCTGGCCGAGGCGGCGTACGCCGAGGGGATCCGGCACGGCCACCCCGGCCAGCCGGGCCGAGCGCTGCTCTGGCTCGCCCAGGGCCGCACCGACGAGGCGGCCGGGGCCGTGCGCGGGCTGCTCGCCGAACGGCAGATGCCCGTGCAGCGGGCCCAGGTGCTGCCCGCCGCCGTCGCGGTGCTGGTGGCCGCCGGCGACACCGACGACGCCGTCGACCTCGGCGCCGAGCTGCTCGACCTCGGCGACGCCTTCGGCTGCTCGGCGCTCCAGGCGTCGGGTCGGTACGCCGCCGCGCTGGCCGCCCTGGCCCACGGAGCGCCGGCCCGGGCCGCCGAGGACGCGCGACTGGCGCTGGAGCTGTGGGCCTCGCTCGACGCGCCCTACGAGGAGGCCCGGTCGCGAGTGGTGCTCGGCCGTGCCCTCCGACTGGCGGGAGACGAGCGGGCGGCGATCGCGGAGCTGGAGACGGCGGCCGCCGCCTTCACCGCGCTCGGCGCCGCGGTCGACCGGCGCGAGACGGCGGGCCTGCTGGCCGGCGAGCAGCATCCGGGCGGGCTGACCGCGCGCGAGGTCGAGGTGCTGCGCCTGGTCGCGACCGGCCTGGGCAACACCCAGATCGCGGAACGGCTGGTGCTGTCGGAGAAGACCGTCGCCCGGCACCTGTCCAACATCTTCACCAAGCTCGACGTCTCGTCGCGCACCGCCGCCGCGGCGTACGCCTTCGAGCAACGACTGGTGTGAGGGGGCCGGTCCCGTCAGTCCTCGGTGCGGGGCCGGTAGCCCGAGCAGAGCACCCGCAGGTGGCTGATCCGGCCGTCGGTCGTGCGGAAGTAGGCCTGCTGCTCGACGACATGTGGCCCCTCCGCGAGGTCCACGTCGAGCCGGTAGACGACCCGCTCGGTGTCGACGACCGGGTCGCCGGGGTGGGCGTCCGCCAGCCTGACGATCTCGTCGGTGGGCCCGAACCAGCGCTCGAAGTAGACCGCCACCACGCCGTCGGCATCCGTCGCCTCCCAGACGCGGTTGGGCGTGAGCCCCTTGAAGTCCACGTCCGCGGCCAGCAGCTGCGCGAGGGCCGCCCGGTCCCTGGTCGCGACCGCCTGAGCGAAGTCCTCACCGATGCCCATGGGCCACCTCCGATCCACCGAGCATCGTGGCACGAGGCGCGCTCCCTGCCTATGGCCCGGACGACGCCGACCGGTGGCCGGTCCGCTCAGGCCGCGCGCCGCGCGTACGCCCAGCCAGGCCCGCGGAGCAGGTAGGACCAGCGGTCCCGCCAGGTGCTGGCCGCGGCGACGTCCTCGGCGATGTCGGCCCACTCGTGGGTGGCGATGGTGACCGGGTTGTAGGAGTCGATGTTCTTCGTCAGCCCGTAGACCACCGGCTCGGCCTCCTCCTCGAACGTGCCGAAGAGCTTGTCCCAGATGATCAGGATGCTGCCGTGGTTGCGGTCGAGGTACTGCCGGTTCGACCCGTGGTGCACCCGGTGGTGCGACGGGGTGTTGAAGACCTTCTCCACCCAGCCGAGCCGCTGGATCGCCTCGGTGTGGATCCAGAACTGGTAGATCAGGTTGATCGCGCGGGCCTGCTCGATGAGCCGGGGCCGTACGCCGGCCAGGGCCAGCAGCCCGTAGGGCACGGTCAAGGTGACGCCCTCGGCGACCGGCTGCCGCAGCGCCGTCGAGAGGTTGTAGCGCTCGCTCGAGTGGTGCACGACGTGGACCGCCCACAGCCACCGGCTCTCGTGGCTCGCGCGGTGGTTCCAGTAGTAGATGAAGTCCCAGCCGAGGATGGCGGCCCCCCACGCCCAGGGTGAGCTGCCGAGGTCGAGGGGGCTCTTGGCGAAGAGGCGCCTGCCCGAGGTCAGCGCCGACCAGGTCGTCGCGGTCACCAGGGCCGTCGAGGCCACGGCGCTGACCGCCAGTCCGCCGTGGGTACGCCGCAGCGCCGGGCTCAGCGGAGTCCGCTCCCTGACCGCGACCACCGGCCCCTGACGGATCTCGGCCAGCTCGTCCTGCACCTCCCGGACGTCGGCCGGCACGGTCTGCGGGTCGGGCAGTGCGCCGTCGCGGAGCCGCCGACGCACGACGTCGCCGACGGTGGTGAGCACCGCGGTGGCAGCGCCGATCGCCAGCATCGTCCGGCCGTGCCGGCCGACGCCGGGCGTCACCGGGTCGAGCACCCTCCTGGCGACGTACGGCGCCAGCAGGCTGCCGACGCCCATCGTCAGGCTGGCCACCGTGTCGGCCAGC
>JAUILS010000148.1 GCA_030432975.1 Actinomycetes bacterium
GGAAGTCGCCGGTGGTGATCACCAGGTCGGGGTCGAGACCGGCCAGGCCGCGGACCCACTCGAGCTTGCGCCGCTGGCCGGGGGTGACGTGCAGGTCGCTCAGGTGCAGCACCCGCAGCGGGTCGGCGCCGGAGGGGAGGACCGGCACGGTGGCGTGCCGCAGGGTGTACTGCCGCGCCTCCCAGGCGGCGTACGCGGTCAGCGCTGCGCCGGCCGCCGCCCCTGCGCCGAGCGTGCGCCCCGCAATCCGGATGAGTCCCACGCGGCAAGGCTGCCACAATGGCCCGCATGAGTGCCCTGAAGGACCGCCTCCGGACCGACCTGACCGCCGCCATGAAGGCGCGCGACGAGGTGCGCTCCAGCACGCTCCGGATGGTGCTGACCGC
Organism: Actinomycetes bacterium; assembly: GCA_030432975.1. Lineage (GTDB taxonomy): Bacteria > Actinomycetota > Actinomycetes > Propionibacteriales > Nocardioidaceae > Nocardioides. Next base: position 387 of record JAUILS010000148.1, read on the forward strand.
GATCACCAACGCCGAGGTCGCCGGCAAGGAGGCCCGCGAGCTGTCCGACGACGACGTCGTCGGGGTGCTCTCGACGGAGGCGAAGAAGCGCCGCGAGGCCGCCGCGGCGTTCGCCGAGGGCGGCCGCGACGAGATGGCGGCCAAGGAGCAGGCCGAGGCCGAGGTGATCGCCGACTACCTGCCCGCCCAGCTGAGCGACGCCGAGATCGCCGACCTGGTCACCGCCGCCATCGCCCAGACCGGCGCGGCCGGCGAGGGGATGCGCGCGATGGGCAAGGTGATGGGCGTGCTCACCCCGCAGACCAAGGGCCGGGCGGACGGCGGCGCCGTCGCCGCGGAGGTACGCCGGCAGCTCGGCTAGACCGGCGGGGCGTCCGCGAGCGCCGTCTCGTGGCGCAGAAGTGCCCTCTCGGGGGGCAGCACTGCCGTCTCGCGGCGCGCAAGTGCCGTCTCGCCGCGCGGAAGTGCCGGTTCGGGGCGCGGGAGTGCCGGTTCGGGGTCAGCCGCGGCCGCCGCCGCGGCCGCCGCCGCCTCCGCCGCCGTTCCCGCCGCCGTTGCCGCCGCCGTTGTTGCCACGTCCGCCGCCCCGGTTCTTGCCCTTGGGCTTCGGCGGGGCGGGAGCGTTGGAGGACGGCACGAGCAGGACCATGCCGCCCTGGACGACCGACGCGCCGGGGGAGGGATAGCTGATCCGCACCGACTCCGACTCGGAGTAGTTCTTCGTGACGTGGACGTCGATGGCCGCCTTGAGCCCCTGGGAGTGCAGCAAGGCCTTGGCCTGGGCGACCGTCAGCCCGGTCACCGAGGGCACCGTCGTCATCGGGCGGGGCTTGACGCCGGACATGTTGGGGGTGGCGAACTCGACGTACTTGAGGTCGTCGTCGACGACGCGCATCAGGTCGCCCCACTGCGGCGCGGCCACCGCGCTACCGGAGGCGGAGGAGATGTAGCTGGGGCCGACCTTCTGGTACTGCAGGGAGATCGGCTGACCCTTGTTGTTGACACCGGCGACCATCGACGCGGCCGCGGCCTCGGGGGTGAACCCGAGGAACCACACGGCGCGCTGGTTCTGCGTGGTGCCCGTCTTGCCTGCGGCGGGCACGCGCAGCCGCTGGGCCGAGGCGAAGCCGCCGTCGATGACGCCCTCCATGATCTGGGCGACGGTGTCGGCGACGCCGGCGTCCAGCACCTGCTGGCACTTCGGGGCGTACTCCCGCAGGACCTTGCCGTCCGCGTCGAGGATCTCCGAGACGGGCCGGCTCTTGCAGTGCTTGCCGTGGGCGGCGAACGTGGCGTAGGCCTCGGCCATCTCGAGCGGGCTGGCGTCGGGGATGCCGAGCGTCAACGTCGGCGCCATCTCGGGGTTGGGGTTGTCCTTGGTGGGCCGCGGGTGCGTGAGGTTGACGCCGAGCTTCTTGGCCAGCCGGTAGGGCGCGCACAGCCCGGTCGCGGCCTCGAGCTGGAGGTAGAACGTGTTGACCGACAGTCGCGTCGCGGTTGTCATGTTCATGGCGCCGCTGGAGGTGGAGTTGTTGTAGTCCTCCGGGCCGTAGTCGGTCGGCTTGTTGCGGCAGTTGAGGTACTCCGACTTGTCCGCGATGATCGTCGCCGGCGACTGGATGGTGTAGTTGGGAGAGATGCCGTCCTGGAGGGCCGCCGCCAGCGTGAAGGCCTTGAACGTCGACCCCGGCTGGAAGCCCGACGACCCGCCGAGCTCCTTCGGGATCGTGTAGTTGACGAACGTCTGGCCCTTCTTGGCGTCGAAGCCCATCGGGCGGGACTGCCCGAGGGCGAGCACCTCGCCGGTGCCGGGCCGGACCAGCGCCAGACCACCCACCGCGCTGTCGGTGGCATAGACGTGCCGGGCGGCGGACTGCTCGGCGGCCTTCTGGTACTTCGGGTTCATCGTGGTCTTGATGGTGAGGCCGCCGGTCTTCAGCAGCTGCTTGCGCTGCTTGACGTTCTTGCCGAGCTGCTTGTCCTGGTAGAGGTAGGCCAGGACGTAGTCGCAGAAGAACTGCGCGCTGGAGTCGAGGCAGCCGTTCTGGTCTGGCTGGACCTTCAGCCCCAGCTTCTTGCCCTTGACCCGGTCGGCCTCGGCCTGGGTGATGACGTGCAGGTCGGCCATCCGCTGCAGCACGATGTTGCGGCGTTCGAGGGCCTTGTCGGGGTAGCGCGTCGGGTCGTAGCCGTTGGGGTTGCGGACCAGGCCCGCCAGCATGGCCGACTGGCGCAGGCTCAGTCGCTTGGCGTCGGTGTTGAAGTAGTGGCGGGCGGCGGCCTGGACGCCGTACGCGCCGTCGCCGAAGTAGGCGATGTTGAGGTAGCGCTCCAGGATCCAGTCCTTGGTGTGCTGCTCCTCGATGGCGATGGCGTAGCGGAGCTCGCGGATCTTGCGGGCATAGGTGTCGTCGGTCGCTGCGAGCCGCTCCTCCTTGTTCTTCGCCTGCTGCACCAGCGTCAGCTTGACCATCTGCTGGGTGATCGACGAGCCGCCCTGGACCTGCTCGCCGGTGGCCTTGTTCTTGAGGAAGGCGCGCAGCGTGCCCTTGAGGTCGAGCGCGCCGTGCTCGTAGAAGCGGTAGTCCTCGATGGAGACGATCGCCTCGGTCATCTTGCGCGAGACGCTCTTGAGGGAGACGTTGATGCGGTTCTGGTCGTAGATGATCGCCATCGTGTCGCCGTTGGCGTCGAGGATCTTGGTGCGCTGCGCGAGCGGCTCGGTCTCGAGCTCCTGCGGGAGCTTGTCCATGGTCTTGGCGACCTCTTGCGCGCCGATGCCGAGCGCCCCCGCGAAGGGGATCGCGAGCCCCGCGGTGATCACGCCCATGACGACCGCAACGATCCCCATCACACCCAGGTGCGAGAGCACGCGGGCAGGGGAAAGACGCTCCTCGGGCGGCCGACTCATGCGCTCCAGGGTACGGGACCGGACTAGTCACCGCCGATTCCGCGGGCCATGGGGGGCTAGTCCCATCGGACTATGCCAATTGACACTCCAGGACCTGTTGTCCAGTCCACTGCATTTCTTAACTTGGTGTCTGTTGGATACGAGCGGTTGCCATCAGGGCGGCCGCCGGCCCGATGGATGTGGGGACATCATCATGTGGATTGAGGACTGGGCTTCGTCGGCCAAGTGCCGTGAGCAGGAGCCGGACGCGCTTTTCGTGCGGGGTGCCGAGCAGAACAAGGCCAAGCTGGTCTGCCGGGGCTGCCCCGTGCGGACCGAGTGCCTGGCCGAGGCGCTCGACAACCAGATCGAGTGGGGGGTCTGGGGTGGCATGACCGAGCGTGAGCGTCGTGCTCTGCTCCGCCGCCGCCCGGCCGCCTCGTGGCGGTCGGTGCTGGAGACGGCCAAGCAGGAGCACGGCAAGATCCCGACCGTTCTCTGACCCCCGAGGTCTCCCATCCGCCTGCTGGCCGGTGGCGAGGAGTCGGGACGAGGGACGGACGGACCCTCCCGGCTCAGCTGCCGGCCAGCAGTCTGCCCACCTGACGCAGGCCGTCGAGGTCGTGGACGTCGGTGGGCAGCGCCGCCACCACCACGGTGGGCACCTCGGGATGGGCGGCGGTGAACCGCTCTCGGAGCCGGGCCTCGCGCTCGGCCAGCCGCATCCGGTCGGCGTGCAGGCGCAGCAGCCCCGGCGTCACCGTGCGGCTCTTCTTCCGCTCCAGGCGGGCGGCGGCCGCCAGCGCCTCCTCGGCGTCGAGATCCTCCGGTGAGGTCGCCGTGGCCCGGTTGACCACCAGGCCCGCCAGCGGCATCTGGTCCTCGTCGAGCCGCTCGACGAAGTACGCCGCCTCGCGCAGCGCGTCGGGCTCCGGCGCCGCGATCACCAGGAACGCCGTGCCACCGGTCTGCAGCAGCTGGTAGGTCTGCTGGGCCCGCTGCCGGAAGCCCCCGAACAGGGTGTCGACGGCCGCCACGAAGGTCTGCAGGTCCTGCAGCACCTGCGCCCCCAGGATCTTGGTCAGCGCCGAGGTGAACAGCTGCAGGCCCATGGTCATCATCCGCGCGGGACCGCGCGCGGGCGCGAGCAGCAGCTTGATGAAGCGGCCGTCGAGGAAGCTGGACAGCCGCTCGGGGGCGTCCAGGAAGTCGAGCGCCGACCGGGACGGCGGCGTGTCGACGACGATCAGGTCGTAGGTCCCGTCGCGCTCCGCGTCGCGGTAGATCTGACCGAGCTTCTCCATCGCCATGTACTCCTGGGTGCCGGCGAAGGAGCTCGACAGGGCGACGTAGAACGGGTTCTCCAGGATCTGCTGGGCCTTCTCGGGGTTGGCCTGGCTCTCGACCACCTCGTCGAAGGTGCGCTTCATGTCGAGCATCATGGCGTCCATCCGAGGCGCCTTGGTGGGGCGCTTGCGGGTGCCCTTCGGCCAGGTCAGGTCGGGCACCGGCCGAGGCGTGTTGTCGAGCTGCTCGATGCCCATCGACTGCGCGAGCCGGCGGGCCGGGTCGATGGTGAGCACGACGACGTGGCGGCCGCGCTCCGCGGCGCGCAGGGCCAGCGCCGCGGAGGTGGTGGTCTTGCCGACGCCGCCGGAGCCGCAGCAGACGATGATCCGGGTCTCGGGGTCGTCGAGCAGGGCGTCGACGTCGAGCATCGGCGCCTCCCGGGCCGTGGAGGCCAGCGGTCCCACCCGGTGGCGGCTGCGGTCGGTGGCCGGGCTCATGCCATCCCCTCCTCGCGCAGCCGGGCGGCCAGCTCGTAGAGCCCGCCCAGGTCGATGCCCGTGGCGAGCCGCGGCAGCTCGTACGTCGGCCGGCCCAGCCCGGCCACCCGGAGGCGCTGCTCGTCCTCCACCGCCCGTCGTTCGGCGTGGTCGTGGGCCTCGTGGAGGAGGTCGGTCACCAGCGTCTCGCCGTGCTCGAGGCCCGCGGCGGTGAGGTCGGCGGCGATCCGGTCGCTGTCGAGGCCGCCGGACCGCGCCGCCGCGAGCGACTCGTCGTCCAGCTCGTCGGGGCGCACCTGGTTGACCACGACCGCGCCGACGGTGAGGTCGGCCGCCTGGAGCTCCTCGATGGCGTCGGCAGTCTCCTGGACCGGCATCTCCTCCAGCAGCGTCACCAGGTGGACCGCGGTCTGAGGCGAGCGCAGCAGCTCCATCACGGCGTCCGACTGGTGCTTGATCGGGCCCATCCGGGCCAGCACGGCCACCTCGGCGTTGACGTCGAGGAACTGCACGATCCGGCCGGTCGGCGGCGCGTCGAGGACCACCGCGTCGTAGCGGACCGCGCCGCGGTTGCGGCTGTTGCGGTTGACCGCCTCGTAGACCTTGCCGGTCAGCAGCACGTCGCGGACCCCTGGGGCGATGGTGGTGGCGAACTCCACGACACCGAAGCGGTCGAGGGCCCGGCCCGCGCGGCCCAGCTTGTAGTACATCGCGAGGTAGTCCATCAGCGCCGACTCGGCGTCGATGTGCAGCGCGTGCACCGCCCCGGCACGGCCGTCGGGGCCGGCGAGACCCGTGGCGATCCGCCGCTCGGCGTAGGGCAGCGGGTCGACGTCGAACATCCGGGCGATGCCCTGGCGGCCCTCCACCTCGCAGAGCAGCACCCTGCGCCCGTGGGAGGCCAGGGCGAGGGCGAGCGCGGCGGCGACCGTGGACTTGCCGGTGCCGCCCTTGCCCGTCACGACGTGGAGCCGGACGCCGCCCCAGTCGCCGTCGTCGCCACTGCCCGCAGGGGACTCGGCACGGCGGGAGTCGGGGGTCCTGGAGGTCGATCCCTGTGCACGGCTGGCCACGCTCCCACCCTAGGACCGGGGTGTCTGGTCTAGCCGGGGTGGGCCGGTCGGTAAAGAAGATCCGGGTTCCGGTCCGGACATTGTCGGCGGCCGGATAGAACTCTCCCATCGGGTCCGCGAGGACTCGAGCGGGCCACCCCATGGGCCCCTGCGGACGCCGTTGCGATACCCCACGTTGCAGCGGCGTCCGCCGCATTTCAGGGTCGCGCAGGGACTGGTCAGACAGGCAGCGGACGGCGGGCCCGCGTGGCGGCGTACACCGCGAGCAGCGCCCACGCGACGGCGCCGGCGTAGACGGCCGAGAACGACGCCTCGGTCGCGAACAGCACCCCGCTGACCGCGAGGGCGAGCGCACCGCCGAGGGAGTCGGCGACCGACAGGGCCGAGGAGTTGAAGCCGCGGTCGCGGTCGTCGGAGGCGGTCAGCGTGGCCACGCTGGTGCGCGGGTAGCCGAGGCCCATGCCGGTCGCGGCGAGGCCGTACGCCGCCACGAGGGCGGCGGCGGGACCGTGCCAGGCCACCGTGGCGAAGGCCGCGGCGATGCCGGCGGTCAGCCCGAGCGCGCCGAAGAGGACACCCTGGTGGTCCGACATCCGGTCGCCCAGGCGGGCCTGGACGTGGCTGGCCAGCGTCCAGCTCAGCCCGGCGGACGCCAGCGCCATCCCGGCGGCGGTCGGCGACCAGGCCCACTGCTCCTGCAGCACGAACGGCAGGTAGGCCTCGGCGCTGAAGAACGCCGCGCTGAGGGCCCCGCGGGCCAGGATCACGCTGGGCAGACCGGGGGCGGCCGCGAGCGTGCGCGCCGGCACCAGCGGGCGGAGCGCGACGAGCACGACCACCGCTGCGAGCACCGAGAGGGCGAGCGACCGCTGGCCGAGCAGGTCCAGGGAGAGCACGGCGACGGCCGCCACGACGGCCCAGCCGAGCCGGCGAGCGCCGCGCTCGCCGGGCTCCCGCTCGGCCGTGGGGGGCAGCGTGCGCACGGCCGGCAGCACCAGCATCGTCGCCACCGCCACCAGGCCCACGACGCCCAGGAACACCCACCGCCAGCCCGCGGCGCCGGCCACCCAGGCGGCGATCGCCGGCCCGATGAGAGAGGGCAGCACCCAGGCGGCCGCGAAGCTCGCGAACACCGAGGGTTGGAGCCGCGTCGGGAAGACCATGCCGACGACGACGTAGAGGCCGACCGTGAGGCCGCCGCCGCCCAGCCCCTGCAGCAGCCGGCCCACGACCAGGGTCGGCATGTCCGGGGCGAGCCCGCAGACGAGCAGCCCCAGCGCGAACAGCGCGACCGAGGCCAGCAGCGGCGACCGTGGGCCGTGCCGGTCGCTCCACCACCCGGTCAGCACCATGCCGACCACGCCGCTCGCCAGCGGCGCCGCGAAGGCGAGGGCGTAGAGCCGGACCCCGTCGAGCTCACGGGCGACCCCGGGCATGATCGTCGTGACCGCGAGCGCCTCGAACGCCGAGAAGAAGACCAGCGAGAACATGCCGGCGGTGGTCAGCGCGTAGCGTGCCGAGAGGATGCCCTCCCGGGCCGGCGGTGCCGCCGGGGGCACGGGCGGGCTGGTGGTCACGAGCAGATGCTAGGAGTTCAAGCGGGCTCGAGCTCAAGTGGTTTCCGCTGGCCTGGCGGACGGGGCAGCGGGCGGGCGGCCCGGTCGGTCAGGAGTAGGGTCGGCGCATGACGACGTGGGAGTACCTCACCGCCCCGATCCTGGTGCACGCGGCCAAGCAGATCCTCGACAACTTCGGCGCCGACGGGTGGGAGCTCGTCCAGGTGGTGCCGGGGATGAACCCGGAGAACCTGGTCGGCTACTTCAAGCGGCCGGTCTCCTCGTGACCTCGCCCGAGGAACGCCTGGCCGAGCTCGGCCTGACCCTGCCCGAGGTGGTCCCCCCGCTGGCGGCGTACCAACCGACCGCGCGCAGCGGCAACCTCGTCTTCACAGCAGGCCAGCTGCCCGCGCGCGACGGCGCGATGCTCGCCACCGGCAAGCTCGGCGCGGAGGTGTCGGAGGACGAGGGCTA
>JAUILS010000149.1 GCA_030432975.1 Actinomycetes bacterium
ACACCAGCTCGGTCACCACGACGGCAGCGGCGTCCGGCGACAGCGCGACCAGGTCGTCGGGATCGGCGTCGGCGCCGCGCGCCAGCGTCGCGGCGGCGGTGCGGGCGCGGCCCGCGGCGGCGTCGGAGAACTCCGGCTCCGGCGCATAGCCGAACTCCGCCCCGGGGGACGAGCCCGCCAGGGCCTCGGCCAGCAGGACGGCGGCCGCATCACGCCGGCCCTCGACCTCGGCGGCGACCGCGTCGCGGTCGTCGCTCATCGCGAGGAGTCGGGCGAGCACGGCGACCAGGCGCTCGCGGTGGGGCTGCTCGCGCAGCAGCGCGACCCTGTCGGCCAGGGCCAGCCAGGCATCGACCGAGCTCATGCCCACCTCCCGAGGAGAAGGAGCCGGCGGCCGACCGCGGGATACGCCGGACGCGCGGTGCTGGCGCACGACGATGGCCCACGGCCTGAGGCCAGAGTATCTTCGAACGAGGTCATGGCTCCTCTCGGAAAAGCCCTGCACCCACAGAGGACGCGAGGATGGCACCCAGGCGCTATCTCAACTTCGACCTCCTGCTCGACCAGGAGGGCGACGGTCAGTACCAGGCACTGGTCACCGGGTCTCCGCTCGGAGAGACGCCCAGCGTCCGGTTCCGCCTGCCGTTCGACGCCACCACGCTGGAGAACCTGCTGCTCAAGCTGGACCCGGGCCGGTCCGGCACCCGCCGCCTCGGAGGGACCCCGCAGGCCCAGGCGGCGATGGACTTCGGCGGCCCGCTCTTCGAGGCGGTCTTCCGCGACGAGATGCTGCTGGCCTGGAGCCGCAGCATGGACCGCGCCCGCGAGCGGGGCGACGGGCTGCGGCTGCGACTGCGGCTCAGCGACGCCCCGGCGATCGCCGGGCTGCCCTGGGAGCTGTTGTACGACGAGCGCGTCAACGCGTTCCTCGCCCAGTCCGAGCGCACCCCTGTCGTCCGCTTCCTCGACCTGCCCCGGCCCCCGCGGCCGATCGCCGTCGACGGCCCGTTGCGGATCCTGGTCGTCATCTCCTCCCCGACCGACCTCGAGGAGCTCGACGTCGAGGCGGAGTGGGCGCGGATCCAGGAGGCGCTGGCGCCGAAGATGGCCGACCGGGTGGTCGTCGTCGACCGGCTGCCGGAGGCGACGCTGACCGAGCTGGGGCGCTGGCTGCGACAGCACCCGACCCACGTCGTGCACTTCGTCGGGCACGGCGACTTCGACCAGCGGATCCGGGAGGGCGTCATCTACTTCCAGGACGACCGAGGCCGCAGCAAGGCCGTCACGTCGTCGGTCCTTGGCCCGTTCCTGCGCGACCACGACCCGCTCCGGATGGTGGTCCTCAACGCGTGCCGGTCGGCGCGCACCGACCTGGTCGACCCCTACGGCGGCATGGCCCAGGGTCTGGTGCAGCAGGACGCGACCGCCGTCGTGGCGATGCAGTTCCCGATCAGCGACCGGGCGGCCGTGGCGTTCACCGGTGCCTTCTACGGCGCGCTGGTCGACGGGCTTCCGGTCGACCAGGCCGCGAGCAGCGCCCGCAAGGCCCTGCTCGCCGACTACGCCGACGAGTGGGCGACGCCGGTGCTGTTCCTGCGCTCGCCGGACGGCGACATCTTCCAGCAGGTGCATGCGCCCGCGGACGACGACGAGGCGGGGGACCTGCTCGACGGCGCGACCGGCGGAGCGACCGGAGGCGACGGGGACGCCGCGTCGCCCCAGGAGGCCGACGCCGGGACCGACGACGATGACCGGGACGACAGCGTGGACGAGCCGGGCGGCGGCGAGCCCGACGGTCCGGTCCCGGCTGGCCCCTCGACGCCGTCGGCCGACGCCGTGCGGGCGACCGCGGTGCTGCCGGCCACCCCGGCCGAGACGGCGCCGCGGGGCTTCTCCTACACCCACCCCGTGCGGCCCGAGGCCGTGGCCGGGCCACGGGCCCGCCCGTCGGCGCCCCCACCGAGCCGTCCTGCCTCGGCGCCGCCATCCTCCGGGTCGCCGGTCGCCGGCCCGCCGCCGACGGGACGCGCGGTGCCGCCGCCCGCGGCGCGGCCGCGCCGCCGGCTGCTGGTGCTCGGGCTCGCCGGTGCCGCCGCCCTGATCGTGGTGCTCGCGGTGGTCGGGGCGGTGTCGCTGCTCGGCGACGAGCCCGGCGGCGGAGGCGGCAACGGCGGCGGCGAGCCGGAGGCCGTCCTGCCGCGCTCGGAGCCGCTGACCGAGAGCCAGCTGCTGGTCGCGGCCGGCACCAGCCAGCGCGACCAGCACCTGTGGCTGCTCGACCTCGACTCCCCCGCGTCGGCGGTCAAGATCACCCACGGCACGACGCGAGAGTGGATCCCCGTGCTGAGTCCCGACCGGGCCACGGTGGTCTTCGCCCGCGACCGGGGCGACGGCGTGGCGGAGCTGATGGCGGCCGGCGCGGCCGACGGAGCCGGCGTACGCCCCTTCTTCGCCGACGGCCCTCCCGGCGAGTGTGCGGGCACGATGCTCCGACCGGCGTGGTTCCCCGACCGCGACGAGCTGGTGGTGCCGTGCACCGACACCTCGGGCGTCGCCCACCTGGTGGTCGTCGACCTGGCGGGCGAGCTGCTCGGCACCCTCGACCCGCCGGCGGAGCTGGGTCCGCTGGCCACGCTCGGCGACCCGACGATCAGCGCCGACGGCTCGGCGGTCGTGGTGTGGGGCAACGCGGCGGCTCCCGCGGCGGGCGGGTCGCTCTATGTCGTCGACGTCGCCAGCGGCGGGTGGAGCCTGCTGCGCGCGGGGGACCGGGAGGAGTACAGCGACGCGGTCTTCTCCGAGGACGGTGCGCGGCTGGCGTTCCGCCAGGACACCGGCGGCGGGAACTTCCGGGTGGTGGTCGCGCCGATCACGGAGTCCGGGCTGGGCGCGGGCACCGTCGTGGCGGCCGCCCCGGGCAAGGACCAGGACCCGATGTTCTCTGCTGACGGCACCGAGGTGGTCTACGGCCACGTCGACCCGCGCCAGAACGGCCTGCGCCAGGAGCTGCGGGTCGTGTCGGTGACCGGGGGCCCCTTCCGGCCGGTGCAGCCGCCCGGCGGGCTGGACTTCCTCTCCGTACCGGCCTGGTCACGCCGCTAGCCCCGGCAGGCTGGGTGCGGATTCCCTGCCCGAGGGGGCGGATCAGTTGCGCAATCACGCGCGAAGAGGGTTGACTTCCTTCGGATCCGTTTGACCCCAGGAGGGCACCATGACCGACCTCGCCGCCGCTCCGAGCTGGCCGGCCCACGACCCGGGCACCCGCCGCCGGCTTCCGGCGACCTCACGGCCGGTCGACCCGGGCCGGATCGAGCAGCTGCTCGCGGCCGAGTGGGAGCGGTTCACGGCGACCACCGGCGCCTCGGGTGCGCACAACGAGCGGGCCAGCCGGACCCTGCCGCTCGGCGTCACGTCGTCGTTCCAGCACTGGGAGCCCTACCCGATCTCGATCCAGTCGGCGCAGGGTGCCTGGCTCACCGACGTCGACGGCCGCCGGCTGCTCGACCTGTCGATGGGCTTCGGAGCGATGCTGGTCGGCCACCTCAACCCGACCGTCGTCGAGCACGTCGAGCGGGCGCTGAAGGAGACCGGCACCCTCTTCGTCACGCCGTCGCCGCAGGCCACCGACATGAGCGAGCGCTTCTGCCGACGCTTCGGGCTCGACATGATCCGGTTCACCAACTCCGGCACCGAGTCGCTGATGTATGCCATCCGGGCGGCCCGGGCCTACACCGAGCGCAAGGCGATCGTGAAGATCGAGGGCGGCTACCACGGTGGGTACGACGCGCTGCAGGTCTCGGTGAAGCCGGCGCTCGAGGACATCGGCCCCGCGGACGCGCCGATCGGCGACGTGCCCTTCGACGTCGAGGCCGGCACGGTGCACGTGGTGGCCTACAACGACCTGGGCATGCTCGAGAAGGTGCTGAGCGAGCACGGCTCGGAGGTGGCCGCGATGGTGGTCGAGCCGGTGATCGAGAACCTCGCGATCGTGCTGCCCGACGAGGGCTACCTGGCCGGCGTACGCGAGCTGTGCGACCGGCACGGCGTCGTGCTGATCTTCGACGAGGTGAAGACCGGGCTCACCGCGGGCGTCGCGGGCGCGGCGCAGCGGCTCGGCGTGCAGCCCGACCTGATCACGCTGGCCAAGTCGATCGGCGGCGGGCTGCCGCTGGCGGCGTTCGGCGGCAAGCGCGAGGTGATGGAGGTCGTCGTCGACGGCCGGATGGCCCACTTCGGCACCTACAACGGCAACCCGCTGGTGATGGCCGCGGCCGCCGCCGTCGACGAGATCTGCACCCCCGAGGCTCTCGACGCCGCGGAGGCGATCAACGTGCGGGCGATGGAGGCCATCGACGCCGTGATCGCCGAGCACGAGCTGCCCGCCCACACCGTCGGACTCGGGGTGAAGGGCTGCGTGACGTGGTCGCCGACGCCGGTGCGCAACTACCGCGACTACAAGGCCACCGACTTCGCGATGGCCGAGCTGTCGTGGCTGTGGGGCGTCAACCGTTCGATCCTCACCCCGCCGGGCCTCGACGAGCAGTGGCTGGTCTCGCTGGCCCACACCGACGACGACATGGCGCTGCTGGTCGCCGACTTCACCGAGCTGGCCGCCGCGCTGCGGGCGTAGGAGGTTGGTGCTTCACCATGCTGGGTAGCTGAAGCCGCACTTCGCACGACGAGCTCACCGTGCGAAGTGTTGGTTCGACGACTCAGCATGGTGAAGCGACGAAGCCTCAGCGCCAGCGGAGCTCGCCGGCGCGCACGGGGACGGTCACGGCGTTGCCCGGGACGGGCGCGGGGCAGGTGGCGAAGTCGGTGAAGGCGCACCACATGTTGAGCGCCCGGTTGAAGTCGAGGACCACCCGGTCGGACCCGGGCGCGGGCGGCTCGAAGTGCAGCTGGCGCCAGGTCTCGGTCTCGGCGCCGTTGGTGGGGTCGCGGAACTCCACGCCCCAGCCGTACTTCCCCTTGTTGACCGCCAGCCGCTGCTCCTCCCCGGCGACGGCGAAGGTGACGTCGCCGAACGGCCGGATCACCTGGTGCACGTCGGGGCGGATCGTCTCCACCTCGACCTCGCGCGGGCCGGCGTACGGCGTGTAGGTCGCGGTCAGCCGCCAGCCCGGGTCGTAGGGGTACGTCGGCACGCCGGCGAAGCCGTCACGCTCCGGGGAGGTGGCGGCCCGGAGGCGGATCGCCAACCGGCCGCCGCGCCGGAGCAGCTCGACGCGGACCTCGCCGTGGTCGACCCAGGGGACGCGGGCGTACTCGTCGACGGTGAGGGTGTGAGTGCCGCCGATCGGCGCGCCGCCGCGGGTCAGCCCGGGCGCCGCCTCGACGTGCGCGGCGACCTGGTCGGCGTCGGCGTACCACCGCCCGGGCAGGCCCGGGATCGCGCTCGGCTCGTCGGACAGCCAGTGGAAGCCGCGCAGGGTGAGCCACCCGTAGGGCTCTGTCAGCTCCCGCTCGCGCTCGGCCCGGAACGCGCGGAAGTCGTCGGGCCAGTCGTCCATGGGCGGGAGCCTAGACCGGCCGCCTGCCGACACCCGCGATTGACCTGAAACGACAGCTGGGAGGGCGGATTTCTTGATGTTTGGGTCCAAACATCAAGGTTTGGGGCCGCGTTTCAGCCCCCCCGACTACGCCTGCGGCACACCCCGCCGCCGGAAGGCCAGGAAGCCCACCAGCGCGAGCACCAGCGCCACGGCGGTGAGGGCCACCACGTCGGAGGCCTGCACCGAGCCGACGGGCGGGTTGCCGATGTGCGTCGTGGGGGCGAGGTCGAGGACCGCCTGGCGGACGTCGAGGGCCGGCCCGAGGAAGGCGATGAACGTGACGGCCGCATAGCCGACCCAGGCCAGCGGGAACCATCGCGGCCGCAGCCCGTAGAGCGCCAGCGCCAGCCCGGCCAGCACCAGCTCGGCGGGGAGGTAGGCCAGCGACGACCGCAGGATGTCGCCCCCGTCGGCCGCGTCGCCGACCGACAGCGCCGTGGCGCCGGCGAAGACCAGCGACGACCCGCCGACCACCACGACCAGCCCGAGCAGCACCACCACCGCGTGCACGCTCAGCCACCTGGTGCGCGAGAGCGTGCCGGCCAGCCGGGTCTCGAGCCGCCCGTCGGCCTCCTCCGTCCGCAGGATGCCGACGGCCTGGACGACGTAGCCGGTCGCGACCACGGCGAGATAGAGCTGGGTGACCGCGATCAGCCCCAGCAGGGGATCGTCGCCGACGGTCCCCATCGCCTCGGCCAGGGCGGGGTTGCCGGTCATGGCGTCCACCATCTGCTGGCTGAGGGCGCCGAGCATCCCGGTGAGCAGGACGCCGCCGGCCAGCCAGCCGAGCGTCGAGGGCCGGTGGATCCAGGCCGCGAGCCCGAGCGGCCGCCGCAGCCCTGGCCTCGCTCGTGCGGGCCCCGGGCCGAGGGCGACCGGGGCGCTGCCCAGGTCGCGTCGCTCCGCCAGGCGGACCGCGAGGACGGCGAGCACCGACCCCACCGCCACAGGCACCAGCAGCACCCACCACCGCTGGTCGCCGAAGGGCGCGGTCTTCTCCTGCCAGCCCAGCGGGGACAGCCAGGTCCAGAACGTGTCGGTCACGTCGCCGACACCGCGCAGCACGAACGACGCCGCCAGCACGATCAGGCTGCCGGCGTAGACGCCGCGGGCGTGGAGCGTGAGCTGGGCCAGCAGCGCCGCCAGCCCGGCGAAGACCACGGCCAGCAGCCCCAGCGAGGCGGCGTACAGCAGCGACCCGGAGACCGGGACCCCCACCGCCACCAGCGACACGGCGAACAGCACGGACGTGGCGGCGACCGCGCCCAGGGCGACCACGAGGGCGGCCACCGTCGGGGCTCCGCGCCCGACGCGTCCGGCCAGGAGGGTCTCGAGTCGGCCGGCCTCCTCCTCGCGCCTGGTCGACCCGGCCACCAGGCTGATGCCCAGCAGCGGCATCAGGAACGACGCCAGGAAGCCGAACTCGTCCTGGATCACCCCGCCCAGGGTGTTGATGCCCTCGACGTGGCCGTTGATCGCCTTCAGCGCGTTGCCGGCGGTGACCGCGTCGGCGTAGCTCTGGATCTTCTCCTGGGTGTCGTAGAGCCCGGCCACCGCCGCGGCGGTGAAGGCCATCGTCGCGGCGAGCGCGAGGGTCCAGACCAGGATGCCGCGGCGCCGCGTCCGCCAGACGATGCGCAGCATGACGGCCAGGCCGTCGTACGACGTGTGCTCGCGGTCGGCGCGGTGCTCGTGGCTCATCGTGTCGCCTCGGCGGCGGCCTCGCCCTCGCTGTCGTCGAGCGCCTCGCCGTACTCCCGCAGGAACAGCGCGTCCAGGCTCGGCGGGGTCACGGTGAGCGTGCGGATCCGGGCGGCGTGCAGCCGCCCCATCACCTCGTCGACGTGGGCGGCGTCCACGCTGAACCGGGAGTCGACGTGCCCGTCGAGGCGCTCGCGGGCGACGTCCTCCAGGCCGGCGACCGCCTGCAGGGCCGGCTCGTCGTCGGTCACGGCATGCACGTGGGTGCGGGTGTGGCGGCGCAGCTCCTCGATCGTCCCGGTGGTGACGTTGCGGCCGCGGCGGATGATGCTCACCCGGTCTGCGAGCGCCTCCACCTCGGCCATGATGTGGCTCGACAGCAGGACGGTGACACCCTCCTCGCGACGCTCTCGGATGCACTGCTGGAACGCCTGCTCCATCAGCGGGTCCAGGCCCGACGTCGGCTCGTCGAGGATCAGCAGCTCGGCCTCGGCGGCGAGCGCCGCGACGAGGGCGACCTTCTGGCGGTTGCCCTTGGAGTAGTCGCGGACCCGCTTGGTCGGGTCGAGGTCGAACAGCTCGACCAGCCGGTCGCGCCGCCTCTCGTCGACCGCGCCGTGCGTGGAGCCGAGGATGTCGAGGCACTGGCCGCCGGTGAGCCCGGGCCAGAGGGCGACGTCTCCCGCGACGTAGGCCAGGCTCGCGTGGAGCCGCGGGGCGTGCCGCCACGGGTCCTCGCCGAAGAGCTCGACATCGCCGTCGGTGGCGCGGAGCAGCCCGAGCAGGACCCGGATGGTGGTGGACTTGCCGGCGCCGTTGGGACCGAGGAAGCCGTGCACCTCCCCGCGC
>JAUILS010000150.1 GCA_030432975.1 Actinomycetes bacterium
GCGGCGTCCCTCGCCGGCTGCCCGGCCGGCTTCCGCCAGGAGAGCCCGCCACGGGAGGTCCGGGTGAGCCCGCGCGGCACGCTGCTCGACGGCGACCCGCCCGAGGTCGCCGACGAGTTCCGGGCGTCGGCGTCCGAGGGGCTGGAGGTCTGGCTGGAGCGCGAGGGCGACGCGCTGCCCAACGACGCGATCACCTTGGAGCGGCTGTGCCTGGCGCTGCGGGTGCGCCACGGGCTGGGGCGCCGCGACGTCGACAACCGGCGCCACCTCGGCCTGCTGACCGACCGGCAGGTGCCGCTGGAGGAGCGCACCGCCGCCGCCGAGGCGGTCGGGCTCACCGCCACCGGTCGCTACCGCGTCGCCGCGGCGCCGCTGTTCGCGGTGTGGCAGCAGCATCCCGACGGCCCGGAGGACGTCATCCCGACCCGGCACGGCCCGATCCACGCCATCGTGCTGCCGGAGGCCCACGACCAGGTGGTCGCCAGCCCGTGCGGCCTGGGCACCGTCACGACGATCGACCGCCTCCACGACTCCTTCCGCGTGGCGCTGGTCGCGCTGCGGCTCTGCTCCCCGCCCGAGGAGCCGCTGGTCGACGCCGACACCTACGGCGGGCTGATCACCCTGCTCGCCGACAGCATCGAGGACAGCCACCAGCCCGACGTGGACCGGATGGCCGAGGTGGCCGGACACCCCTGGGGCCTGGCGACCGTCGCCGCCCTGGTGTCCAGCCAGTCGGTGCGCGAGGCGGCCCGGCAGGCCGGCGTCCACCACAGCACGCTCAGCACCCGTGTCGAGACCATCGCCGACACCTTGGGCTTCGACCCGCTCGACGGTCTCGGCCGCGCCCGCCTCGGGATGGCCTACCTCGGCCACCGGCTGCGGCGCTCCACCGTCCTCGACCTCCCCGCGCCGGGCGCCGCCGCCGGGACCGGCTGACCGCCCGACGCCACGACTTCCAGGAGCCGCTCATGGTCACGAACGCCGAGGTCCTCGCGGGCGGTGCGCTGCTCGGGGACGCCCTCGGGGGAGGCGTCCGGGCGATCGGGCAGGTGCACCGGGCCGTGGCCGGCCGGGTGTTCGCTGCGCTCCCCTCGGCCGTGACGCCGTGCGCGCCGTGCACGACGCGGTGACGGCGACGACGTACGGCACCGTCCGCCTCGCTCACCTGGCGGTCCCCAGGCTCGGCGCTCGAGCGGCGGTCGCCACCGTCACCGCCCCGGACCGGCCGGCGCTGGGGGCGAGTCCTGCCGGGCGGCTGGCGCTCGGGACCCTCAACGGCCTGTGGGGCGACCGGGTCGAACGCCGGTACGCCGCCCTGGCGACGCCGATGGCTCTGAGCACCGGGCGCTCGGACGTCGAGGTCACCGAGGCAGGCATCCGCCGGGCCGTCCCCCATGCGTCCGGCCGGCTCGCGGTGTTCGTCCACGGCCTGTGCGAGAGCGACCGGTCGTGGTGGCTGGGCGCCGAGCGCCACCACGGCGACCCGGGCGTCAGCTACGGCAGCCTGCTGAGCCGCGATCTCGGCTTCACCCCCCTCTACCTGCGCTACAACTCCGGCCGCTGCATCGCCGACAACGCGCGGGCACTCTCGGACCTCCTGGAGGAGCTGGTTGCGGCGTGGCCCGTCCCGGTCGAGGAGATCGTGCTGGTGGGGCACTCCATGGGCGGGCTGGTCGTCCGCGGCGCCTGCCACCTCGGAGCCGAGGCGGAGACCTCCTGGACGTCGGCGGTCCGGCACGTGTGCTGCCTCGGCACCCCGCACCTCGGGGCCCGGCTCGAGCAGCGGGTGGACCTCGTCACCTCGGCGCTGGACCGGTGGCCGGAGACCCGCCCGGCGGCCGGCTTCCTCGACGGCCGCAGCGCGGGGGTCAAGGATCTGCGGCACGGCGCCTGCGTGGACGACGACGCCCACGGCCACGACATCTCCGGGTTCGTGCAGCAGCGCCAGGAGGAGGTCCCCTTCCTCCCCCACGCGTCCTACTCCTTCGTCGCCGCCACCGTGCTGAGCGACGTCGACCACCCCGCCGCGGGCTGGGTGGGCGACCTGGTCGTCCACCTGCCGAGCGCCTCGGGGCACGACCGCGACCGACGGCTCCCCTTTCTGGAGGACCACGGCGCGCGCCTCGGCCGCCTGCACCATCTCGACCTGTTGAACCACCCGGCGGTCTACGACCGGCTTCGGCGCTGGATCGGCTGAGGGCTCCGCGGATCGCGGTCACTCCGCGAGCGCGATCTCCTCGCACCGCTCGATCGCCCTCGTCACCGAGGCTCGGTCAAGACCGAGGAGGGCGCTCACCCACAGCCCGTTCTGGACCAGGTTGATGTCGGCCGCGCGACGCCGGCACTCCGCCGCCGTGAGCTCCGGCCGGGCGGCGCGAATCAGGTCGGCCAGGCCCTTCCGGTAGCGGCGATGGGCGTCGATGTTGATCTGGTCGAACTGGTCGTCGGCGTTGGCCAGCGACCAGAGCTGCAGGCGGCGGCTGAGGTAGTCGGTGGTGAGGAACGCCGGGTCCGCCACCCGACGGAGCGCGAGCCGGAGACGCTCGCCCGGGTCGAGCGCCGGGTCGACGTCGATGAGCTCGACGTCCTCCTCGCCGATCCGCCGCAGCGCCGCTGCGATCAGGCCGACCTTGTCGTCGTAGTAGTAGCCCACGAGGCCGTGGGCGACGCCCGCCTCGCGCGCCACCGCGCGGTGGCTCACCCCGGCGATGCCCTGGTCGGCCAGCAGCCGCAGCACGGCGTCCAGGATCTGCTCGGGCCGCTCCCCGGAGGCGCTCGAGTCGGATCCGGTCACGTCGGCCACCCTACGACGCCGCCGCCGGGCAGGCGCTTCCGAGGAGAGGAGCGCCACACCGGCGAAAGTTTGGACGTACGTCCAAACGGGCGATAGAATTCAAGCATTCGGACCGTTGTCACGGGGCTGGTGGCAGCCCGTCGGTCCAGGGAGGTGAAGGAACGAGAGAGATGGCTGGTCTGAAGGGTCTCAAGCGCCTGAAGGGGCGCATGGCGATCGCCCGTTACGAGCGCGCACAGCAGCGCCATGAGCAGGCGTGCGACCGGTCGCGGATCATGGTCGGCGCCTACCACCTCGACCACCTCGACGACCACAGCGGGACGGGCCGCCACGCCCGGAGCGCGGCCGCTCGCTAGGGCGGGCCGCCGGAGCCGGCGCTAGCCTGTCGCCCATCAGCCTTCTTGGCTGCCCACACGGACCGGGAGGTCGTCGGGTGCGCATCCTCGTCGCCGACCAGCTCTCCGAGCAGACGCTGGACGACCTGGCGTCACGCGGGCACGAGTGCGTGTCCGAGCCGGCACTGACGGCGGAGGACCTCCCCCGCCGGGTCGCCGGCTTCGACGTGCTCGTCGTGCGCAGCACGAAGGTCCCGCGCGCCGTCTTCGAGGCGGCGGACCGGCTGGTGCTGGTGATCAGGGCAGGGGCGGGCACCAACACGATCGACACCGACGCGGCCGCCGAGCGAGGCGTGTTCGTCAGCAACGTGCCCGGTCGCAACGCGGCGGCGGTGGCGGAGCTCGCCATGGGGCTGCTCCTCGCCGTCGACCGCCGGATCGCCGACAACGTCGCCGACCTACGGGCGGGACGGTGGGACAAGGCGGGCTATGCCAAGGCCGGCGGGCTGCTCGGCTCGACGATGGGCATCCTGGGGCTCGGCTCGATCGGCCTGCTCGTCGCGGAGCGAGCGGTCGCGTTCGGGATGCATGTCCAAGCGGTCGCGAAGCCGGAGCGAGCCGCGGCCGTCACGGCGCGCGCGGAGGAGCTCGGCATCACGATGTGCGCGACCGTCGACGAGCTGGTGGCGTCGTCCGACGTCGTCTCGCTGCACGTCCCGGCCGGCCCCGCCACCCGACGTCTCGTCGACGAGGCGTTCCTGGCCCGGATGCGGCCGGGTGCCATCCTGCTCAACACGTCTCGCGGTGACGTCGTCGACGAGCCGGCGCTGCTGGCGGCGCTCGACGAGGGGCGCGTGCGCGCGGGGCTCGACGTGTTCGCCGACGAGCCCGCCGCCGGCCGGGCCGCCTGGGAGTCCCCGCTGGCGAGCCACCCCGCCGTGGTCGCCACCCACCACATCGGCGCGTCGACCGAGCAGGCCCAGCGCGCCATCGCGCAGGGCGTCACCGAGCTGGTCGACGCCTTCATGGCGGGCGAGACGCGGGACTGCGTCAACCTCGACCCCGACCGCCTCGGCACGGTGGCGCTGACGGTCCGCCACCTCGACCGGGTCGGCGTACTCGCGCAGGTGCTCGACGAGCTCAGCGCCGCGGGCCTCAACGTGCAGCACATGGTCAACCGGGTCTTCCGGGGTGGCCAGGCGGCCGTGGCGTTCATCGACGTGGAGGGCGAGGCCGCACCGGGGCTGCTCGACGCGCTGCGCGCGATCCCGCACGTCCTGGGCGTCTCGGCGGTGACCCTGCACGCCGGAGACGGGCCGGCTTCGTGACGGCCTCGGCCCCGACGGTGCGGCCCTTCGCCGCTGGCGTCGTCCGCCAGGAGCGCGCCCGCCGCACGGTGACGGCGATGTCGGAGTCGCAGGACGACTCAGGCGTCGACCTCTACCGCGTCGCCGTAGACCCCGCGGCCTACGCCGACGTGCCGGCGTCGCTGTTCGTCTATCGGCAGACGCGCGGCGAGACCTCCTACACCGGGGTCGTCGCCGACGTCGCGGTCAGCGCGATCGCCGACGGGCAGGTGCGGGGCCACGAGGCGGTGCACCGGCTCCGGGTGGACGCGCTCATCTGGCACCACGGGCGCACCAACTCCCCTCCCGCGCTGGTGAAGCTCCTCCACCGCGCCGGGCCGGCGTACGCCCGCGTGGTCGCGGCGGCCCAGGAGGCCGCTCCGGTCCTCGACTTCGACGGTCCCCTCGGCTTCCGGCAGACGCTCTGGCGGCTGCCCGACGGGCCCGACGCGGCCGCCCTGGCGAGCGAGATGTCGGCCGGTCGGCTCTACATCGCCGACGGGCACCACCGCGCCGCCGCCGCCGTCGAGGAGTGGAGATCCGCCGGCCAGCACGACGCCGGGCTGCTCTGCGTGGTCTATCCGACCGACGGGCTGACGCTCTCGGCCTTCCACCGCCGGATCTCCGGCCCGCTCGACCCGGGCGCTCTGCTCGCGCTCTTCGACGACGGCTTCCGCGTGCGTCGGGTGGCGGAGCCGCCGACGCCGCGGGTCGGGTCGATGGGTCTCTACGTCGGCTCCTGCTGGTACGACGTCGACGTCACCGGCCCGCGACCCCCCGGCGCCGCCGGGCTGGACGTGTCGATCCTGCAGACGCGGGTGATAGAGCACCTGGAGCCCGCCCCGCCCGGCCGCGTCCGCACCGTCGACGCCGTGCCGGCCGCCACCTCCCTCGACGACCTTGTCGCGCGCTGCGACCTGGAGGGCGGGGCGCTCGTCACCCTGGCTCCCCCGCCGGCCGACGCCGTCCTCGAGGTCGCCGACGCGGGCGAGGTGATGCCGCCCAAGGCGACGTTCTTCGAGCCGAAGCCGGCCGCCGGGATGTTCCTTCGGCGCTGAGCCGTCCAGGTTTGGGCGCGGCCCCGCGGGGTAACTCCTTGCGGAACGCCGAGACGACGGTGAGGACATGGGACTCGACGCTGCAGACGTGCTCGACCTCGTGGTCGAGGCCCTCCCTCGCGTGTCCTTCGCGATCGCCGTCGTCGTGGTCGGCTACCTGCTCTCTCGCGCTCTCCGGTGGGCACTCCGGCTGGTGCTCACCGGCCGCCGTACCCCGAGCTTCGCTGCCGTGATCAGCAAGCTCGCCGGGTGGGCGCTGCTGTCGCTGGCGGTGATCGTGGCGATCGTCGCGGTCTTCCCCTCGGTCAAGCCGGTGGACATGCTGGCCGGCCTCGGCTTCTTCTCCGTGGCGGCGGGCTTCGCGTTCCGGGACATCCTGGAGAACCTGCTGTCCGGCCTGCTGCTGCTCCTGCGGCAGCCGTTCCGCTCCGGTGACCAGATCAGCGTGGGCGAGGTGTCGGGGACGGTGCTGGCGATCACGATCCGGGAGACCCGGCTGAAGACCTTCGACGGGCAGCTGGTGCTCATCCCCAACCGCGACGTCTACAAGTCCGTCCTCACGGTGGGCACCCACTTCCCCAGCCGCCGGATGAGCTTCGTCGTCGGCATCGCCTACGAGAACGACGCCCAGGAGGCGCGCCGGGTCATCCAGCGCGCGCTGGCCGAGGGAGTCCCTCGGGTCGAGGACACCCCCGAACCGGAGGCCGTCGTCACGCAGCTCGGGGTGTCCACCGTCGACCTCGAGGCCCGCTTCTGGTGTGGTCCCGAGCAGCACGACGTGGTCCTCGCCCTCGACGCCGCCGTCCGCGCGGTCAAGCAGGCCCTGGACGACGCCGGGATCGAGATGCCGGCTGACATCATCGCCCTCCAGGCGACGCCGAGCCTGCGGGCGGCCATCTCGGGCGAGGCGGAGGTGACGCCGGGCGGCGGCGTGGTCCGATCCTCTGCCTGAAGGCCGCCCCCATCATGGGAGCGCGTCACCGCGCGTTCAGCCCGGACGGCCGGCTGCCGGCCGGCTTGAGGCGGCCGTACGAGCCTTGCTCGACGAGGCCCCTCGCCGCTGCCGGAGGGCCCCGACCTCGACACGATCGACGACTGGGCCATCGACGCGCAGCGCCGCCACTGGGGCTGGGCCAGAGACGACTCTGGCCCCTGACCGCGTTTCCGCAGGTCAGGGGCCAGATCCGATTGGTAGCGGGGGCAGGATTTGAACCTGCGACCTCTGGGCGGATCGTGTCCGATTTTCGCCAGCTTCCATCGATCGCGGTCAGCACCGGTTAGCCGGGTTGACGTGGGCAAACGGGTGTATTGCGACTCCTCCATGGTGCCGTACCGATCGGCACCCTGCCAGTCACCTCGGGCTCAATGTGGTGGATCAACGGGTGCGCCGAACGCAGGAACTCGAGCGGCGCGTCCGCCTAGGATCCGATGCATGTTCCCGCCCGGCCTGCCGGCCAACGACCAGCTCCGGCAACTCGAAGCCGCGCTCGGGCTCTTCTGGGACGACCAGGATTGGGGCATCGTCAACGCAGAGGGCTGTCGAGTCCAGGAGTTCCTTGACTTCTTCGCCCAGAACCACGACGAGCACTGGTCAGCCTCGACCGTGGGCGAGTACGTCGATCTCGTCCTCGAGTCCGCATGCGACGCTCTTCGAGCGGATCCAGAACGGGATCCTTCGTGCGTCGACGACTTCGTCCGCGTTGCAGCGGCCATCGCTCCGGATCGCGTGACCTACTGGACCAAGCACGACTGGGCCATCGCCCCACACCTGCGCCAACTGGGCTTCTGACGCTAGCTCCAGTCGAATCGGCCTGTGTCCCACGATCCAGTCGCCGCCCCGCCTCCCAGGACCGGATCCGCAAAGGCGATGACCGCCTCGAGCACCTCGGCAAATGACTCGGGCAGGTGATCTGAGTTGCTGCGCCGACGCCACGCGAGCCAGCGCGCCTGGCCAAGGTCGGCGTAGCCGTCGAGGACCTCGTCCAGCGGCGACAGTTGCGCACCGCAGTGAGCAGCGACGGCATCGATCGCCGCCCGAAGATCCGAAGCCGACACGGAGTGCCGCCGCGAGAGCGTCCAGATGTCTCCGAAGTCGCGCCACCGAGTGTTGGCGATGCCCCGCTGGATGGCGGTCACGATCTTCTCGGCGTGCACCATGTGGATCGGATAGCCCGCCAAGACGATCGGTTCGCCGCCGCGCAGGCGCGGGACCTGGACCGTGCTCGGCGCCGGCCAGATGGGGTCGCCGACGTTGACGTCGACGTGGAACGGCAGGCTCGCCGACGCCAGGCGGGCTCCCATGCTGACGCGAACGCCGGAGTACGCGTCCTCCTCCCGGATCACCTCTGCCTTCGCCATGTCGGACAGGAACACGACGCCGTCCTCCGGGGTCGGCGTGGACTCCACGATCGATCGGACGAGTTCGAGAACAGTCAAGACGTCGTTCGCCAGGTCGAGGCCAGCAAGGTCGACGTCCCGCGTCGGCCGGCGCTCGTCGAACGCCGCCAGCAGCACGCCGCCCTTGAGCACGAACCGATCCCGAAGGTCGCTCGCGGCCAA
>JAUILS010000151.1 GCA_030432975.1 Actinomycetes bacterium
CGGTGATCCAGCTGATCGCCGCCACGGTCGTGTGGGTCGCGGTCAACGCCGGCGACGGGGAGATCGGCGTGCACGCGATGAGCTCCGTGGTGTCGCTGTCCGGCGGCGCCCTGCTCGCCAACCTCGTGTCGCTGGCGCTGCTGGTGGGCGAGACCCTCTCCTACCAGCGCCGCTGAGGTTCCGGGTCGTCGCCGTGGTCAACCCGCTGACGGCCTTCGGACTGGCCCGCCGCCGCGACCGGTTGCGGCGCAAGCCGGTGCCGGTGCCGACCGAGGTCGGCTCGACCGACGCGATCTTCCTGGTGCTGCGGCGGATGCGCGCGCCGCTGCTCTGGCTGGTGACCGTCTTCTCGATCTCGGTCGTGGGACTGCACGCCACCCCCGGGGTGGACGCCGACGGGGCGCCGTACCGGATGAGCATGTTCGAGTCGTTCTACGTCATGAGCTACACGGCGACGACGATCGGGTTCGGCGAGGTCCCGTACGAGTTCACCACGGGGCAGCGACTCTGGGTGACCCTGATGTTCTACGCGACGGTCATCGGCTGGGCCTTCGCCCTCGGGACGCTGCTCGCCCTCGTGCAGGACGAGGGGTTCACCACGGCCCTGGCCATGCAGCGGTTCGGCCGACGGGTCCGGAGGATCGCCGAGCCGTTCTACATCGTGGCCGGCTACGGCGAGACGGGGCGGTCGGTGTGCCGCAGGCTCGACGCGATGGGGCGCCGGTTCGTGGTCGTCGACGAGACCCGTGGGCGGATCGACCTGCTCCAGGGCAGCGACGCCTCCGTCGAGGTGCCCTCGCTGACGGCCGACGTGCACGACCCGGCCGTGCTGGGCCTCGCCGGGCTCGGCCACGCCGAGTGCGTGGGCGTGCTGGCCCTCACCGACGACGACGAGGTCAACCTCGCGGTCGTGCAGACCGTCGCACTGCTGCAGCCCGAGGTGCCCGTCATCGCCCGGGTCTCCGACCAGGACGTGGAGCGGCAGATGTGGGACTTCGCGCCGGCGGCGGTGGTCAACCCGGTGGAGCGGTTCGGGAACTACCTGGTGCTCTCCCTGCAGGCGCCCGCCGTCTACCAGCTGTTGGTCTGGCTGACCAGCCCGCGGGGAGGGGAGATGCCCGAGCGCGGACCGCAGGTCGCCGACGGTCGGTGGACCGTCTGCGCGGAGGGGCAGTTCCGCGACTGCGTCGCCGAGGACCTGCACGGCGCGGGCTTCGACGTCCGGTTTGCCGACCCCGACGACCTCGACCCCGACGTGAGCGATGTCGTCGGCTGCGTCGTGGCGACCATGCAGGACTCGACCAACCTCGCGATCGCCGGCCACATCCGTCGCGAGCACCCCGACGTCAAGCTCTGCGTGCGCCAGGTGCACATCTCGGCGCGTCCGGTGATGACCGCCTTCGACCCCCACATGCTCTTCATCCCCACCGACCTGGTCGCCCGCGAGACGCTGGCCCGCGTCGTCGCCCCCGGGGTGTGGGCCTTCATCGAGCACGCCCTGGAGCAGGACGACGCCTGGGGGGCGCGCACCGTCGAGCTGCTCCGCTCGCGGTGCGGAGACCGCACCCCCACGCCGTCGACGCTCCGCCTCGTCCCGTCGGAGGCTCCGGCGGTGACCGTGTGGCTGGAGCACCACGAGCTCACCGTCGGCGACCTCACGCGCGACTTCGAGGACCGCGACCAGCAGGTGGCCGTCGTGGTGGCCACGGTGACCCGGGACAGCGCGGTGCTGCACCTCCCCGAGGCCGACCTGCGACTGGAGCCGGGCGACGAGCTCCTGCTCTTCTCCGCACGCGCGGGCCTCGGGAGGCTGCGCGAGGTGCTGTTCAACGACGCGAGCGTGGAGTACGCCGCCACCGGTCGCCGGCTGCCCGCCACGTGGATCTGGCGCCAGCTGTCGCGGCGCCCGGTCGGCTGACGATCGCTCGAGAGCGGACGAGTCCGACCGAGCCGGTGCCGCGGCCGGTCAGGCGAACGGCTCCGCGACGGTCGCCGCCCGGGCGGCGTAGCCGCCGCCGAAGAGGCAGGCGTGGACCAGCAGCGGGTGCAGCTGGTGGACGCCCACCCGGTCACGCCAGCCCTCGCCCAGCGGCGCGGCGGCATCGTAGGCGTCGAGCACCTTGGCCAGCTGGGGAAGGCCGAAGAGCGACAGCATCGCGAGGTCGGTCTCGCGGTGCCCGCCGTGCGCGGCCGGGTCGATGATGTGGACCTGGCCGTCCTGGCCCCAGAGCACGTTGCCGTTCCAGAGGTCGCCGTGGATCCGGGCCGGGCCCTCCTCGGGCACCAGCTCGGGAAGCCTGGTCAGCACCCGCTCGATGACCGCGGCCTGCTCCTCGGTGACGGCGCCGCGGTCGCGGCCGAGCCGGAGATAGGGCAGCACCCGCCGCTCGGCGTAGAACGCAGCCCACGTCGCGGCGGTCTGGTTGGACAGCGGCAGCCGCCCGATGAACCCGTCGGTGTGGGCGCCGGCGTCGTCGACCGCGCCGTACGCCGGCGCGCCGGCCGCGTGCGTCGTCGCCAGCGCGGTGCCGAAGGAGGTGGCGGTGTCGACCCCGGGCTTGCCCTGTTCG
The DNA here is from genome assembly GCA_030432975.1 of Actinomycetes bacterium. Taxonomy (GTDB): domain Bacteria; phylum Actinomycetota; class Actinomycetes; order Propionibacteriales; family Nocardioidaceae; genus Nocardioides. The sequence goes on from JAUILS010000151.1 coordinate 2,571, forward strand.
ACCCAGCGCAGGATCACGCACTCCTCGTCGGCGCCGAGAACCTCCGGCACGGGGGCGCCGCCCTCGACGGCGCCGAGCCAGCGCAGCCCGCGCACCTCGGCGGCGAAGAAGCCCTCGGGCGGCCGCGGGTGGGTCTTCATCAGCGCGGTGGTGCCGTCGGAGAGCCGCAGCTTGGTGGCGGTGGCGATGTCGCCGCCGGCGACCGGGGCGGTGGCGATGACCGCGCTGTCGAGGAGGGCCTCGGCGCGCCGGGCGACCACGGGCTGGCGGGTCATGGCTGCCCGAGCTCGCTGCGCAGGGCCGCGACGATCGCCTCGCTCGTGCGCTCGACCACGGCCAACACCTCCTCGAACCCGTCGGGCCCACCGTAGTACGGGTCCTCGACGATGCCACCGGGGTCGACCGGGTCGAAGTCGCCGAAGAGCCGCACGTGGTCGGCCCGCTCCCCGGCCGCCGAGGCCTGCGCGCGCAGGTCGCCGAGGTGGCCGTCGTCCATCGCGAGCACCAGGTCGTAGTCGCCGACCCACGAGCGGGGCAGCTGTCGCGCCCGGTGGTCGTGGGGGTGGTAGCCGGCGGCCGCGAGCGTGCGCGCGGAGCGGCGGTCCATGCCGTCGCCGACGTGCCAGCCACCGAGGCCATAGCTGTCGACCTCGACCAGGTGGGCCAGCCCCGCGTCGTCCAGCATCGAGGCCAGCACCACGTCGGCCGTCGGCGAGCGGCAGATGTTGCCGGTGCAGACGATCGTCACCCGGTAGCGACCCGGGGTGCGCTGCGCCGGCAGCACCGGCGAGGGTGGCGAGGCGGTCATCCTGCTCGGTCAGTCGTCCTCGACGACCGCGTTGATCGCCCACGTCACGATCGTGATCACGATCGACCCGAGCAGCGCCGCCCAGAACCCCTCGACGTGGAAGCCGAGGTCGAACTGGTCGGCGATCCATCCCGTCAGCATCAGCATCAGCGCGTTGATGACGAGCAGGAACAGGCCGAGCGTCAGGATGATGAACGGGATGCTGAGGAGCTTCACGATCGGCTCGACGATCGCCGAGACCAGCCCCATGATCAGCGCGACGATGAGCAGCGGGACGACCTTCTCCTGCCACTCCGCCTGACCCGAGGTGGGTCCGTCGAAGCTGATGCCGTCGATCAGCCACGCCGCCACGGCGAGGGCGACGGCGTTCGTGCCCAGCCAGATCACCAGTCTCACGGTGGTCGAGCCTAGCGGGGCGTGCTCAGGGGGCCCGGAACAGCGCCTCGCGGATGGCCACCTCCGCGTCGGCCAGGTGGGCCTCGAGATCCGTGGCCGCGGCCTCGACGTCGCCCCCGTCGAGCAGCTCGAGCAGGTGCGTGTGGGAGCCCGCCTGGTCGTGGGCGTTGCGCCGGATCCGGTCGATCTGGGCGAGCGCGACCTTCAGCTCCGCGATCAGCGTCTCGGCCATCGCCACCAGCCGGGGCGACTCGTGCAGGCCGACGAAGGAGAGGTGGAGGGCGAGGTGGCGCTCGTTGAGCTGTTGGTACGACGCCTCGGCGGCGACCGCGGCGGCGTACTCCCGGAGCGCGGTGCGCACCGCCTCGCGCGCCTCCTCCGAGGCGGAGGCCCAGCGGCGGACGCCGGCCACCTCGAGCACCGCCCGTGCCCGCACCACGTCGGTGATCGCCTCCGGGTCGGGAGAGGCGACCGACACACCGCGGTTGGGCTCGCGGACCGCGATCCCCTCCGCCACGAGCAGGCCGAGCGCCTCCCGGACCGTCGAGCGGGCGACCCCCAGCGAGTCGGCGATGGCCACCTCGCGCAGCGGCGTGCCCGCCTCGAGCTCGCCCTCGAACACCGCCCGCCGCAGCTCCTCGGCGACCCGGTCGACGGTGGAGGAGTGGGTGAGGCTCAGGCCGCCGTACGGCGTCGCGACGGACGCGGACTCCGGGGCTGCCATGCCCCCATTGTGGCTGCCCACCCCGGCCGGCGAGCGCGCGGACTTGCCACGGCGAGACGAAGACCCCACAATCATCGTCAGATTGTCGGACAATCAGTCAACGCACTGCCCGAGCAGGCAAGCGAGAGCGAGCCGGGTCGACCTGGTCCCCGGACGAGAGGAGGCGAGATGACCATCCAGCAGGAGCGCCCGGCCCAGCAGGAGCGCCCGACCCAGGACCGCCTGGCGTGGGGCTACCGCTACGTCAAGGTCGAGCCCAGCCACTTCCGGGTCGAGTACCAGATCAACCCGTTCATGGACCCCGCCGACCAGCCCGACCCCGTGCGGGCCCGCGCCCAGTGGGACGCGCTGGTCGCCACCATCGAGAGCCTCGGCGGCCGGGTCGACGTGATCGGCCAGCGCGAGGACGCGCCCGACATGGTCTACGCGATGAACCTCGGCCTCGGCGTCGAGACCGCCGACGGCCGCCCGCACGTGGTGATGTCGCACATGCGCTACCCGCAGCGCCGGATGGAGACCGGGTCGGCCGAGGCGTGGTTCCTCGCCAACGGCTTCACCACGTCGTACGTCGGCCGCGACGGCGTCGGCGCACACTTCGAGGCGGGCGACGCCTTCGCCTTCGGCGACGCGCTGGTCGTCGGCTACGGGCCGCGCACCGAGGAGCTCGGCCTCAAGCACCTCGCGAAGGACCTCGACATCCGGGTCCGCGGGTTCCGGATCACGCACCCGGGGATGTACCACCTCGACCTGGCCTTCTGCCCGCTCTCCCCGACGCGGGCGATCGTCTGCCCCGCGGCCTTCGACGACGCCTCGGCGGCCGCCCTGCTGGCGCAGGTGCCCGAGCCGCTGGTGATCACCGAGGAGGAGGCGCTGACGACGTTCTGCGCCAACTCGATCGTGATCGGCTCGACCGTGGTGATGCCGGCCTGCCCCGACCGGGTGCGCGCCCGGCTCGAGGACTGGGGCTTCGAGGTCGTCGTCGTCGACGTCTCGGAGTTCCACAAGGGCGGCGGCTCGATCCGCTGCATGACCAACCCGGTCGACCTGCGGATCGGCCGCGACCTGGCCCAGGTGCCCGGCGGCGAGGTCGTCCTCCCCTGAACCGTGGCCCCGCGCCGGCGGGCTAGGGTGCGAGACATGGGGCTCCCCCAGGCGCGTGCGACGGTGCGCGGCATCCCGGCCTACGTCGCCGGGCGGCCGGCGCCGCCCCGGCCGGGCCTGACGGCCTACAAGCTGTCGTCCAACGAGAACCCCTACCCGCCGCTGCCCGGCGTGCTCGAGGTCGTCGCCGAGGCGGCGCAGCGGATCAACCGCTACCCCGACATGGGCAATCACGACCTCTACGACGCCCTGGCCGCGCGGCTCGACGTGGCCGCCGAGCAGCTCGCGGCGGGCACGGGGTCGGTCGCGCTGGTCTACCAGCTGGTGCAGGCCTACGCGGAGCCCGGCGACGAGGTGGTTTACGCCTGGCGGTCGTTCGAGGCCTACCCGATCGCCAGCGCGGCCGCGGGCGCCACCTCGGTGCGGGTGCCGGTCACCGCCGACGGCCGGCACGACCTGCCGGCGATGGCCGCGGCGGTCACCGACCGCACCCGGCTGGTGCTGGTCTGCACGCCCAACAACCCCACCGGGCCCGCCGTCACGCACCGCGAGCTGGCGACCCTCCTCGACGAGCTGCCCGCGCGGGTGCTGGTGGTCGTGGACGAGGCGTACCTGGAGTTCGTGCGCGCCGACGACCCGGTCGACTCCCTCGCGCTGCTGCGCGGCCACCCGAACCTCGTCGTGCTGCGGACGTTCTCCAAGGCCTACGGCCTGGCCGGCCTGCGCGTCGGGTACGCCGTCGCTGCGCCGTCAGTCGCCGCGGCGCTGCGCGCGGTCGGGCTCCCCTTCGGCGTGTCCCTGCTCGCCCAGGCCGCCGCCGTCGCCTCGCTCGACCACGAGCCGGCGCTGCTGGCCCGGGTCGACGCGCTGGTGGGCGAGCGGGACCGGGTCGTGGCTGGGCTCGCCGCCGCCGGCTGGGAGGTGCCGGACCCCCAGGGCAACTTCGTCTGGTTCGCCCTCGGCGAGCAGACCGCCGCCTTCGCGGCGGCCGCCGAGGCCGAGGGGCTCGCCGTGCGCGCGTTCGTCGGCGAGGGCTGCCGCGTCACGATCGGCGAGCCGGAGGCCAACGACCGGCTGATCGCCTTCGCGGGCTCCTGGCGTTTGGCCGACCGCGCCTCCGGGCACGGGAGCGGGCGAGCACGCAACCAGCGAGGGGATCCCGTGGGCGACGACCGACAGCCGAGCTACATCACGGCCGGGCAGGACTACGAGCGGGACACGGCGTACCTCCCCGACCGGATCACCGCCGAGCCCGGCGAGACCCGCGACCCGCATCCGAGCGCCAAGATCCAGAGCGACACCCGGCCGGTCGAGCCCGGCCGCTACCGCCTGGTCGCGGCCCGCGCCTGTCCGTGGGCCAACCGGTCGATCATCGTGCGCGAGCTGCTCGGGCTCCACGACGTGCTGTCGATGGGCACCCCGGCGCCGACCCACGACGCCCGGAGCTGGTCGTTCGGGCTGGACCCCGACGGTGTCGACCCGGTCCTCGGCATCCATCGGCTGCAGGAGGCCTACCTCGCCCGCGACCCCGACTACGACCGCGGCATCACCGTGCCGGCGATGGTCGAGATCGAGTCCGGCGAGGTCGTCACCAACGACTTCCCGTGGATCACCCACGACCTGTTCTTCGAGTGGTCGGACTTCCACCGCGACGACGCGCCGGACCTGTGGCCGGCCGACGTGCGCGACGAGATGGAGGAGGTGATGGAGCGCGTCTACACCGAGGTCAACAACGGCGTCTACCGCTGCGGCTTCGCGGGCAGCCAGGCGTCGTACGAGCGGGCGTACGCGCGTCTCTTCACCGCCCTGGACTGGCTGGAGGAGCGGCTGGCCACCCGCCGCTACCTGATGGGACCGTCTATCACCGAGGCCGACATCCGCCTGTTCACGACGCTCGCCCGCTTCGACGCGGTCTACCACGGCCACTTCAAGTGCAACCGCAACAAGCTGACCGAGATGCCGGCCCTGTGGGGCTATGCCCGGGATCTCTTCCAGACGCCCGGCTTCGGGGACACGATCGACTTCACCCAGATCAAGCAGCACTACTACCTCGTCCACGAGGACATCAACCCCACGGGCGTCGTCCCGCTCGGTCCCGACCCGGGCGGGTGGCAGACGCCCCACGGTCGCGAGTCCCTCGGCTGACGCGGAGCTGGTCCGGCCCGGTTGGCGGCGACGCCGACCCCGACGGTACGTTGGGATCGGCTCGATGTGGGCCCGGTCACAGCGTCCGGGCGGGCGCCGCACCACCCCCGCGGTGGCCACCACGCCGAGCGCCTCGGCAGCGGAGACCCCGCAGGCCGCGCGACGTTGAGGAGGGCCCGTGGCCGACCCTGACCTGATCCAGCTGCTCACTCCCGAGGGAGAGCGGGTCGAGCACCCCGACTACTCCTTCGGCGAGGGCCTCACCGCCGAGGATGAGGCCGACCTGGTCCGCGGTTTCTACCGCGACATG
>JAUILS010000152.1 GCA_030432975.1 Actinomycetes bacterium
TCGAGGGGAGGTCGGCGAGGAGCTCGGGGCCGGTGCCGTGGTAGTGCGCGAGCGCGTTGGCCTCGTTGCCGTACTGATAGAGCATCACCCAGTCGGGGTGCTCCTCGGCGATCAGCTTGGCGACCCGCACGGCCTCGTTGGAGCCGCCGGCGGCCGGCGAGGAGACGATCTCGGCGCCCCACATCCGGAGCAGCTGGCGGCGCTCCTCGGAGGTGTTCTCGGGCATCACGCACACCATGCGGTAGCCCTTGAGCTTGGCCGCCATGGCGAGGCTGATGCCGGTGTTGCCGGAGGTGGGTTCGAGCAGCGTGCAGCCGGGGCGCAGCCGCCCCTCCTTCTCGGCGTGCTCGAGCATCGAGAGGGCTGCGCGGTCCTTCACCGACCCTGTCGGGCTGCGGTCCTCGAGCTTGGCCCAGAGGCGGACGTCCTCGCTCGGGGACAGGCTGGGCAGCCCCACGAGCGGGGTGCCGCCCACGGAGTCCAGCAGGTTGTCGAACCGAGCCACGAGGTGTCCTGGCGCGCGGCGCGCGCTCAGCCGCCGGCGACGGCGGGGAGGATGACGACCTGGTCGCCGTCGCTCAGCGTCGCCTCGAGCCCGCCGAGGAAGCGCACGTCCTCGTCGTTGACGTAGATGTTGACGAAGCGCCGCAGGTCCTCGCCGTCGATGAGACGCTCCCGGATGCCGGGGTGGTTGGCCTCCAGGTCCTCGATCAGCTTGGCGAGGCTGTCTCCCTGCGCCGTCACGGACTTCTCACCTCCGGTGTAGGTGCGGAGGATGGTCGGGATCCGGACCTCGATGGCCATCAGGGGGTGCTCCTGTCTGCGGGCTCGCTGTGCTCGAAATTGTCCACGACGACGACCTCTTCCTCGGTCACCTCGCCGTCGACGATTCTGTAGGACCGAAACTCGACCGGCCCTTCGTTATTCCCACCTTCACGTGTGCTGACCAGCACATAGTGGGCGCCCGGCTCCTGCGCCAGGTTGATGTCGGTGCGGCTGGGGTAGGCCTCGGTCGCGGTGTGGGAGTGGTAGATCACCACCGGCTCCTCGTCGCGGTCGTCCATCTCCTTGTAGAGCTGGAGCAGCTCGGTGGAGTCGAACTCGTAGAACGTCGGGCTCCCCGCCGCGTTGACCATCGGCACGAACCGCGTCGGGGTGTCGCTCCCCGCCGGCCCCGCCACCACGCCACACGCCTCGTCGGGGTGGTCGCGACGCGCGTGGGCGACGATCGCGTCGTACGTCTCCTGGTCCAACCTCAGCACGACAGACAAGAGTACGGCGGTGTGCCCCGCTGCCGTGGCGGGGCCCAGTATGCGGGTGGCGGGGCGGGGGTCGGGTGCGGCGGCCGCGGAGTCGCCGCACCCGCGGCTGGCGACGTCTACTGGTGCGTACGACGCAGGTGCTGGTGCGCGCGACTCACCTGGTGCGTCGTACGCACCAGTAGTCGCGGGGTCGCGGCCCCTCACTCCGACAGCGCGGCGACCAGGGTCTCCTGGAGATAGCCCACCCAGTCGTAGATGTCGTGCGCCTGGGCGCGCGGGTCGTCGTCGGAGAGCGAGAGCCAGTAGTCCTCGTCGTCCTCCTCGACGCCGAGCCGGGTGGCGAGCGCCAGCCGGACGTCGGTGAGCGAGCGGAGCCAGGTCTCGGCCTCGCCGGGCGACAGCTCGACGTCGATCATCAGCCCGCCCTCCTCCAGGGTGGGCGGGAGGCCGGCGTCCTCGAGGCTGTCGATGATCGACGACGCGGCCGCGGCCTTGCCGTCGCGGAGCGTGCCCTCGGTGAAGCGGCGGAACTCCGCGGCCGCCTCCTCGTCGTCGGGGTACGCCGTGGGGAAGAGGCGGCGGAGCACCGGGTCCTCCGGCTCGGTGGTCGGCCCGGAGAAGTCGAGCATCGCCTCCAGCGGGTCGCCGACGTCGGCGACCACCGCCCGCTCGTTGCGCAGGAGCTCGACCAGCTGGGAGGCCAGCGAGCGCAGCAGGTCGGCCTCGAACCCGGTGAAGGTCGCGATCACCCGCCCGCTCGCCACGTGGCGCGCGAAACCGCTCACTCGTTGCGCTCCATCGTCGCCCACAGGCCGTACTCGTGCATCGCCTGCACGTCGCGCTCCATCTCCTCGCGGCTGCCGGCGCTGACCACCGACTTGCCGTCGTGGTGCACCTCGAGCATCAGCTTCTCCGCCTTGGCCTTGTCGTAGCCGAAGTACTTCTGGAACACGAACGTCACATAGCTCATCAGGTTGACCGGGTCGTTCCACACGATGGTCACCCAGGGCTTGTCGAGGAGGACGATCTCGTCGGGCGTCAGGTCCTGTTCCAGGGTCGGGTCGACCTCGACGGGGCTGGCGGCGGACACCACCCCATGGTGGCACACGCCTAGCCTGGGGCCCGTGACCACGAGCGGATCGACGGCCCTGCTGACCGACCACTACGAGCTGACGATGCTGCAGGCCGCCCTGGCCGGCGGCACGGCCCACCGGCGCTCGGTCTTCGAGCTGTTCCCGCGGCGGCTCCCCGACGGCCGGCGGTACGGCGTCGTGGCCGGCGTCGGCCGGGCGCTGGATGCGATCGAGCGCTTCCGGTTCGACGACGAGGCGCTGTCGGTGCTGCGCGACGGTGGCGTCGTCGACGAGCCCACGCTGGCCTGGCTGGCGGACTACCGCTTCTCCGGCGACCTCTGGGGCTATCCGGAGGGAGAGGTCTACTTCCCGTACTCCCCTCTCGTCGTCGTCGAGGGCACCTTCGCCGAGGCGGTGCTGCTGGAGACGCTGCTGCTCTCGATCTACAACCACGACTCCGCGATCGCCTCGGCGGCCTCGCGGATGACGACCGCGGCGGCCGGTCGGCCCTGCATCGAGATGGGCTCCCGGCGGACCCACGAGGAGGCGGCGGTGGCGGCCGCGCGGGCGGCGTACCTCTGCGGGTTCGCGTCGACCTCCAACCTCGCCGCGCGCGAGCGGTACGCCGTCCCGACGGCCGGCACCAGCGCCCACAGCTTCACGCTGCTCCACGACACCGAGGAGGACGCGTTCCGCGCGCAGGTGACCTCGCTCGGCACCGGCACGACCCTGCTGGTCGACACCTACGACGTCGAGGAGGCGGTGCGCCTCGGGGTCGAGGTGGCCGGCCCCGAGCTGGGCGCCGTCCGGCTCGACTCCGGCGACCTCGGGCTGCTGGCGGTCCGCGTGCGCGAGCAGCTCGACGCGCTCGGCGCGACCGGCACCCGGATCCTGGTGACCAGCGACCTCGACGAATTCGCGATCGCGGCGCTGCGAGCCGCGCCGGTGGATGGCTACGGCGTGGGCACCCGGCTGGTGACGGGCTCCGGACACCCGACCTGCGGGTTCGTCTACAAGCTGGTCGCCCGCGAGGGCGCCGACGGGACGAGGGAGCCGGTCGCGAAGAGGTCGACGGACAAGATCAGCATCGGCGGCCGCAAGTTCGCGCTGCGCCGCCGTGACGCCGCCGGGGTCGCCGAGGCCGAGGTGGTCGGCATCGGGGAGCCGCCGACCGACGACGGCAACGACCGACCGCTGCTGGTGGAGCTGGTGCGCGGCGGCGAGGTCGTCGGGCGCGAGCCGCTCGACGCCGCCCGGGAGCGACACCTGCGCGCCCGCGAGGAGCTGCCCGTCGCCGCCCGCCGGCTGTCGGATGGCCAGCCGGTCATCGAGACGATCCACCTCCCCTGAGCAGGCCCTGCCCTCCCCCGGCCGTGTCCCGGGTCGCGGTCTCCTGCCCACTCCCGCGGGCGTACGGCGACGTCAGGCCGTCCCGGGCAAGGCAACAGTCACCGCCAGGGCGCGGGAGTGGGTAAAGGGCGGTGACCACAGCGCACCCTGGGGGGAGGCGGCGCGGGCGTAGTGTCGTGAGCATGAAGCGCGCCCTGATCGTCGTCGACGTCCAGAACGACTTCTGCGAGGGAGGCTCGCTGCCGGTCACCGGGGGCGCGCAGGTCGCTCACGACGTCGGAGCGCTGCTGCACCGCTGGTCGGCGGGCGGCGACGACGCGCCGGCGTACGCCCACGTGGTGGCGACCAAGGACCACCACATCGACCCGGGCGACCACTGGGCACGCGAGCCCGACTACGTCGACAGCTGGCCGGTGCACTGCCGGGTCGGCACCGACGGCGAGGCGTTCCACCCCAACCTCGACCCGCAGCCCTTCGACGCGATCTTCCTCAAGGGCGACCACGAGGCGGCGTACTCCGGATTCGAGGGGCGCGAGCACGCCGGCACCGGGCTGGCCGACTGGCTGCGCGCCCACGAGGTCACCGAGGTCGACGTCTGCGGGATCGCCACCGACCACTGCGTGCGGGCGACCGCCCTGGACGCCGCGCGGGAGGGCTTCGCCACCCGGGTGCTCACCGACCTGTGCGCCGGCGTGGCCCCCGAGACCACCTCCGCCGCCCTGACCGAGATGGCCGAGGCGGGCGTCGAGATCGACTGAGCGCGCCGACCGTCAGCGGGTGCGTACGACGTTGGTCTTGGCGACCTTGTCGTGCAGCGCCTGCCGGTGCGGGTCCCAGATCGGCCAGAGCCCGTCGACCAGCGTGTAGATCGGGGCCACGATCCCCAGCAGTGGCACCACGCCCAGCAGCGAGCCGAGGAAGCGCATCGCCCAGCGCACCAGGATGGTGTTCCACGACAGCGGTCCCGGACGCTCGCGCAGCCGCACCCGGAGCCCCATCGCCAGCTTGCCCGGCGTCGCGGCCTTCCAGCGCAGGAAGCCGCAGTGGTAGACCGCGGTGATCAGGATGCCGACCAGGCTGAGCACCATGATCTGCGGTGCGAGCTCGCTACCCAGCGCGAAGCTGTCGGGCGCCGGCTGACCCGCCTGGGCGGCGTCGAGGCTCTCGGTGAAGAAGTCGCCGTAGGTGCGGAAGATCTCCGCCGTCCAGCGCCAGCCCACGATCGCCGTCAGCAGGCCGGTGATGATCCCGTCGATGATCACCGCCGCGAACCGCGACCACCAGCCGGCGAGCCGCTCACCGTCGGGAGTGACGTCGCGCGGGTTGCCCCAGCCTGCGCCGGCAGGCGCTCCGTAGGGCGCGCCGTAGGGCTGGCCCGGCTGCGGGGCTCCCGGGTAGCCCCCGGCGTACGGCGCGCCGGGGTAGGCCGCCGGCGGCTGCTGGCCGTAGGGGGCCTGGCCGTAGGGCTGCTGCTGCGTCGGCTGGCCGTAGGGCTGTTGGCCGTAGGGGGCCTGGCCGTACGACGGCGCCGGCGGGGTCGGCGGCGCGGGCGGGGCGGCGCCGGGATCGGTGCCGAAGGGATAGCTCGCGGGCGGCGGCTGCGTGGCCGGCGGCTGCTCGCCCTGACCGGCCGCGGCGGCTGCGGGGTCCGTCGAGGAGCCCGCCTCGGGAGCCTCCTCGGGGGCCGCCTGGACGTGCTGGGTCCAGCGGGTGCCGTCGTAGTAGCGCAGCACCTTGGTGCCGGTGGACATGGGGTCGGGGTACCACCCCGCCGGCATCTGGCTCATGCCTCGATGCTGTCACGCCACCCCAGCCCTGCGCGGCAGAACCCCCGACCGGGTCGCGCTCAGCACCAGCGGGAGACGACCTCGCGGATGACCGTGAGGTTGCGGTTGGTCGCCACGCCGAGGCGCTTCTCGACCAGGGCGTTGGTCATCGTCGCCTGGTGGTAGCCGTCGTGGTGCTCCAGCACGATGTGCACCGCCCGGCCGCGGACCCAGGCGTGCTCCCCCTCGCCGCCCTGCTCCTCGAGCGCGCGCGCGAGGTCGTCGGGGGCCGGTTCCTTGAGCAGCGAGACGTACTGCATCGCCACCGGCACCCCGGCGGCCAGCTCGTCGGCGTCCGCGAGGACCGCGGTGAGCTCGTCGGGCGCGAACGCGATGGTCGGCACCTCGAAGCCGCGATCGGCCAGGAAGGCCCGCTCCAGCGCCTCCTCGAGCGAGCGCCGGGTCCGCCTGCCGCTGGTGACCCGGACGTTGCCGGTGTTGATGTAGGTCTCGACGTCGGTGCACCCCGCCGCCTCGACCGCCGCCCTGATGTCGTTCTTGGGGAACTTCCGCTTCGCTCCCAGGTTGATCGCGCGCAGGAAGGCGACGTAGCTCGGCATGGGCGCCATCCTGCCCGAATGCCGCGTTCGCCGGACAAGGGAGACGAGCGCCGGGATACTGCGGCCCATGAGCTACTCGGGGGGCACAGCGCCGTACGCCGCGCCCACGAGCCAGATGCCGACACCACGCCGTCCCGGACGCAAGGGGCCGCCTCTGTGGCTCGGCGTCCTGCTGCTGCTGGTCGCTCCTGCCTTCTACTTCATCGGGGTCGTGACCTGGATCTTCCCCACGGTGGAGCTCGCGGCCCTGGAGGGGACCCGCACCGTCGTCGACGGCGAGTCGTTCGCCGTCCGCGCCGACAGCGACTACATCGTGCTGGCACCGGTGCACACCAGCTGCACCGTCAAGATGACCGGAACCCCGCGGGCACCGTTGGACGAGGGGCTGCGCGAGGCCAACGACTGGCCGGTCAACGGTCAGATCTACTGGGAGCAGGGCTACTTCGACGTGCCCCGTGACGGCAGAGCGACGGTCCGGTGCGCCGGGTCGCCGCCCATGGCCGTCAGCCGCTGGCAGGGCGACCTGCCCAGAGTCATCGCGATCGGCAGGTACGGCGGCTACGCGGCGTGGGCGACGTCCCTGGTCGGACTCGTGATGATCGTGTTCCGTCGCAAGCACCCGGTGTGGTGAGGGCCCGGTCACAACGACGTCGTACTACCCCGGGCCACCGCCGACCCGCTGGTCCTGCTGCAGTACTCCTCGCTCCCGTCGTGGGCGGTCTGGCTGCGGCCGGCCTAGCGGCTACGACGACTTGCGGGTCGCCCACTCGCGCAGGCGGTCGATCCGCACGGTGAGCTGGGCGGCGTTGGCCACGGCCGCGGGTGGCCCGCCGCACTCCTTGCGCAGGGCGGCGTGGGTGACGCCGTGCGGTTGGCCGGTGCGGTGGTGCCAGGCCGCGACCAGGCCGTTGAGCTCGCGGCGCAGCACGGCCAGGTGCTCATGGGTGGCGACCTCGGTGAGGGCGTCGGCCTCACGAGCCACCAGGTCCTCCTGGCGGCGGGCGCGTTGGCGATGGCTGAGCAGCTCGCGCACCTGCTCGGGCTCCAGCAGCCCGGGGATGCCGAGGAAGTCCATCTCCTCGTCGGACCCGACGTGCACCTCGCCCTCGTGGCCGAAGGCCGCGCCGTCGTAGAGCACGTGGTCGAACGTCGCCTGCGAGCCGAGCGCCTCGAAGGCCAGCGCCTCGTCGGCCCCGTCGGCGTCGCCGGCCTCGGCGCGCGCGAGCATCTCCTGCTCGGCGGCGAACAGGTCGTCCTCGTCGGCGACCCGGCGGCCCAGCGCGTGGTCGCGCTCGACCTCCATGTCGGCGGCGTAGGACAGCAGCGTGGTGACCGACGGCAGGAACACCGACGCGGTCTCGCCGCGGCGCCGGGCCCGCACGAAGCGGCCCACCGCCTGGGCGAAGAACAGCGGGGTGGCCGTCGTCGTGGCATAGACGCCGACGGCCAGCCGGGGCACGTCGACGCCCTCGGAGACCATCCGGACCGCGACCATCCAGCGGGCGTCGCCCTCGGCGAACCGCGCGATCTTGCGGGAGGAGCCCTTCTCGTCGGAGAGCACGACCGTGGCGGCCTCGCCGGAGATCTTCTTCAGCAGCGCGGCGTAGGCCCGCGCGGAGTCCTGGTCGGTCGCGATCACCAGCCCGCCCGCGTCGGGGACGTGCCGTCGCACCTCCGACAGCCGCCGGTCGGCCGCCTGCAGCACCGCCGGCACCCAGGAGCCCTGCGGGTCCAGCGCGGTGCGCAGCGCCTGCGCGTGGAGGTCCTTGGTCAGCGGCTCCCCCAGCCGCGCCGCGACCTCGTCGCCCGCGCGGGTGCGCCACTGCATCTCGCCGGAGTAGGCGAGGAACATCACCGGCCGGACGACCTGGTCGGCCAGCGCCTCGCCGTAGCCGTAGCTGTAGTCCGAGAGCGACCGCGGGATCCCGTCGGGGCCGGGCGCGT
>JAUILS010000153.1 GCA_030432975.1 Actinomycetes bacterium
CGCGGGGTAGCCGCGTGCCTGGTCGAGGTCCATGAAGCCCAGGTGGTAGTCGCGGTGCGCCACCTGCGCCTGGCCGCCGGGGTTGACGACGTTGACCTGCGACGTCACCTGGTAGTGCGGGCCGAGCCAGGCCTCGCTCACCAGGGCGAGCAGGTCGTTGGCGTAGTAGTCGACGAAGACCTCCGGGTCCGCCACGGCGAGCTTGTCGAGCGCACCCCAGACCCGGTCGTTCGCGCCGGGCTTGGCGAAGTGGTCGCCGCGGGCGCCGCCGGCGGTCTTCTCCTGCTCGATCAGCGCCAGGAACGCCGCGGTGGCCCGGTCGACGACCGCGCGGTCGAACGCATCGCGGAGGACCACGATGCCGGGCCCCTCGAGCAGCGCGTGGGCGAGCTCGGCCTGGACGCCCGGGCGGGTGGCCGGGTCGGCGGCCGCGGCGCGCAGCCGGTCGCCGTACAGCAGCACGCCCTGGACCACCTCGTCGGCGAGCGGGTACGCCGACCGGTCGGTGTCCTGCTCGACCAGGGCGCGGAACTCGGCGAGGTCGCAGTCTGCGGGGCCGTACCAGCCCGTGGCGACGGGGGCGGCGGCGGAGCGGGTGGCGGTCATCGTGTCCTCCGGGGGATGGCGGTGCTCCGGGTCGGGGTCTTCCGGTGTTCGTTCTCCGCGACGCTAGTCGCGCGCTGGCCTCGACGGCGCCGCCGGAATGCCTCAAGATCGCCTCACGCACCGGGTCACCAGGAGGAGGGGCGGATGCCGCGTCGGCGTCATCGGGTCACCGACATCGCCAGCCAGGCGGGGCTGTCCCGAGCCACCGTCGACCGGGTGCTGCACGGTCGCGACGGGGTGCGCCCGGAGACGGTCGCCCAGGTGGAGCGGGCCCTGGCCGAGCTGGACCGGCAGCAGACGCAGGTGCTGCTCTCGTCGCGGGCGGTGCTGCTGGACCTGGTGATGCAGGCGCCCGACCGGTTCGCCTCGCAGTGCCAACGGGCGCTGGAGACCGAGCTCGGCCTGATGCGCCCGGCCGTGCTGCGGGTGCGGTCGCGGCTCACCGAGCACAGCGACCCCGAGGCGGCCGCCGACACCCTGGCGCGGATCGCGCGGCGCGGGTCGGACGGTGTCGTCCTCAAGGCCCCCGACCACCCGCTCGTGGTCGAGGCGGTCGCCGCGCTCGCGGAGGCCGGGATCCCGACGGTGACCTTCGCGACCGACCTCACCGGCAGCGCCCGGGTGGCCTACGCCGGCGCCGACAACCGGGCGGCGGGCGCCACCGCGGCCTACCTGGTCACCCGGATGGCAGGCCCCGCGGGGACCGTGCTGGTGACCACCAGCAGCGCCTACTTCCTCGGCGAGGAGGAGCGCGAGGCCGGCTTCCGCGCCACCCTGGCCCAACTGGCGCCGCACCGCCGGGTCGCCACCGTGACCGACACCGACGGGCTCGACGCCAGCATGCTCGGCGCGGTCGCCGCCGCGCTCACCGAGGAGCCCGGGATCGACGCGGTCTACTCCCCCGGCGGCGGCAACACCGCCACGCTGATGGCGTTCGAGGAGGCGGGCCGGGCCGCGACGGCGTTCGTCGCCCACGACCTCGACGCCGACAACCGCCGACTGCTGCGCGGCGGCCGGCTCACCGCCGTGCTCCACCACGACCTGCGCGCGGACCTGCGCCGGGCGAGCCGGCTGCTGCTCCAGGCGCGCGGCGTGCTGCCCGGGAGCCCGGCAAGCCGTCCCTCGCAGGTGCAGGTCGTGACGCCGTACAACGAGCCGGCGGGACTCACCGAGCCCGACTGAGCCGCGGGCTCAGGCGGGAGGCACGACCTCGAAGCCGATGCCGGCGGCGACCAGCCGCTCGGTGAGCGCGTCGCCCATCGCCACGGCCGTGGTCACCTGCCCGGCCGTCTCGGGGTTGTCGTCGAAGGCCAGCGACAGCGCCGACTCGGCCAGCATCTTCGAGGTCTCGCCGTAGCCCGGGTCGCCGCCGGAGACCCGGGTGTGGACGGTCCCGTCACCGGTGTCGGCGACGAAGTCGACGGTGAACCACGAGCGCGACCGCTGCCGCTCGTCGGGCCCGTCGCCCGGCTGCAGCCGGCTGCCGAGCAGGTCGCGCAGCGGGCCGACCTGGGCCGCCAGGCCGACCGCGCCCACACTCACGGCGCTGCCGACCGCCCACGGGAGGGACTCGAAGCCGGCGTAGTGGGAGTAGCGGAAGTCGGGACCGTACGCCGCCAGCGCGCGGCCGCTGCGGGCCACGATCATCGGGTCGACCGTCGGCAGCGGCAGCAGCCAGTAGCCGAGCAGGCCGTCGCGCTGCGGCGTGCCCTGGACGGCCCGCGAGGAGCGTCCCTCGGGGCGCGCCTCGACCCGGCGCCGGGCCGAGGACGCCTCCTTCGACTGCCGCAGCCGGGACATCGCCGCGAGCGCGGTGTGGAAGGTGCCGCCCGAGGGACGCCCGCCCGCGCGGACCACGCCGCGCATGGTGACCGGGACGTCGTCCGGCAGCTGCCGGACGGTGAAGTAGGCCCCCAGGTCGT
This sequence comes from Actinomycetes bacterium, assembly GCA_030432975.1. Classification (GTDB taxonomy): domain Bacteria; phylum Actinomycetota; class Actinomycetes; order Propionibacteriales; family Nocardioidaceae; genus Nocardioides. The sequence continues at coordinate 2,529 of JAUILS010000153.1, forward strand.
GCGGGATCGAGTCGAACCCGCACGCGTGCACCAGCCGCGCGCCGGTGCGCTCGGCGGTGGCGTGGTGGGCGACGTACATCCGGTTGACGAACTCCGCCTCGCCCGTGAGGTCGAGGTAGTCGGTGCCGGCCTCGGCGCACGCGCCGACCAGCGGCTCGCCGTACTCCAGGTAGGGGCCGACGGTCGTGGCCACCACCCGGGCCCGGGCCGCCACGTCGGCCAGCGCGGCCGGGTCGGTGGCGTCGGCGGTCAGCAGCGGCAGGTCGGCCACCGCGTCGTCGAGCGACGCCAGCCGGTCGCGGGTGGCCGCGAGCTTGTCGGCGCTGCGGCCGGCGAGCCCCCAGCGGAGCCCCGGCGGGGCATGGCGGGTGAGGTAGTCCGCCGTCAGGCCGCCGGTGAAGCCGGTCGCGCCGAACAGGACCAGGTCGAACTCACGGTCGGTGCGGTCGCCAGCCATGGCGCCATCGTGTCACGCGGGTGGTGGCGGGATCAGACCCTGGGTGGCGCGGGCCAGGCCCGCCTCGAGGAACGCCGCCGGGATGTCCGGCTCGGTGATCGAGAGGCTCGCGAAGCCGTGGACGATCGCCCACAGCGAGAACGCCGCGAGGTTGGCGTCGCCGACCGGGTAGCCAGCCGCGGCGGCGCGCTCGAGGTCGCGGACCAGGTCGCCCAGGCCCGGCACCTCGTGGAAGTCGGGCGCTCCCTCCGCGGCGTCCGGCCCCGCGGCCTCCGACTCGGGGGCGTCGGGGTCGGTCAGGTCGAGCGGGGTCATGAAGAGCACGCGGTAGGCCGCGGGGTGCTCCCGCGCCCAGCGGAGGTACGCCGCCCCGCGGGCCTTCAGGTCCGCCCTCGGGTCGTCGGTGGTCGGCGTCATCGCCTGCAGGTCGGCGGAGAACTCGGCGTACTGCGCGCGGCAGGCCTCCCAGAGCAGGTGCTCCTTGGTCGGGAAGTAGTAGTAGAGCGCCGGCGGGGTGCACCCGACCGCGGACACGACGGCGGAGATCGACACCTGGTCGGGGTCGAGCCGCTCGCGGAGCAGCGCGGTGGTCGCCTGCACGATGTCGGCACGCAGCTGTCCGGGCGGGCGTCGGGCCACCGGCTCCTCCTCCGTTGCGCTCTATAGTCACACTAGGTTAGTGTCACTATAGATCACCCGGAGTCAGCCAGGGAGCATTCCGATGGCATCACCCACGCTGCGTGTGCAGGGTCTGCGCAAGTCCTTCGGGGACCTGCAGGCCGTCGACGACCTGTCGTTCGAGGTCGCCCCCGGCGAGACCTTCGGCCTGCTCGGGCCGAACGGCGCCGGCAAGACCACGTCGATCTCGATGATCTGCGGACTGCTCGACCGCGACGACGGCGAGGTCGAGGTCGAGGGCACCGCGATCCGCCCGGGCAGCATCCGGGGGCGCGAGCTGATCGGCTACGTGCCCCAGGAGATCGCCCTCTACCCCGAGCTCAGCGGGCGCGACAACCTCGTCTTCTTCGCCCGGCTCTACGGCCTCAAGGGCGCCGAGGCGAAGGCCCGGATCGACGAGACCCTCGAGGTGGTGGGCCTGACCGAGCGGGCCGGCGACCCGGTCGTCGACTACTCCGGCGGCATGCAGCGCCGGCTCAACATCGCGGCGGGCATGCTCCACCAGCCCCGGCTGCTCATCCTCGACGAGCCGACCGTCGGCATCGACCCGCAGAGCCGCAACGCGATCCTCGAGGCGGTGGCCGCGCTCGGCGAGTCCGGCATGAGCGTGCTCTACACCACGCACTACATGGAGGAGGCGGAGCGGCTCTGTCGCCGGGTGGGCATCGTCGACCACGGCCGGCTGCTCGCGCTCGGCACCCGTCGCGAGCTGGTGGCGCTGGTCGACCAGCACGACCGGATCACGATCCGGGTCACCGGCCAGGCGGCCGCCGCGGCCGAGGCGCTGCACCGGCTGGACGAGGTGATCCAGGTCGACGCCACCGACGACCAGACCCTCGAGTGCATGGTCGCGACCGCGTCCTCGCTGCTCCCCCGGCTGGTCGGTGAGCTCGACCGCGCCGGGGTCGGCATCGTCGACCTGCGGGTGGCGGAGCCGTCGCTCGACTCGGTGTTCCTGCACATCACCGGCACCGCCCTCCGGGACTGAGCGCGATGGCGTCTCCTGCTGCTCACGTGTGGACGCTGTTCTGGCGCGACTTCCGCGCCCGGCTGCGGGACCGGTCGGCGATCGTGCTGGCGATCCTCGCCCCGGCGGCGCTTGTGACGGTGCTGTCGTTCCTGGTCGCCGGACCCGACGTGCAAGAGATCCCGGTGGGCGTCGTGGCTGCCGACGCACCCGTCTCCGAGGCCTTGGAGCAGGGGCCGCTGGCGTCGCTGCAGGACGACGACACGCTCACCGTGACGACGTACGACGACGAGGGGGCGCTGCGCACCGCCGTCACCGACGGCGACGAGGAGGCCGGGATCGTGGTCGCCGCCGACGGACGCAGCGTCATCGTCCTGACCAACCCCGGCTCACCGGTGGCCGGCGCCATCGCCGAGGCGGTGAGCCGGTCCACCGCCCTCACCGTCGACGGCGTCGGGCAGGCGGTCGTGGCCAGCCAGGCACTCGGCGGCTCCGGCGACCCGCAGGCGCTGGCCCAGCAGCTGGTCGCGGCCGCCTCCCCCGCAGAGGTCGTCGACGCGACCGAGGGGTCGGACGCGATCGACCCGAGGACCCAGGTGGCGGCCGGCATGGCGACGTTCTTCCTGTTCTTCACCGTCCAGTTCGGCGTGCTCGGCCTGCTCGAGGAGCGCCGCGAGGGCACCCTGGCCCGGATCCTGGCCGCGCCGGTGCCGGCCTGGCAGGTGCTGGTGAGCAAGGTGCTGGTGAGCTTCGCCCTGGGCCTGGTCTCCATGGGCTTCATGGTCGGCTTCTCGAGCCTTCTGCTCGGCGCCGACTGGGGCGACCCGCTGGGGGTCGCGCTGCTCGTCGTCAGCGGCGTGACGGCCGCGGTCGCGACCGTCAGCCTCGTCGCCGGGCTCGCGCGCAACCCGGAGCAGGCCGGCGCCATCCAGGCCGGCGTCGCGCTGGTCCTGGGCATCGTCGGCGGGGCGTTCTTCTCGATGGCGAGGGCCGGCGGCGCAGCCGCGTGGGCCACCAAGCTGACACCTCACTACTGGTTCAACGAGGGGCTGGTGCGGATGACCGGCGGCCAGGACTGGACCGCCGTCGCCGGACCGGTGGCCGCGCTGCTGCTCTTCGCCGCTGTGGTGGGCATCCCGGGCCTGGTGCTCGCGGGGAGGGTGATCCGGGCATGAGCGCCACCGGCCGAGACACCGTCGCCGCCATCACCCGCGCCAACCTGCGGCGGCTCCTCGCCGAGCCGTCCAACCTCTTCTTCTACGTCGTGCTGCCGCTGCTGATCGTGTTCGCGCTCGGCCTCGCCATCGGCGGCTCCGCCGGCGGCGCCCGGCTGGGGGTGGTCGACGCCGACCCGACCGCCATGTCGTCGTCGGTCACCGAGCGGATGGCCGCCCTCCAGAACGTCGAGCTCGTCGAGGTCGCCTCCGCCTCCGACCTCCGCGACGACGTGGCCCGTCGCACCTTCGACGCCGGCTGGGTGGTCGCGGAGTCCGACGGGGTGACGACGTTCCGCTGGCTGGCGCCCGGCGCCGGCGAGGACCTCGAGCTGCGTTCGGTGTTCGCCGCCGCGGTGCAGGAGGCAGGCGTCCACCAGCAGGTCGTGGCCGTGGTGGCCGACGAGAGCGGCGTCGACCCCGCGACGGCCGAGCAGGCCGTCACCACCGCGGCCGGGACCGTCCCGGCCATCACCGTCGACGTCGACGAGCTCGGCGAGGCCGGGGAGGAGGCCGCCAGCATCCGCGCGGTGCTCGCCGCGGGCCAGCTGAGCCTGTTCATCTTCCTCACCTCGCTCAACGGCGCGGTCTACCTGTTGACCACCCGCAAGCTCGGCGTCACCCGCCGCATGCGCGCCGGCCCGGCACGCGTCTCGTCCATCGTGACCGGCGAGGCGATCGCCCGCTTCGTGGTGGCACTGGTCCAGGCGGCGATCGTCTTCTTCGGCAGCATGCTGCTCTTCGGCGTCGACTGGCGGGAGCCGGGCGCCGTCTGGGCACTCTGCGTCGGCATGGCCATGGTGGGCACCGGGGGCGCGATGCTGCTCGGCACCATCGGCCGCAGCGAGCAGCAGGTGGGCGCCGTCGCCCTGCTGCTCTCGCTCGTGCTCGCGGCCCTGGGCGGCTCGATGCAGCCGCTCGAGTTCTTCCCCGACGCCCTGCGGCGGGTCGCCTTCTTCACGCCCCACGCCTGGATGAACGACGCGATGTGGAAGATCCTCGTCGACGGCGACGGCCTCGCCCAGGTATGGCCCAACGTTCTCGTGCTCGTCGGCATCGGCGTGGTGCTGCTGACCGCGGCGTCCGCGGCGATGGCGCGCACCCTGCGCTAGCCGCCCGCATCGGCCCACCCCGAGCGCGAACCGTCTCCGGGAACCGCTCGGCCGGCTCGCCCGTCCCATCGGGGTCAGGCAGACGACCGAGGGGGACCGATGAAGGGCCGAGCGACGAGCAGGACGCGCGTGGGGCTGGCGACGACGGCGCTGGCCGCGTCGTTCCTGGCAGGCATGGCGGTGGCCGGGGCCACCGGCCCCGCGACCGTGGCCGACCCGGTGGCCGACCCGGTGCGGCTGGCCAACGCGGCCCTGCGGCCGGCGACGTCCTGCGAGGAGCTGCGGCAGTGGTACGTCGACCGCGCGCTGGGGCGGGTCACCGCGTGGGGGTGGGACAGCCCGATCGTCTACTACGCCGACGACATCGACGGCGTGCCCGAGAGCGCGGTCGCCGGCACGGCGCCGTCGACGCAGCTGTCGCGGACCCAGGAGGCCGACAGCAGCCAGACCGGCACCAACGTCCAGGAGGTCGGCGTCGACGAGCCCGACACCGTGAAGACGCTCGGCGACCTGCTCGTCACCGTCGACGGCCCCCGCCTGACGACGTACGACGTCTCCGGCGAGGAGCCGGTGATGCTGGGCAGCCTGGTGCTCCCCGGCGTCCAGGGCGCCGAGATCCTGCTCGCCGGCGACACCGTCGTCGCGGTCGGCCCGGAGCGCAGCATGCCCACCCGCCGGCAGCTCCCCGGCCGGGCGTTCCCGCAGCTGCAGCGCGAGACCCGCGTCAGCGTCGTCGACGTCAGCGACCCGGCGGCGCCGGCGGTGCGCGACAGCCGCGTCTTCGACGCCGAGACGGTCGCCGTGCGCCTGCACGACGACGTGGTTCGCGTCGTGCTCAGCTCGGGTCTGCCCGACCTCCCGTTCGTGACGCCGGGCGAACGGGTCGGCTCCCGCACCGAGCAGGAGGCCCTGCAGCACAACCGCCAGGTCGTCCGGGACACGACGGTCGACGACTGGTTGCCGACCGTGCGCGACGGCGAGGCCGACCCGTCCGCCGCGGAGGCGGCCCTGGCCTGCTCCGACGTCGCCCTGCCGC